>CANJXQ010000107.1 GCA_947478805.1 Betaproteobacteria bacterium | reverse complement strand
GCGCGGCGACGTCAGCTACCGGCGCCATCGCTTCCTGCAGAAACTCACGCTCGAATTGCTGCCCAGCGAATACCTGCGCCGCAATGTCTACAACACGTTCCTCGAGGATCGCTGCGGCATCCTCATGCGCGAACTTATCGGCGTGGACAAGCAGATGTGGTCATCGGACTACCCGCACGGCGACACCACCTGGCCCAACTCGCAGGCGCTCAATGCGAAACAGTTCGAAGGCGTGCCGGCCGATGAGGTGCGACTGATGCTGGCCTTGAATGCGGCGCGGCTCTATCGGCTGCCCTCTGACGAATTAAAGACTGCTGCATGACAACCTCCCCACAAGTCAGCGGTCCCCTCGCCGGCGTTCGCGTGCTCGCGCTGGAGAACTACCTCGCCGGCAATCACGTCACCTTCATGCTCGGCATGTTGGGCGCGGAGGTGATCAAGGTCGAGCACGGCGCGGGCGACACCATGCGCAACGTGGGCCCGTTCGTGTTCGGCGAGGATGGCGAGAAGCGCAGCGCGGGCGAGCTGCGCCTGATGATGAGCAAGCGCAGCATCGTGCTCGATCTCGACCTGCCCGAAGGCCGCGAGCTGCTGCTGCAACTGGTGGGCAAGGTGGACGTGTTCTTCACCAACCAGAAGCCCGCCAGCATGCGCGCGCGCAACATCGATTTCGAAACCCTCAAGAAGCACAACCCGCGCATCATCTACTCGACGCTGTCCGGATTCGGGCACGACGACGTGGCGCCATCCGGGCCATTCGGCGACTGGGTGGCGTTCGATGTCATTGCGCAGGGCCTATCGGGGGTGATGTTCCGCGCCTCCGGTGAAGGTGACAAGCCGGGCTACAACGGCCTGCCGATCGGCGACGAGAACACCGCCATGCTCACCGTCATGGGCACGCTGGCCGCCCTGTTCCGTCGCGAGCGCTCGGGCGAGGCGCAGCGCGTGGACGTGGCCATGCACGACGCCATGGTGTTTGCCAACGAGCAGGCCATCAATGCCTATTCGCTTTTCGGCATCGACCACAAGCGCGGTCGCTCGGCCACCAGCGCGCCGTATGGCGCGTTTCGCACCGCCGACGGCTGGGTGAACATCGGCGTTGGCGGCGACCCGGTGTGGCGGCGCTTCTGCAAGGCGACCGGCCTCGAACACCTGGTGGACGACGCGCGTTTTCGCGGCTCGGCCGACCGCGTGAAGAACTGCATCGAGCTCGACGTCATCGTCGGGGCATGGACGGCCACCCGCACCTGGGAGGAAGTGGTGCGCGTGCTGCATGGCGAAACGGTGCCCGCGGCCCCGGTGTTCACCACGCCGCAGGCGATGGCGAGCCCGCAGGTGGCGGCGCGCGACATGCTGGTGACGGTGAACGACCCGGCTGTTGGCCCGCGCAAGGTCGTCGGCAACCCGATCAAGATCGCCGGGCTCGACAACACGCAGCCCGCGCCTCCGCCGCGCCTGGGTGCGGACACCGAAGCCGTGCTGGGCGAGCTGTTGGGCCTGAATGCCGCTGCGATTGCAGCTCTGGCGGCACGCAAGGTTGTCGCGCTGGAAGCCCCGCCCGCAGTCAGGAAACCCAAGTAATCAACGATCCTCTGCCGCCGCCTTCGCTGTGCGGCGCAGGTATCGCAACGCAAGGACCCACCATGGCCGAGACTCCGCAGGCGAGCACGAATTTCAGGTACTCCACCGGCATCCGCGACGAAGATATCGCCGAGGTGCGCGCGATGATCGGGCAGCCGTTGCGCATCCCGCAGTGGAACCTGGAGGCCTCCATCGACACCATCCGCCACTACGCCTTCGGCCTGGGTGACGATAACCCGCTGTGGTGCGACGAGGACTACGCCAGCCGCACGCAGTACGGCTCTGTTGTCGCGCCGCCGACCTTTCCCTACAGCATCTTCCCGGCCGGCATCGGCCCGGGCTTCCCCGGGCTGCAGGTGTTCCAGGCGGGCGGGCGCTGGGAGTTGAAGCGCTATATCCGGCCCGGTGAGCGCATCGTTCCTTCGGCCACGCTGGTTGACGTGAAGGAGGTCGAAGGTCGTCGCGCCGGCCGCATGGTCCTGCTCATCGGCGAGACCATCTATCGCACCCGGGCAGGCGAAGAGGTGGCGCGCAACCTCTCGCGGCAGTTCCGCGTGGCCCGCAAGGGCACCGATGCGAGAAGCGGCCTGAACTACGCGCCGCGCAGCCAGGCCTGGACCGACGACGAGCTCGACCGCATGGAGGACGAGATCATTGCCTACCGGCGTCGCGGCGATGTTCCGCGCTACTGGGAAGACACCCAGGTGGATGAAGCGCTGCCCCGGCGCATCAAGGGCCCGCTCGACATGCAGACGCTGATCGCCTACTACGCTGGTAACCTCGCCGGCGGCTTTTACCGCTCCACCGACATGCAGGTGCGCCACCGGCGCCTTGCGCTTACGCGCCCCGACCTCGTGCCCAACTGCCGCCCGCCTGAAGCGCAGGCCGAGCGCGTCGCCTACGGGCAGGGACACTTCGACGGCAAGGTGGCGGCGGAAGTCGGCATGCCGGGCGTCTACGACAACGGCTGGATGCGCGTGGGCTGGGTGCAGCAGGTGGTCACCGACTGGATGGGCGACGACGCCTTCCTCGAAGTGCTCGACACCACCACGCACCTGCCCAACATCGTCGGCGACATCGTGCGCTTCACCGGGCGCGTGACGGCCAAACGCGAGGAGGGCGGGCGCAGCCTCGTGGACCTCGAGTTGCGCGGCGAGCGCCAGGACGGTGAACTGAGCATCAAGGGCACGGCGATCATCCGTCTGCCGCGCAAGTCGCGCTGAATGAACGAGGGAAACACATTGAACGGGGGAAACACATGAAAACGCACACAGTTTCGGCCGCTTCCCTGCAGGCGTTGGTCGTCGCAAATCTTCTTTGCATGGCGCTCACGCTGGCAGGCTTCGCGCCGCTTGCTACGGCACAGGAGTACCCCTCGCGCCCCATCACCATGATCTTCCCGTTCCCGCCGGGCGGTTCCGGCGACACCGCCTCGCGCGCCATCGCCGCCGACATGGCCAAGACGCTCAAGCAACCGGTGATCATCGAGAACCGCGCCGGCGGCGGCGGCATGCAGGGCGCACTGGCGGTGAAGAACGGCAAACCCGATGGCTACCTCTTCTCCTATCTGCACATCGGCATCGCCGTCATCCGCCCGAGCGCCGATACAAGCTTCGCCTTCGAGCCCGGCCGCGACTACGCTCCGGTCGCGCTCACCTGGGAAGTGTGGTCCTCCATCGTCGCCAACCCCAACGCGCCCTTTCGAGACATGAAGGGGCTCATCGCCTACGCGCGCGCCAACCCCGGCAAGCTCAACATGGCGGTGGGCGGCGTGGGTTCGGTGGACCATGTCACCGGCAACCTCTTGAAGCAGGCAGCTGGCATCGACTTCCAGCTCATCCCGCACAACGGCGCAGCACCGGCGACAGCGGCCGTGCTGGGTGGCCACATCGAAACCGCCATGCTCGCCATCAATCTCGAGCCGCAGGCGGCTACTGGCAAGCTCATCCGCCTTGCCACCGCGTCGCCCAAGCGCCTGCCCGATGCCCCGGAGTGGCCGACGGTGGCCGAATCGGGCGTGCCGGGCTTTGCCGGCGTCACCAGCTGGGTGGGCGTGTTCGCTGCGCCCGGCACGCCGCGCGACATCATCATGAAGCTCAACGGCGCCATCAACGCCGCGCTGAACGACCCGGCCACGCGCGCCCGCGTGCAGAACGTGGGCGCACCCACGGGCGGCTCGCCCGAGCAGGCGCTCGCCAAGGTGCGCGAAGACCTTGCCAGCGCCGGGCCGGTCATCCGCAAGCTGGGCCTCAAGTTCGAATAGCGGATCGAATAGCGCCGCCTAGAACCCCAGCAGCTTGTTGACCAACGCCCGACGTGCCATGACGCCGGACTTGGGCGACTCGTATTGCTTGGGCAGGCGGCTGGTGTCATAGACCGTCATGCCACCCGGATCATCGTTGAAGACTGCATTGCCCTCCGGTGACATGAGGTAGTTGGCGAATAGCCGCGCGGCGGCCCCATGCTTGGCCTTGGTTCGGGAGCTGAGCATGATCTGCATTTCGACCCCGGTCGTCAGATCGGGAGTCACCATCGCGAGCGGCGCCCCCTTGGAGCTGACGCTCGTCACTTGTGCCGACACCGCCGGGAAATAGATTGCCGCTTCGCCCGCGCCCAGTGACTGCATTCCAGGCACGCCGCCTGGCGACCAGCGCAGCTCCTGGGCGCGCAGTTGCTTGTAGAAGCCTTCGCCATACCGGTCAAGGAGTAGTGACCACAGATCCATGTACGAGTCGGCGGAGTCCGGATGCGGCAGCAGGAACAGTCCCTTGAATTTGGGATTCAGCAAGCCGGGCCAGTCCTTGGGCAGGTCGGTGCTTTTCACCTTGTCGGTGTTGTAGGCAAAGAGCCAGGGCGCGATTTGTATGATCACCGTAGGGCCGGTCACGAATCTCGCCGGAAATTCCCCGCTGCGCAGCACCGGGATGCCCGCCTCCGAAATCGACTCGGCGTATCCCTTCTTGATGCCTTCTTCCGCGTATTCGACGGTATTGCCGCCGGCGTTCAATATCAGGTCCGCCAGCACCTGACCCGCTTCCACTTCGGCGGAATAGCGCTGCCGCATCCGCGCCCCACCGATCCTCAGGTAATTGGCCCTCACCCCATACTTGGCGAAAAAGGCATCGCTGGAGCGCTTGGCAACGTTCTCTGTGGCGGTGGAGTAGTACAACAGCTCGCCGTCGCTTTTTGCTGCCCTGATCAACGCATCCAGTTCAGCCTGGGCAGTGGCTGCGGACACGCGCGGTGCCTCGCCGCCAACTGTGGCCCAGCTCGCGCCAAGCAGCGCAACGCCAAGGATTGCAGCTGCGCATCCTTTCGTGTTTATTCGCATGGTCTTCCCTCCAGAATGAGTTTTCGGTCGAGCGGCAATTGCGGCGAGAATATCACCGGTGTCTTTGGAAGATCGAGGCGGGCTGCTGCACGTGGCAAACTGAGTTGCACTTGCGACCGGATGTACTATCCCGAAACGATGGCGTGGAGCGCCGCGCCCGCAGAACATGTGTTGGCTGAAGAGAGGGGACTCGAAAGTGGCACGTCACTACGCTGTGATTGACGCCGACGCCCACGTGCTGGAGCCTGGCGACCTGTGGTCGAACTACCTTGAGGACAAGTTCAAGGAAAAGGCGCCGCACCTCGTCACCCTGCCCGACGGGCGCGAAGTGTTTCGCGTGGATGACTTTGCCACGGTGGACGTCGGCAAGTCCACCGCCAGCGCCTTTGCCTATTCAGGCGGCATCGGCATGCGCGAGGGCAACGGGCCCAAGGGCACCTCCTACTACGATGGCGCGCCGGGCGGGTTCGATCCGCACCAGCGCATCCCGCATATGGATGCGGAGGGTATCGATGCGGCCTTCCTCTATCCGACGCTGGCCCTCTTCAACGGCGGCATTCGCGACGGCGCCATGGCCACCGCCGCCTGCCGCGCCTACAACCGCTGGCTGGCAGACTACTGCAGCCTGTATCCGGATCGCCTCTTCGGCGTGGCCATGCTGCCCATGCAATCGGTGGAGGATGCGGTCGCCGAAATCGAGTTTGCCGCGAACACGCTCGGGTTTCGCGGCGGTTTCCTGCGTCCCAATCCTTACCTCAACCGCCCGCTGCATCACCAGGACAACTACCCGGTGTGGGCGGCAGCCGAGGCGCACGACTTCTCCATCGGCCTGCACGCCAACAGTTCCAAGGTCGGCATGGAGATCCTCGGCGAGAACCGCTTCACCGAGGGCTTCGCCGTCAAGCACTGCACCTTCCACGTGTTCGAGATGATGGCAGCCGTGGCGAGCTTCGTCATGTGCGGCATCTGCGAGCGCTACCCGCGCTTGCGCGTGGGCTTCCTCGAATCCAGCGGCGGTTGGGTGTCTGGCTTCATCGACCGCATGGACCGGCACTACGACGACAAGGGCATGAACGACATGCAGCTCTCGGCGCGGCCGAGCGACATCTTCAAGCGCCAGTGCTTCATCGCCTTCGAGCCGGTGGAGAAGACCCTCGCCCTGGTGGCCGAACACGTGGGCCGAACCAACGTGCTCTGGGCCAGCGACTACCCCCACGGCGACGGCTTCACCGATGCGCCCGGCCTGATCCGCAAGCTCGGCATGCCGCCGGACTTGGAGAAGGACGTCTTCGCCGCCGGTGCCAAACGGTTTTACAAGATGGGCTGAGGCGGTCAAGGCGCCCTGCGACGCTGCATATTTGGCAGGATAAGGTGATATTAATCTTTCCGCTGATGTCGGAGAGACATAGCCTTATATCCATAGTTGATAATAATGAAGAAAGACCGGAAGGGCCCCGGAACAGAGCTCTTCCAGCGCTTTTCCTACGCACCCGCGGCAAACACCCGCAGCCGGTGCCCATCCGGGTCCTCGGCCACGAAGGTGTAGCCGAAATCGAGCCGCACAGGCTGCTGCAGGATGGGTAGGCGACGATCGCGCCAGGTGGCGTGCAGCGCATCTACCGCCGCGTCGTCTTTCACCGCGAACGCGACTTCAGAGCCGGCACCGAAGCGATCCACCACGGGCAGCACCTCTTGCCGCTTCCACAAGCCGAGCATCACGCCCGAATCCAGCGCGAACATGGCAAAGCCCGGCGAACTCTCCACCGGTGGTCGCCCGAGCAGGGTGGTGTAGAAGGTTGCGCTCGCGAGCGGGTCATTGACGTAGAGGATGAAGAAATTGGGATTGGCCATGGCAGTCTCCGTTTGAACTTTGATCGAGGGTTCGGGATCGCCCTGGTAGTAAGGTCGACCCACACCCCGGAGTCTGCGTGGGGCTGCTGTCAGATTGTGTCAGCAGTGATGGGCCTCGACGTGGCCACGAGGGCGCCGACGTCGCCAGCTCCAACTTCTCACGCCTTCGGATCCAGCCCTTCCATCTGCCGCCATTCTTTCAAGAGCGCCTGCCGGCGGCGGGGGTAGCGGGCATTCGTCAGGGTGACTTCGACGATGCGGTCGGTGCGAAAGTGCCGGATGTCCTTCCGCAATTCGCACCACGCCACCACCACGCGGATGCGCTCGAAGAACCCGACCGCGAATGGCCAGATGGTGCGCGCAGAGGCTTTGCCTTTGGCGTCGTTGTAGCGGATGTCGAGCTTGTGCTCGGCGCGGATGGCAGCCCGGATCGTCGCCAGTTCCTGGTCGCCCGCCGAGATCGGCTCGCCCGGCCCGATCAGGAGCGCCGAAGTGTCGAGGCCGTGGCGCAGCTCGAGCGGCAGCACCGAGGCAATCTTGGCCAGCGCGTCGCGCGCCGCACCGGCAAGGCTCGCATCGGCGCGATCCGCCACCCAGCGCGTGCCGAGCACCAGCGCGTCGATTTCTTCTTCGGAGAACATCAGCGGCGGCAGCAGGTAGCCCGGCCGCAGCACATAGCCCACGCCCGCCTCCCCCTCGATGCGCGCCCCTTGCGCCTGCAGCGAGGCGATGTCGCGGTAGAGTGTGCGCAGGCTCACGCCGACCTCTTGCGCGAGCGCCGCCCCGCTCACCGGGTAGCGGTGGCGACGGAGGACCTGGATGAGCTGAAGGAGACGTTCGGCGCGGGACATGGACGGTGAAAAGAACGCTGTATGGGTGTCAGAGAATAACGTTCCTCAACTCCTGGCGTCCTATTTTTTGTCAGGGCGTTGAACCAGACGCGCGAGCAAGAAAGAGCGACGCGCTGGCAAGCGCTGGCGGTGAGACTGGGGAAAGATGGGCGCCATCGGGGTTCGCCATCGCGGGCCCGATTCACCCAAGGAGATCCAAATGACAATCGTCAAAGACCGTCCCGTATCGAAGTCGACCCAGCAGCCCACCGCTTCCAGCCCGGATTTCGCCGCGATCAAGGCGAAGCAGCAGGCGACCTGGGCGAGCGGGGATTTCGCAATCATCGGCACCACGCTGCAAATCGTCGGAGAAACGCTTGCCGAGGCGATCGATATCCGCGCCGGCGAGCGCGTTCTCGATGTCGCGGCCGGCAACGGCAACGCGACGCTGGCTGCCGCACGCCGGTTCGCGCGCGTGACATCGACCGACTACGTGCCGGCCTTGCTCGAGAAGGGCGCCGCGCGTGCGAAGGCGGAAGGCCTCGACGTGGACTTCCGCTTTGCCGATGCCGAGGCGCTTCCTTTTCCGGATGCGAGCTTCGATGTGGTCCTGTCAACATTTGGCGCGATGTTCACGCCCGACCACGCCGCGACGGCACGCGAGTTGATGCGCGTGGTGCGTCCCGGCGGGCGCATCGGCTTGGCGAACTGGACGCCGGAGGGATTCATCGGACAGCTGTTCAAGGTAATCGGCGGGTACGTGCCTCCTCCGGCGGGCGTCGCATCACCCGCGCTGTGGGGAACGGAGCCGCACATGGTGCAGCTCTTCGGCCCGCATGCCGCAGCGACGAACTGCCGGCTGCGGAATTTCGCGTTCCGCTACGCTTCCCCGGCGCACTGGGTGCAGGTGTTTCGCGACTACTACGGGCCGACGCACAAGGCGTTTGCCGCACTCGACGCATCGGGGCAGGCGCAACTCGAGGCAGATCTTCTCGCACTGCTGGGACGCCTGAACATAGGCGGCGCGGGGTCGCTGGTCATCCCCGCAGAGTACCTCGAGGCTGTGATCGTCCTGCGCTGATGAATCGGTCTGTGCCAGACTTATGGCTGTGATATTGGCTTGCCAGGCTGGAGGTCCGAATGAGGGAGTTCCTGAGAGAAGTGCTGATCGAAGCCGATGCGCCGCGTATCTGGGACGTGATGGCCAGGATGGACGAATGGCCGCAGCGGATCTCCTCCTTTAGAAGCATCGTTGCACTGGATCCCGCACCGGTCGGTGTGGGATCCAGGTTCCGCGTCGAGCAACCCCGGCTGCCTCCGTCCGTAATGACGGTCACGGCGTGGGGACCAGGCCGAGGTTTTGCGTGGGCATCGACAACCCCCCTGCTGTGGGCGGTTGGCGAGCATTGGATTGCATCTCGCGGCAACACCAGCGTGGTGACGCTGCGTTTGCGCTTCGACGGGTTGCTGTCGCCCCTCGCCGGCAGCTTGATGCGCTCCCTGGTGGAACGTTACATGGCGCTGGAGGCGGCGGGACTGAAATCCTGGGCGGAAGAGGCGCAGTGAATCACGGCGTGGATGCCGCATCCCGCAGAGTGTGTCCGGAAACGCTTCACGTTCAGCAATGCGAGGGGATACCTCTCTTTGCACTCCCCCTCGATTGTGAAATAGGCCCTCAGTGCATCTCGTTCCGCTGCAATCGCGCCGCGCGCCGCCAGGTGGCAGGAGGCATGCCGAATTCCCGTTTGAAGGCGCGGTTGAACGCGGCCTCCGATTCGTAGCCCACTTGCGCCGCGATCCGCCCTAACGGGTCATTGCCGCCTCCCAGGTTCTGGGCCGCAAGCGCCAGCCGCCATCGCGTGAGGTACTGCATGGGCGGCTCGCCTATGAGCGCGACGAATCGTTCCGCGAGCACCGAGCGTGATGCAGCCACTTCGCGGGCGAGCGTGTCCACAGTCCATGCTCTGGCCGGTTGCGAGTGTAAGAGCGCCAGCGCGCGCCCGACCTGCGGGTCGCGCAGCCCGGCGAACCAGCCGCGCTGCTCCTGCGGCAGGGATTCGATGTGGCGCCGGATTGCCTCCAGGAAAAGCAGTTCGGACAGCTTGGCGAGCACGGCCTCGGCTCCAGGGCGCGGCGCCTGGGATTCCTCCGCGCCACGTTGCAGGGTGCTCATGATCCATGCGCCCGCAGGGCCCGCGCCCACGGGCACGCGCACCATGCGCGGCAGCGCATCGAGCAGCGGCCGGCACAGTCGCCGGTCACAGGCCAGAAACCCGCATACGAAGCGCGTAGTGCCGCCGCCGCCACCGTGGTCGATGCGCAGCAGCCCGCCGTCCTGACCGGGCTGCATGATTGCTCCGGCGGGCACCGGTGCGCGTTGCAGATCGGAGCCGAGGAGATGCCCGTCGCCATGCGGAAACAGGATCAGGTCGCCCGGATTCAGCTCGAGCTGATCGGTGCGGTCGTGGAGTTTTGTCCGGCACGTGCCTTCGGTGACCAGGTGGTAGATCGCGACGTGCTCCGCGTTGGGCAGGATGTGGTTCAGGTCGTCCCGGCCGGGCGCGGAATCGACGCACCATGGCGCGGTGAATCGGGCCTCGAGGAAGAAGCCGGTATTCAGGCGCAACACGCGGAAGACTTCGGATAGCGCATCCATTCAGGAATCGTAACCAAATATTCGGGCCCGCGCAGCAGCAACTTCGCCTTTTCGGAGCCGCGGTCAACACGGCCGGCGTCCCGGCAATATCGCGGCATGAAAGCGGCGCCTTGCGCAAGAAGCGCGGAGGCGCGGACAAGTTCTGTCAACAACCGGCTGCCAACATTGCTGTATCTCACTTGCACACAGGAGAACACGGCCATGCAACGCAGCGAATACGTGGTCTGCGGCAACCTGCGGCTCCCTCGCGGGAGCGCCTTGCGCATCGACGACGGGCGGGAAATGAACGTCTGCCCGTGGACGGGCAGCCTCTGGATCACCCAGGAACGCGAGAACCGCGACGTGATCCTCGAGGCGGGCCAGTGGTTCCGCATCGAGCGGGAGGGCCTCACGCTGGTCCAGGCGCTCGAGGACAGCGCAGTCGCGCTCACCTCGCCGCACGAGGATGCATCGGCCAAGAGTATCCAAGTCGTCCGCACCGGTACTGTGGTGCCGAAAAGGCCATACCAGCCCTTACCGGATTGGCGCAGCACTGCGGCCGCGCTGAAGGCGAAGTTCACGAATTTGCGAGCCGAGATTCTCGGGGTGCTGGTGCGCCTCGGCTGAATGGCTCTTGCACCAGGGCAACCACCACCAACCAAAGGAGCAATGTCATGCAAGCAACAGCGCAATATCCGGTCGTGCAGCGGTACGCGAAGTGCATCGAAGTCTCCAAGCGCGTCCGCTGGGATATCGACCGGGACGTGATCCGCAATCGCCCTTTCGACTACTCGAAGAAATTCCTGCCCGACGGCCTGTCGAAGGTCGCGCTCCTGCCGTTCCTTAATGATGCGGAGCGGCGGCTGTTCAGCCAGGTGCAGGGGCGCACCTACGCCAACATGTTTGGACTGGTGGAGCGCTTCATCGGCGCCAAGATCAGCGAGGTGAGCCGTGATCACTGGCTCGGCGATCAGACTGCATTCGAGGCGCTGGTGCGTTTCACGGACGAGGAGCTGAAACACCAGGAATTGTTCCGGCGCCTGGAGCAGATGGCAGCCGAAGACATGCCGGATGGGTACGCCTTTCTTCCCAGGGCAAACGAAGTGGCCATCGCGGTTCTCGGCAAGTCGACCTGGGCGGTGCTCGCGCTGACCTGCCACATCGAGCTCTTCACGCAGACGCACTATCAGGAAAGCATCGAGCCCGATGCGGAGCTCTGCGCGCTCTGGAAGGACGTCTTCCTCCATCACTGGAGGGAAGAATCGCAGCATGCCATTCTCGATGAGCTCGAATGGATGCGCGAGGACGCCAAGCTCTCGGCGAAGCAGCGCGACCAAGGCGTCAGCGACCTGATCGAGCTCGTGGCTGCCGTGGATGGCATCCTGCAGCTACAGGCGAAGTCGGATGCCCATTACTTCCTCCGGGCCTGCGGCCGCACCTTCGGGGCTGACGGGGCGATTTCAGTGCGCGACGCTTTTCTCGCCGCCTACCGCTGGCAGTACATCGCGTCCGGCGTGCAGAACGCGCGATTCCGACAGGTCCTGGGAGCGTTGCTGAACGAGCGCCAATTGGAGCGCATCGGCGCCGCGGTCGCGCCGATTTTTGCCTGATGTTCCGGGAGAGCCCTTACGGGACGTGAACACCGTGAATGCCTCATGAGCCGGGTTTGTTCCGGTCCTGCCGCTTCGCAAAGGAGGTCACAATGAACGATCCGGTGGATGCCTTGATCTTGGACTTGTTGGAGTCAATCGGTCCCCGCGGGCGCGCCTATTCCGAGGTATTGGAAGCCTGGAAAACATCCTGTCCGCGGCTTCCCGTATGGGAGGAGGCAAACACTCGGGGCTACATAATGCGCAGCCACGAAAATGGAATGGGCCCAACCGCCGTCCTTACCTCTGCCGGAAGGGCCTTTTTAGAAAGGGCGCGTCTCGGCTGAAAGCCGTGGCTTCTGAATTGCCGTAGATGTACTGGCTAAAGCGAAGATTCTTTCATTCGTTGTTTCCATCCCTCCGGCATCTTCACACGCTTCGCCGTCGGTGGAGCATGTTCATGGTTGTTGATGTAGATCCGCGCCTGATTGCGCTCGGGGTCGCCCGCCAGCACGATATTGGTCCACTCGGGCTTCAAGAGCATCGGCACCATGCGCTCCGGGTCGTCGGATTCGGCATAGAGGGCCGGTGCGGCACCGCGCTTGACGATGTCGGCGAGCTTCCACTCCTGGCCCATGGCGTGCAGCGGATAGTGCTCGAGCCATCTTGCCTTGTACTTGGCATGCTCGAACAGGTACTGCCGCACTTCCTTTTTTCCCCAACCGTGCTTTTTGAACCCGTCGGCGATGGCCGGGCTCATCTGCACCAGCGGGTGATAGCGCGAGAACATCATGGCCGTGTAATTGAACGGCCCCGCCGTTCCCTGCAGGTATTCCACCAGCGGGCCCATCATGGTCACGGGGTCGGTGCCGCCCATGTACACGGGTGAGCTGAGCGCCACCACGCTTTGCACCATCACTACGTTGTCGTCCATGCCAAAGCCGAGGTCCACGCGCACCGGGTCCCAGCCGAGCTCGCGCACGGCGGCTTCGTTCTCGCCCATAGCCATGTAGAAGTTGGCGCCGATGCTGCCCTTGTCGGTGCTGCCCTGCCGGAAGCCCGCTACATTGCGGATGTAGAGGCGCAGAAAGCGACCGATCGCCGCGTTGGCGCGCCGGCCGATGCGCATGTTGCCGGTGCCGGTGTTGAAGCCGAGCGCTTCCACGATCTCGCCGCTCACCACAGCCAGCGGCTCCCAGCCCGGCGTGCAGCCGGCGTCCTCCAGCTTGATGGCCGGGTCGGCAATGGCCTCCACCATGGCCAACAGCACCGGCATGTATTCGGGGCGGCAGCCGGCCATGACGCCGTTCACAGCTACCGACCACACCGTGGCTTCGCGGAATTCCGGCGGCAGAATGCCGATGACCTCGGCGGGATCGCGTTCCGTCCAAGTGAGGAACTCGGCCACCGCGTCCGGCGTGGGCGGCACGAAGGGCAGGCCGTCCGACCATTCACGTACCTCGAAGTAGTCCTGCACCGCATTGAGCGTGCCGCTGAAGACGATATCGCGCGTGCCGGGCTCGCCCTTTGATAGCGATGCGGATGGCGATGCGGATGGCGTTGGCGCGGTCGCGCCGGCATCGGAGGTGAGCACATCTACCACGCCGGGCAGCACCTTGTTCCACACCTTGTCGGCCAGTTCGTCCGATGAATCGAGCGGGATGTTGCCGGGGTAGGGCACGATGCCCATGTCGGGGGCGCCCATGGCGCGCGCGGTGGCCTTGGCCTGGCTCATGAAGCCGCTTGCGATCACCGCCACGCCTGGCACGCCGGATTCTTCGGCGATTTTCGTTGCCCGCAACACGGCGGGCGTGCAGCTGCCTCAGGCGCCGACGCCGACGATGACGGCATCCAGCCGCGCCTCCTTCAGGCGCTGCGGCAGTGCGGCCAGCACTTCGCGCTCATCGTGCCCGTGCACATTGCCGAAGTGTTCGTAGGGTACGAAGGTGGAACCGGGGTACTTCTCCGCGAGACCCGCCTGCAACAGCGGGAACATGTCGTTGCCGCGGAACATGTAGTCCCAGATGAAGCCGATGCGCTTTGGGGTGCTGTCTGCCGCCGGGTTGCCGAAGCGTCGGTTGAGGGCGATGTCCTCCACCGCGCGCCGCGCCAGTGGCCACAGTACGTCGTACGTCGATTGACTCATGTTGTTCTCCCTGGCCCTTGCCGGTTGCTGCTGCAAAGACTACCAGCACTGCGCCCGGCCCGTCATAATGGCGTGGACATCACACCTTGGAGGAGGACGCTGTGCCCATCGAACCCGTATCGCCGGAGTGTTCCCGTTTTGTCGCGCTGGACGAAGAAGTGCAATGGCTTGCCGATGGCATCGGCGGCAAGAGCGGCATCGCCGCCATTCCATGGTGGCCTTCGGAAGGCCCGGTGTGGATCCAGGAGGGCGGTTACCTGTGCTTTTCCGACATCGGCAAGAGCCAGCGCATGAAGTGGGCGCCGGGCGAGGGCCTGTCGGTGCTGGCCACCAACACCAACCAGGCCAATGGCATGACGCGCGACCTGGAGGGCCGGCTGGTCATCTGCGAGCACCAGACGCAGCGCGTGGTAAGGATCGAGCACGACGGCAGCACCACCATCGTCGCCGATCGCTTCGAGGGCAAGCACTTCAACCGCCCCAATGACGTGGTGGTGAAGTCCGATGGCAGCATCTGGTTCACCGACCCGCTCATCCCGCCGTTCTATCCGGTGGAGATGGAATGGGCGGGCGTGTACCGCGTGTCGC
>CANJXQ010000106.1 GCA_947478805.1 Betaproteobacteria bacterium | reverse complement strand
TCGGTGATTGTGATCGTGGGTGCGATTCGCATGTCTGTGCCCTCCTAATACTACAGACACGGCAATCGCAATTAAGTTTTAATATTTACGGCGCACTACACTAGACCGCCAGTCCCTTGGGCAAGGGAAACACCACGTTCTCCTCGATGCCTTCCAGCTGCGCCACGCGTCGGGCGCCGAGTTCCTGCAGCTTGGCGATCACTTCCTGCACCAGGATCTCCGGCGCCGAAGCACCGGCGGTGACGCCGACGCGGCGCTTGCCCGTCACCCACTGCGGGCGCAGTTCACCGGCGTTGTCCACCATGTAGGCCTCGACGCCGAGGCCCACCGCCACTTCACGCAGGCGGTTGGAGTTGGAGCTGTTGGGCGAGCCCACCACGATGACGAGGTCGCACTTGGGCGTGAGGAACTTCACCGCATCCTGGCGGTTCTGCGTGGCATAGCAGATGTCATCCTTCTTCGGACCGACGATGGCCGGGAAGCGCGAGCGTAGCGCCGCCACCACCGTGGCCGCATCGTCCACCGACAGCGTGGTCTGCGTGACATAGGCGAGCTGCTCGGCATTCTTCACCTGCAACCGGGCAACATCTTGCACCGTCTCGACGAGGTACATGCCGTCTCCACCGGTTTGCCCCATGGTGCCCTCGACTTCCGGGTGTCCGCGATGCCCGACCATGACGATCTCGCGGCCGGCATCGCGCATCTTCGCCACTTCGACATGCACCTTGGTGACCAGCGGGCAGGTGGCATCGAACACCCGCAGGCCGCGCGACTCGGCCTCGGCGCGCACCGCCTTCGAGACGCCGTGGGCGCTGAAGATGAGCGTGCTGCCGGCGGGAACGTCGTCGAGATCCTCGACGAAAATGGCGCCCTTTTGCCGCAGGTCCTCCACGACGTACTTGTTGTGCACCACCTCATGGCGCACGTAGATGGGCGCGCCGTGCAATGCCAGCGCGCGCTCGACGATGCTGATGGCGCGCTCCACGCCGGCGCAAAAGCCGCGCGGGTTGGCGAGCAGCACCTCGGCAGCGTCGCCGCCAGCCATGGCATCGGCGCCATTCGTTTTAACGGATGTAATCATATTCATATCAACCTGCCCGTCTCTTGTTCATGAATCCATCAATTATGATCATGGCAGCACCCACCGTGATGGCCGAATCGGCGAGGTTGAAGGCCGGCCAGTGATAGCCGCCCGCGTGCAGCAGCACGAAATCCACCACGTGGCCGTGCAGCACGCGGTCCCACAGGTTGCCGATGGCCCCGCCCAGCACCAGCGTGAGCCCGCTGCAGAACAGGTGTTCGGCGCGGTGGCGCGCCAGCAGCCACACGATCACGAGCACCGCCACAATCGCGATGCCGATGAGCAGCAGCCGCTGCCAGCCGGCGCCCTCGGCGAGGAAACTGAAGGCCGCGCCGCGGTTGAACCACAACACCAGGTTGACGAAAGGCACCACCGGGATGGAGTCGCCTGGCTTGAGCGCATCCAGGACCAGTTGCTTGGTGAGCTGGTCAAGCAGGGCAATCACCACCGCCGCGGATAGCCACACCACCAGCCCCTTGCGACTGTTCATCAGGCCGCCCGGGCTGCCCGGGTTCCCGGTGTCGCCGGCGGACGAGGCCAGGGGCGTCGGGGGCGCGACGTCAGGCATGGGTGCGCGGCTCGCCCGACCCGAAGAGATTGGACACGCAGCGACCGCACAGCCCCGGACGCGCCGGGTCCGCGCCGGTGTCCACGCGCCAATGCCAGCAGCGCTCGCACTTGGCATGCGCGCTCGGCTGCGCATGGATGGATTCATGCGCAGCGCCCGAGGCGGGCACTACCTTCGCCTGCGAGGTGATCAGCACGAAGCGCAGGTCGTCGTCGAGGCTTTGCAGCAGTTCGAGGCGCTCGCCAAACGCGTGCAGCTCCACCTCGGCCTGCAGCGATGAGCCGATGCGTCCGGCCTCGCGGTGCGTCTCGAGCAGCCTTGTCACCTCGGCGCGGATCGCTCGCAGCTTGGCCCATTTGTCGCACAGCGCGTCGGCGTGCGCGATCTCTGGCAGCTGGTAATAGGTGGAGAGGAAGATGCTGTCAGGCGCCTTGCTGCCACCGGCAGCGGATCCGGCAGCGAACACTTCCCACGCCTCGTTCGCCGTAAACGACAACACCGGCGCCATCAGCTTGAGCAGCGACTGCGTGATGTGCCACAGCGCGCTTTGCGCGGCGCGGCGCGGGGCCGAGTCCTTGCCCGTGGTGTAGAGGCGATCCTTGAGGATGTCGAGGTAGAAGCCGCCGAGATCCTCCGAGCAGAAGCCCTGCAGGCGCGCCACCGCGGGATGAAATTCATATTTCTCGTAGTCGGCAAGCATGTCCTTCTGCAGCCGCGCGGCCAGCGCCACGGCGTAGCGATCGATGTCCAGCCAGTCGTTGGGCGGCAGGAGCTGCGTCTTCGCATCGAAGTCCGAGGTGTTGGCGAGCAGGAACCGGAGCGTGTTGCGGATGCGCCGGTAGGATTCGACCACGCGCTTGAGGATTTCATCCGAGATCGACAGCTCGCCCGTGTAGTCGGTGCTGGCCACCCACAGGCGCAGGATCTCCGCGCCGAGCGTGTCCGACACCTTCTGCGGCGCGATGACATTGCCCACGGATTTGGACATCTTGCGGCCTTGGCCGTCGACCACGAAGCCGTGGGTCAGGAGCCCCTTGTAGGGCGGCTTGCCCGCGAGCATGCAACTAACCAGCAGCGAGGAATGGAACCAGCCGCGGTGCTGGTCCGAGCCTTCGAGGTAGAGGTCGGCTTGCGCATCATTGGAGTCGAGCAGCGCCGGATGGGAGCCGCGCATCACGGTCTGGAACGTCGAGCCCGAATCGAACCACACATCCAGCGTGTCGCGGATCTTCTCGTAATGCGCTGCATCGGCGCCGAGCAGTTCGGCCGACTGCACCTGCTGCCACGCCTCGATTCCGCCGGCCTCCACACGCTTGGCGACGGCTTCGAGCAGTTCCATGGTGCGCGGATGCAGCACCCCGGTTTCCTTGTGCACGAAGAACGGCATCGGCACGCCCCATTGCCGCTGGCGCGACAGCGTCCAGTCGGGGCGGTTGGCGATCATGCCGTGCAGGCGCGCCTTGCCCCATTCCGGGTAGAAGCGCGTGGCCTCGATGCCGCGCAGCGCCGTGGTGCGCAGCGACTCGGCGGGTTTGCGGCCCTGGAAGCCCGGCACTTCTTCCATGCCGGCGAACCACTGCGTGGTGGCTCGGTAGATGATGGGCGTCTTGTGACGCCAGCAATGCATGTAGCTGTGCACATAGCTGGCGGAAGCCATGAGGCAACCCGCCTCGTCGATCGTCTTCACGATCTGCGGGTTGGCCTTCCAGATGTTGAGCCCGCCAAAGAGGGGCAGCGTCGATGCGTAGCGCCCGTCGCCCATCACCGGGGTGAGGATCTCGTCGTCCTTCATGCCGTAGTGGCGGCAGGACTGGAAGTCCTCGATGCCGTAGGCCGGCGCGCTGTGCACGATGCCGGTGCCGGTGTCGAGCGTGACATAGTCACCGAGATACACCGGGGATAGCCGGTCGTAGAACGGGTGGCGGAAGTTGATGCGTTCGAGGGCCGCGCCCTTGCAGGTGGCGAGCTTTTCGCCGCTGGCGTCCCAGCGCGCGAGCACGCTGTCCACCAGTTCGGTGGCGAGGATCACCAGACCGCGCTCCGTCTTCACCAGGCTGTAGTCGTACTCGGGATGCGCGTTGAGCGCCTGGTTGGCGGGGATGGTCCACGGCGTGGTGGTCCAGATCACCATCCAGCCTTTGTCCGCTGGGAGCTGGGTGAGGCCGAAGGCCCGGGCGACCTTGTCGGGTTCGGCGAAGGGGAAGCCGACATCGATGGCGAAGTCCTTCTTGTCGGCGTATTCGACCTCGGCCTCGGCCAGCGCCGAACCGCAGTCGAAGCACCAGTTCACCGGCTTCAGCCCGCGATAGACATAGCCCTTCTCCAGCAATTGCCCGAGGGCGCGGATTTCGTCGGCCTCGTTGCGGTAGGCCATAGTCATGTACGGGTCGTCCCAGTCGCCCAACACCCCCAGGCGCTTGAAGTCTTCCTTCTGCCGCGCGATCTGCTCGGTGGCATAGGCGCGCGCGAGGCGCTGCGTCTGCTCGACCGGGATGTTCTTGCCGTGCGTCTTCTCGATCTGCACCTCGATAGGCATGCCGTGGCAGTCCCAACCCGGCACGTAGGCCGCGTCGAAGCCGGCGAGCGTCTTCGACTTGACGATCATGTCCTTGAGGATCTTGTTGACCGCGTGCCCGATGTGGATGTCGCCGTTGGCATAGGGCGGGCCGTCGTGCAGCACGAACTTGGGGCGGCCGGCGAATGCCGCCCGGATCCGGGCGTAGAGCTTGCCCTCGTCCCAGGCCTTCACCCATTGCGGCTCGCGCTTGGCAAGATCACCACGCATGGGAAAGGGCGTGTCCGGCAGGTTCAGTGTCTTGCGGTACTCCGAGGGCGCCTCGTTCTTGCGCCCGCCGCCCTTGCCCGTATTCTCTTTGTTGGTTTCAGCCATTGCCCATTTCCAGAAGTATCTTGCGCGCGGCTTCGCAATCGCCGGCAATTTTTTGTTTCAGCGTATCGAGGTCGGGAAACTTCTCCTCGTCGCGGATCTTGTGCAGGAATTCCACGCGCACGTGACGACCATAGAGTTCGCCGTCGAAGTCGAACACATGCACTTCGAGCAGCGGCGCCGCGCCCGCCGCCTTGACCGTGGGACGCACGCCCAGACTCGCCACGCCGTTGCGCACGCCGCCTTCAAACCCGTCACCCGTGCCATGCAACCGCACCGCGAAAATCCCGGTGAACGGCGCGCGGTTGTGCCGCAGCGGGATGTTGGCGGTGGCAAACCCGAGCTTGCGCCCGAGCTTGTCGCCGTGCACCACGCGTCCGCTGATGGTGTAGCTGCGACCGAGCAGCACACCCGCGGTCTTCAGGTCGCCCGCCAGCAGCGCATCGCGCACGGCTGAACTCGCCACGCGGGCATTCGCGTGCCGCACTTCGGGCATCACCTCCACCGCAAAGCCGTGATGCGCGCCCAACTGCCTGAGCAGCGCCACATCGCCGGCGCGCCGGGCGCCAAAGCGAAAATCACTGCCCACCAGCACCCAGCGCGCCGCGAGCGTGCCCACCAGCACGCGCTCGACGAACGCTTCGGCCGGCAGGGAAGCAAAGGCGCGCGTAAAGCGCGCGATGTGCGTGCGCTCGACGCCGTAGGTGGCGAGCGCCTCGAGCTTCTCGCGCAGCGACGTCAGGCGCGTCGGCGCCTGCCCCGGCGTGAACAACTCGCGCGGGTGCGGCTCGAATGTCAGCACGCAGGGCGACAATGCGTGGGCCTTCGCTGCCTCACGCAAGCGCGCCAGCATGGCCTGGTGCCCCACATGCACACCGTCGAAATTGCCGATGGTCACGGCTGAAAAGGGCATGGCGCGCGCGCGCGCAGAAGCCGCACCGGAACCGGTCGGTCCCGATGCTGGCGAGATTGCTGCGAGGCCGCGTGTTACCAGCATGGCGTCATGACCATGGCGTTGGGAGCATGCTTGGGCTTTCGGACTGCCGGCGAAGACCCCGGGAGCGACTCCAAGGGTTGTTCCGCAAAGTCCTGAATTATAGCGATTTTCCGGCCAATAATCACCTTGGGCAGGGTGCCCGCACGCACCGCGGCATGGCCGCGATTGGGCACGGCGGCACGATGCTCATGCCCAGGCCTGCGCCTGGAGAAGAAACAGCGCGGCCGAGCCGCCCCTGGCGCTCAGTTCAGGCGCGCCGCCGACTGCTTGAGATCGACCACCTTGCCGTGGATCTCGCCGGCATCGGGCGCGTTGGGACGGCGGCGCAGGTAGTTCTGCAAATCGGACAAGGCGGGCCGAAAACACTCGAGCTTCTCGTAGATGATGCCGCGGTCGCGCAGTTCCTCGACCGCCTCGGGCATCACCAGCAGGATGCGATGCATCACCGCCAGCGCCTGCTCATACTGCGAGGCCTGCATGTAGATGCCCTTCAGGTTGCGCAGCATGCGCGTGACGATCTGTCGCGGCGTGGCGGCTTCCAGGAACGGCGCCAGCGAGGCGCGGCTGGCATCCTGTGCCGGCATGACCTTGGCGAGGCGCTGGCGCAGTTCTGTCTCCGATTGCGCCTCCCCGCCCGAGAACGGATCGAGCACCAGCTGGCCGCGGTCCATGTTGATCTTCACCAGGAAATGCCCGGGAAAGGACACACCCTTCAATTCGAGGCCGAGGCGCTGGCCCACCTCGAGATACAGCACCGAAAGCGTGATCGGGATGCCGACCCGCCGCTCCAGCACCTGGTTGAGGTAGCTGTTGCGCGGGTCGTAGTAGTCGGTGACATTGCCCGAGAAGTTGAGCTCGGTGAACAGGGTGTAGTTGAGCGCCTGCAGCTTCTGCGCCGGGAAGGCATCCTCGGATACGCGCCGTTTCGCCTTGGCGGCGATGTCGTCGATGCTGGCGATGCAACCCGCGACGTCCAGCCCCGGATAGGCGTCCTGCGAGAGCAACAGGCTCGCGCGCGCAAGGTCGAATTGGTCGCGCGACACCAGCTCGGCAAACTGATCTAGGTAGGGGCTCATGGGCCGGCACTCAAATGGCGTTCATTGGAATGCGAGGGGATACATCCCGTCGCACTCCCCCTGTGTCGGAGGTTGCAAGATTCATTTTGCCACCGGTTCTATCCGTCTCGGGCAACACGATCAGGCAACCCGCCGCGAAAAATCTGCAATACGAAAACCCAGCATCCACAGCAGGGCGAAATACACGCCGCCGCCCAGTGCAACAAGGCCGCCCAGCGCCGCAACGCGCACCCCGCCGGCGCTGGCGAGCCACCATTGTTCGGGACCCATGGCGAACCAGGTTACCGCCGCCATTCCCGCCAGTGCAAGCGCAATCTTGCCACTGAATTTGAGCCATCCCGGCTGCGGCTGGAAAAAATTGTGCCGCCGCAATTGCCGGTACAGCATCAGCGCATTGAGGCACGCAGCCAGGCCGATGGACAAGGCCAGCCCTGCATGCCCGAGCGGCAGGATGAACAGCGCATTGAGCACCTGCGTCATGGCCAGCGTGAACAAGGCGATGCGCACCGGCGTGCGGATGTTCTGGCGCGCATAAAAGCCCGGCGCCAGCACCTTCACCAGGATCAAGCCGGTGAGCCCGACGCTGTAGGCCATCAGGGCCTGGCGCGTCATCCACACGTCGTTGGCGGAAAACTGCCCGTAGTGAAACAGCGTCGTCACCAGCGGCACCGACAGGATGGCCAGCGCCACCGAGGATGGCAACGCGAAGATCAGCGTCAGTCGCAGGCCCCAATCGAGCAGCCGGGAATATTCGGTGATGTTATCGGAGGCGTGATAGCGCGACAGGCTGGGCAGCAGCACGGTCCCCAGCGCCACCCCGAGAAGCCCGGTGGGGAATTCCATCAGCCGGTCGGCGTAATACAGCCAGGACACGCTGCCCGATTGCAGGAAGGAGGCGAAGATGGTGTTGATGATGAGGCTCAACTGGCTCACCGACACACCCAGCGCGGCGGGCGCCATGAGGAGCAGGATCCTGCGCACGCCCGGGTCCGACCACGCCAGATCGAATCGCGGCAGCATGCCGATGCGCATCAATGCCGGCACCTGCAGGGCGAGTTGCAGCACGCCTCCCGCGAACACGCCCCAGGCGAGCGCCATCACCGGCGGGTCGACATAGGGGGCGACGAAGGCCGCGCTCACGATCATCGCCACGTTGAGCAGCGACGGCGTCACCGCCGGAATGGCGAAGCGGCTCCAGGTGTTGAGGATGCCGCCGGCGAAGGACACCAGGGAAATGAACAACACGTACGGGAAGGTGACGCGCAGCATGGCCACCGTGAGCTCGGCCTTCTCCCCGGAAAAGCCCGGTGCCGTGACATAGATGATCCAGGGCGCGAGCAGGATGCCCAGCGCGCTGACCACCATGAGGGAGAGCGCCAGCAGCGTGGCGGTGCGATCGACCAGGAGGCGCGTATCGGCTTCGCCGCGCTGCGTTCGGTACTCCGAGAGCACCGGCACGAAGGCCTGCGCGAAGGCGCCCTCGGCGAAAAGCCTTCGCAGCAGGTTGGGAATGCGAAAGGCCACGAAGAACGCGTCGGTGGCGATCCCCGCCCCGAATGCGCGGGCAATCACCGCGTCCCGCACGAACCCCAGAATACGCGACACCAGCGTCATGCTGCTGACCGTGGCCAGGGCGGCCAGCAGGCTCTTCTTGGGGGGATGCATCGGCCGATTATGCCGGTTTCGGCGCCCCAGGCGATTCCGTGCCCCCCGATCCCTGAAACATCCCCGGGACTTGCCACTGGCGGTGTCGCCGGCTATACTAGCGAGCTTCGTTTTTTACGCGCTTTCTTACGCGCAACACTTCTTTCACGCTGAACATTCGCGACATCAAGGGATACACAGACCATGGCCAATACCGCAGGCGCACGCAAGCGCTCAAGGCAATCCGAAAAGCGCCGCCAGCACAATGCCGGGCAGCGCTCGACCCTGCGCACCGCCATCAAGGGCGTGCAGAAAGCCATCCTCGCCGGCGACAAGGCCGCGGCGATGAAGCTCTATCAGGAGTCGATGAGCGTTGTCGATCGCATCGCCGACAAGCGCATCATCCACAAGAACAAGGCAGCCCGCCACAAGAGCCGCCTCGCCGCGCAGATCAAGGCAATGGCCGCCGCGGCCTGATCGAAGCGAAACCCTCTGCCCCGCCGCTACGCGCGAAGGGGCAGGATTAAAAAAGGCGAACCTCGGTTCGCCTTTTTTCATTGCGCCGCAACCCCTCTAGCAGCTGTTGTCGCCGCCGCGGCACATCATTCTGCAGCGGCACCCGTCGCACAGCCCCCCTCGCCTGCCTCGTCCGCCCGCTTGGCGATGCGACCCGGCCGCACCTGCAGCTCATTGTCCTTGGCGAAATTGAGCAGGAACTTGTAGGCCATGGGCTCGATCTCTTCGAGCTCGATGGACACCACCACGCATTTGACCCCGCCCGAATTGATCGGCTGCACGTAGGGCGAATACTCCATGCGATGCTCGGCGCCGAACGCCGACATGACGCCGCACAGGCGTTCGGCCCAGTCACTTGGGCGGAATGGCTTGCCCTCGTGGGTAATCCCGCGAATGACGACTTCCGTGGATTTATCCGACACGGGGGCTGGCTGTTTGAGGAATGAGGGCCTGGGAGGATGGGAGCATGAACGGGAAAGGCCTGAATCCGGAGTGCCGAGCAATTCTAGCACCCGGATTTTTCACGTCTTTTTTCCACCCATGCCCGACCAAGACGGGGGGAACTTTCATGCTATTTGCATAATTTGGAGACAAAATGCACAAAGATCAGTCCCTTAGGTTGCCGTATTAATACCCCTATGCTATATCTGCTTTAAATCCTTGTATTGGGAGGGGTATGCTACCGCCAACCACGCTGAAGTATGCGTTTCGCATTCGCACCCGCCACGGGCTGGTTGTGGATAACCTCGCCATTCATGGACGCGACGAAGCCGACGCCGAGCGCAAATTGCGCCAGATGTACCAGCATTGCGAGATCCTCGAATGCATCGTGTCGCACGGTTCCCGCAAGCAGGGCGTGATGAGCTTCGAAGACGTGGTGTCGCTGATTTCAAAGTAACGACCCCACGCGCAACCGCGCGTCATTCGTTGCTCTGGCTCACCGTCTGCGCCATCGGACCGCTCTCGGGTTCCCTCACCCCGGGCCCCACTTCCCAGAAACCGCTGCCGATCAATTCTTCGAGCAGCGCCGCATAGTCCCTGGCGCCGCGGCTGTCGGGCGCGTGCGAGAAAATATCCTTGCCCTTGGCCGGGCTCTCGGCCACCGACACGTTTTCGGTGATTCGCGTCGTGCAAAGCTCGGCGCCGAAACGCTCGGATAGCTGGGTGGCGATGTCGTGCGACATGCGACGCCGGGCGTCGAAGCGCGTCAGGAGATAGCGCCGCTCGACGCGGTTCTTGAGCACATGCTCGAGCGCGCGCAGCGTGCTCTCCAGCTGCATGGCGCCACGCATGGCGAGAAAATCCGTGGAGATGGGAATCAACACGCGCTGTGCTGCGAACACGCCCGAGAGGGAAAGCACGCCCAGCATCGGGCAGCAATCGATGAGCACCGGGCGCATCGCGGCGCCGGGCGCGCGCGCGTAAGCTGCATCCAGCCCTTCGCGCAGCTGGTTCAGGATGTGCGGCCCCTTGCCGAACATGGTGTCGACCTTGATCAGCTCGGATTGCGCCGGGATCAATTCACCCGCTCCTCCACCCAGGGCGACCGGACGCGCCAGCATGCGCAATGGTTGCGATGCGTTGTAAAAGGCGAACAGGCTGTCGGCGCCCGACGCAGCCGGGGCGAGTATGGATGACAGGTGGGCCTGCGCATCAAGATCGACCAGCACCGGGGCCTGGCCGCGACGCGCCAGCGCGGCGCCCAGATTGAGCGCGGTGGTGGTCTTGCCGACCCCACCCTTCTGGTTGAATATGGTCAGGCGTGTGCGCATGCGCCGCCTCCCGCCCCTTTCCGCCCATTTGCCGTCTGATCGCAGGCGCCGGGTCAGGCTGCCCCCAGCCCGACCTAAGACATTGCCGCGATTGGATTTTTCCGGCGATTTTCGGCATTATTGCATACGGTGGCACGGGATTCTGTCCGGTGCCTTTTTTCATTTCGAAACTGCTTTCATTCAACGCGCCGTCAACCCCACCACAGGACGCACTGCCATGACCTCTTTGATGAATACCGTCACCCGCTTGCCGGTTCGCTTCACGCACGGCGAGGGCGTCTGGCTTTGGGACGACAAGGGCAAGAAGTATCTCGACGGATTCGCCGGCATCGCCGTCAACACGCTGGGGCACGCGCACCCGCGCTTCACCAAGATCCTGCAGGACCAGGTCGCGCGGCTCATCCACGTGAGCAACTATTTCCAGATCGGCGAGCTGGAGAAGATCGCCGACAAGGTGGTGTCCATCAGCGGCATGGAGAACGCCTTCTTCTGCAACTCCGGCTGCGAAGCCAACGAGGCGGCGATCAAGCTCGCCCGCCTGTACGGCCACCAGAAGGGCATCGACAACCCCGCCATCATCGTGATGGAAAACGCCTTTCACGGCCGCACGCTTGCCACGCTCTCGGCCACCGGCAACCGCAAGGCGCAGGCGGGTTTCGAGCCGCTGGTGACGGGCTTCGTTCGCGTGCCCTTCAACGACATTGCCAGCGTGCGCCAGGTGGCGGCCAACAACCGCAACGTGGTCGCCGTGCTGGTCGAACCCATCCAGGGCGAAGGCGGCATCAATGTCAGCACCATGGAGTACTTGCGCGGCCTGCGCGACATCTGCAACCAGCAGAACTGGCTGTTCATGCTCGATGAAGTCCAGTGCGGCATCGGGCGCACAGGCCCGTGGTTCGTCTACCAGCATGCCAATGTGCTCCCGGATGTGCTCACGCTTGCCAAGGGCCTGGGCGGCGGCGTGCCCATCGGGGCGTGCCTCGCGCGCGGCGTCGCGGCGCAGGTCTTCAAGCCGGGCAATCACGGCACGACATTCGGCGGCAATCCGCTCGCCTGCGCGGCGGCGCTCGCGGTGCTCCAGATCGTCGAAGATGAAAAGCTGCGCGAGAACGCCGATGCCATGGGCAAGGTGATCCGCGACGCGCTCGCCAAGGAGTTCGGCGGCGTCAAGGGCGTGGTGGAGATCCGCGGCCACGGTCTCATGATCGGCATGGAACTCGATCGCCCCTGCTACGAGCTGATGGCCCAGGCGCTGGAAGTCGGCCTGCTGATCAACGTCACCGCGGACAATGTGATCCGCATCGTGCCCTCGCTGATCATCACCGAGAGCGAGGCCCGCGAAATCGTCACGCGCCTCGCGCCCCTGGTGCACGCGATCCTGGCCAAGCCCCGCGTCGAGGCCAAGTCCTCCAAGGGCTAGCGCCCGGGCGAGTCACCATGCGCACGCGTCACTACCTCCAGTTCAAGGACTTCTCCCGCGCGGAGTATGCGCACCTGTTCGCCCGCACGAAGTGGATCAAGCAGCGCTTCAAGGCCTACCAGCGCTACTGGCCGCTGGAGGACCGCACGCTGGTGATGATTTTCGAGAAGCAGTCCACGCGCACGCGCCTGTCCTTCGAGGCCGGCATGCACCAGCTCGGGGGCGCGGCGATCTACCTGAACACGCGCGACTCGCAATTGGGCCGTGGCGAGCCGGTGGAGGATGCCGCCGAAGTCATCTCGCGCATGTGCGACATCGTCATGATCCGCACCTTCGAGCAGGACATCATCGAGCGCTTCGCCGCCCACTCGCGCGTGCCGGTGATCAACGGCCTCACCAATGAGTACCATCCCTGCCAGATCCTCGCCGACATCTACACCTTCATCGAGCATCGCGGCGACATCAGCGGCAGGACCGTGGCCTGGATCGGCGACTCGAACAATGTGTGCAACACCTGGCTGCAGGCGGCCGAGGTCTTCGATTTCCAGGTGCGCGTATCCACGCCCCCGGGCTACGAAGTGGAACCCGAGCGCGCGGGCCTGCACGGCACCGGCCATTACCTGCAGTTTGCCGATCCGATGGAAGCGGTGCAGGGCGCCGACCTCGTCACCACCGATGTCTGGACCAGCATGGGGTTCGAGGCCGAGAACGAGGAGCGCAAGCGCGACTTCGAGGACTGGCAGGTGGATGCCGACATGATGAAGGCGGCCAAGGCCGATGCGCTGTTCATGCATTGCCTGCCGGCGCACCGCGGCGAGGAAGTTGCGGCCGAAGTCATCGACGGCCCGCAAAGCGTGGTGTGGGACGAGGCCGAGAACAGGCTGCATGCGCAAAAGGCCCTGATCGAATTCCTCCTGCTCGGGAAAGTGGACGACCAGTGAGATGGCCCCGCGTGGCCCCACGCAGCCGGAACATGGCCGCATTACGGCTCAACAATGCGACTCAATAGCAATGATAATAATTAAGTGGTTAATACAAGTATAGCGGTCCCTCTAACTCCATATTGATCATATCGGATGAACATGCATACTCCCCTTTTCGCCGTACGCCTGCTGGCCATGCCCGTCTTCGCAGCGGCGCTGGCGCTGGCAACGACAGGCGCCGCCCACGCACAGGCCTACCCATCCAAGCCCGTGCGCTTCCTGATGACGGCGCCCGCGGGCAGTTCCATCGACGTGATCGGCCGCATCCTCGCCGACAAGATCCGTGACCCGCTCGGCCAGCCGGTGGTGGTGGAGAGCCGCGTCGGCGCCGGCGGCACCATTGCCACCGACGCGGCCGCCAAGGCCGCGCCCGACGGCTACACCATGGTGCTGTCGTTCAACGGCCCGCTCGCCTTCGGTCCGCACATGTACAAGAAGCTGCCCTACGACCCGATCAAGGACCTCGCGCCGGTCATCATCACGACCAGCCAGCCCAACCTGCTGGCCGTGAACGCCGCCGTGCCGGCGAAAACGGTGAAGGAACTCATCGACCACGTGCGAAAGAACCCAGGCAAGCTCAACTACGGGTCCATCGGCGCCGGCAGCTCCTCGCACCTCACCATGGAACTCTTGAAGGCCAACGAGAACCTGTTCATCGTGCACATTCCCTACCAGGGCTCGCCGCCGGCCGCCGCGTCGCTGGCCGCGGGCGACACGCAATTGCTGTTCACCGTGCCCACCGCGCTCACCCCGCTCATCCAGGCGGGCAAGGTGCGGGCCATCGCCGTCAGCAGCCTGACGCGTTACTCGGTCATGCCCGACGTTCCCACGCTCGCCGAAGGCGGCGTGGCGAAGTTCGAGGCGCTGGCCTGGAACGGCGTGCTCTTCCCCGCCGGCACGCCGCGCCCAATCGTCGAGCGCATGAACCGCGAAATGGACGCGGCGCTCAAATCGGCCGACGTGCGCCAGAAACTCGCCGTCGCGGGGCTCGATGCGGTCGGCGGCACGCCGGAGGACCTGGCGAAACTGATACGCTCCGAGAGCGACAAATGGGGCCCCATCATCAAGCGCACGGGCGCGACCGTGGACTAGGCCCTTCATCCGAACCATCGCATCACGACGCACACCCACACCCAACCTTCACCACACCCTCACGTAAAAGCGGACAAGCACAGCAATGGCACAGCAGATCGCAGCAAAGCAGTCGGTCAAGAAAGTGGTCCTCGCCTATTCCGGCGGCCTCGACACCTCGGTCATCCTCAAGTGGCTGCAGGACACCTATGATTGCGAGGTGGTGACCTTCACCGCCGACATCGGGCAGGGCGAGGAACTCGCGCCGGCGCGAAAGAAAGCAAGGATGTTCGGCGTGAAGGAGATCTACATCGAGGACCTGCGCGAGGAATTCGTGCGCGACTTCGTGTTCCCGATGTTCCGCGCCAATGCCGTGTACGAGGGCGAGTACCTGCTCGGCACCTCCATCGCGCGCCCCCTGATCGCCAAGCACCTGGTCGAGATCGCCAGGAAGACCGGCGCGGACGCCATCTCGCACGGCGCCACCGGCAAGGGCAACGACCAGGTGCGCTTCGAGCTCGGCGCCTACGCGCTGATGCCCAACGTGCGCGTGATCGCGCCGTGGCGCGAGTGGGACCTCCTGTCGCGCGACAAGCTCCTGCGTTACGCCGACCACCACGGCATCCCGGTCGACTACAAGAAGAGAAAAGGCGGCGCGCCCTATTCCATGGACGCCAACCTGCTGCACATCTCCTACGAAGGCGGCATCCTCGAGGATCCCAACTTCGCGCCGGAGGACTCC
>CANJXQ010000105.1 GCA_947478805.1 Betaproteobacteria bacterium | reverse complement strand
TGCTCCGCCTTGTGGTGCTTGGTCGGCATAACCTGTTCCTCCAAAATAATGTCCAGTTCGTGAAATCCTCTCACATCTACTGGTACAGCTATTTCGGGCTAGGTCACCTGGAAAAGGATGCAGCACCACGCATGGGAGCAAGCCCCTACTGGAATCCGAGCAACTTCGCCAATTGTTCACGCCAGGCTGCAGTCCCTGACTTGGGCGATTCGTATTGCCTAGGCAATCCGCTGGTATCGAACACCGAAGTGGAACCGGAATCCTTGTTGAATGCAAGATTGCCCTCCTGCGTCAGTACCCAATTGACAAAAAGGCGCCCAGCCCCGGGATGCTTTGACCGGGCTCGGGCAGTCAACATGATGTGCGACTCGCTGCCAGTAGTGCGGTCGGGGACGACCATCGCGAGCGGCGCCCCCTTGCTCTTGGGTTCCTGAACCGTCGCTGAAATCGCCGGGAACGTGAGCATGGCCTCACCGGCTGCAACTCCCTGCATGGCAGGAATCCCGCTTGAAATTTGACGAAATCCCTGCGACCTCAACTGGCTGAAATAAGACTCGCCGTAGCGATCTAGAATCATCGACCAGAATCCGGAATACGCATCGGTCACCCGAGTATCGGGAATAATCATCTGCCCCTTGAATCGAGGGTTCAATAGATCACCCCAATCCTTTGGTGCCTCGCTCGGCTTCAACTTCTCGGTATTGTAGGCAATCAACCAAGGGTTAATCTGAATCAGCGCCGTCGGGCCGGTGTTGAAACGCGCAGGAAATTCGCCATTCTTGAGCGCCGGCAAACCTGCCTGTGAAATCGATTCAATCCAGCCTTTCTTGATTCCCTCCTCCGCGAACGGCACCGATGCCCCCAGAGTTATCAATACGTCCGCAGCGAGATTGTTTGCGTCTGCCTCGGCCGAGAAACGCTGCTGCAGTGGAGCGCTGGCCAGACGCAGGAAATTCGCTCGCACGCCATATTTGGCATGGAAAGCCTCAGCAGCCTTCTTGGACACACCTTCAGGTGTGGAGGAATAGAACGTGAGTTCTCCTTCAGACTTCGCAGCCTTGATCAGCGCCTCGAGTTCCGACTGCGAAGTCGCCCCTCCTCCCTTGGAGGCCTGCGCCAGCATGACTGCCCCCTGCCGATGAGCAGCCGCGGGCAACTCCCCCCTGCTAAATGCGCCCCCAGAACCGACATCGCCATGCGCCCCCCCGGACACCCCCAATGCCGCGATCAGCACACCCGTGGCTCCTTGAAGCATGGCCTTAAATGGCCGTATGACAATTTCAATCATGATCAGATCCTCCTCATTGACGGATGGAATTGCGTATTGGCTCAGGCATAATGCCGGCGCGTCACTGGCTTCACAGAAATTTTGGGCTCGTCGGACAGAGTTTAGCCTCCCCTCGCCAAAAACCGTTGCAATACAAGGCCGCCGAGAGATCACCGTGCCTTTCTCTGAGACATCTCGACTACAAAGCCATTTGGCTTGCCCAATGGGGCGAGAATAGCCTATAATTTTGCCTTTTCGTCTGGAGCAATGTCATGGCACGAGTCTGCCAAGTAACCGGCAAGAAGCCGCAGGTGGGCAATAACGTGTCCCACGCGAACAACAAGACCAAGCGTCGGTTCCTTCCGAACCTGCAATATCGTCGTTTTTGGCTTGAATCCCAGAAGCGTTGGGTGAGCCTTCGCGTCTCCAATGCAGGCTTGCGCAATATCGACAAGAAGGGCATTGAAGTCGTGCTGGAAGAGCTGCGCGCTCGCGGCGAAATCTGATCGGGGAGATGAGAAATGAGAGAAAAAATCAAACTGGAATCGAGCGCTGGTACCGGCCACTTCTACACCGCGACCAAGAACAAGCGCACCAAGCCGGAAAAGCTGGAGATCATGAAATATGATCCCAAGGCACGTAAGCACGTCATGTACAAGGAAACCAAGCTTAAGTAAGCGCCTTGAAAGATGGATGGGACTCGTTGTTTTGCCCATAAAAAAGCCCGTCAGCGACGGGCTTTTTTCATTGCGAGCGCAATTCGGCAGGCAGTGCCGACTAACTCGAGTCAGGCGTAGCTGCGCAGGCGGTGTGAAAACTCCACGAGGGGAGCAATGCCGCTGGCCTCGGCGCGATGGCACCAGTCCTGCAACTGTTTCACCAACTGGTCCCGGGACGCAGACGAACGCCCCCAAACCGTAGCCAGTTCCGCGCGCATGTTGTAGACCGTCTGCAATGGCTTGCTTATGGCGAGCCCGGCTTCCAGCTTTTCCCGTTCGGCGGCAGCCAGCCGGCTTTCATCCCGATTCAACCAGCGCCGCAAACTGTGCAGGACCTGCGCGTCCGCCGGCGAAAAACGGCGCAGCTTTCCGAGTTCCTCAATGTAGGTCGCCTTCAGCGACTTTGCGTAGGTTGCGAGGACATCATAACGATGCGTGATGACGGCCTGCAGGGTTTCCTGGTCGCATACGGATTTCGCCACTGCAAACTTCGGCGTCGGCGCGACGCGCTTGACTTCGGCGAGGCCCATCATTTCCATGGCACGGATATAACCCCAGCCAATGTCAAACTCATACCACTTATTGGACAACTTGGCCGAAGTGGCAAACGCATGATGATTGTTGTGCAACTCCTCACCCCCGATGAGCACTCCCCAGGGCACAATATTCTTGCTTGCATCGAGGCTGTCAAAAGTGCGATATCCCCAGAAGTGGCCAATGCCGTTGATCACGCCGGCTGCCCAGAATGGAATCCACACCAACTGGGTGACCAGGATCACCAGTCCCGGGACCAAGCCAAATAAGCTGACATTGATGGCGCCCATCAACACCGGCCCCAACACGGAAAAATGGCTGAGCACATTACGCTCCAGCCAATCGTCCGGCGTACCGTGTCCATACCGCTCCAGGGTCTCCTTGTTATAAGACTCCTTAACGTACAGCTCCACGCCCCCCCACAGGATGCGATTGATCCCATGGATCTGCGGGCTGTGCGGATCCTCCACCGTCTCGCATTTGGCGTGGTGCTTGCGGTGAATGGCGGCCCACTCCTTGGTCACCATGCCCGTAGTCATCCACAACCAGATCCGAAAGAAATAGCTCGGCAGCGGGTGCAGGTCCAGCGCACGGTGCGCCTGGTGACGATGCAAGAAAACCGTGACGGCGACGATGGTGATGTGGGTCAGTGCCAGGGCAACCAACGTCAGTTGCCACCAATTCAGATCAAGTAAGCCGGAGAAAATGACGTGGTGTTCGCGCAGCTCCAGGAGAGTCATGTAACGCCTTGTTTAGTGTTGGATGGCGTGCAATTACGGCTTGATTGGGGCGGAATTCTACGTGATTTATTCACCCTCGGGGCAACTGTCGCCCCCTCGATCAACCACTTGAATCAATGGCTTTTATCGGCATTGAGCATTCGCACCTCGTGTTGCGGGAAAGGAATCGAAATGGACTCCTTCCGAAACGCCGCAAGAAGGGCCCGAATAATGTCCGATCGAACATTCATGCTGCCCCGCTCGGGATCGTCGATCCAGAATCCGAGCTCAATGTCGATCCCACTGTCGGCCAGTCGCGAAATGAACGCGCCCGGGGCAGGATCAGAAAGCACCCGCGGGTGAGCGGCAGCAATTTCACTCAGCAACACGATGACGCGCTCCACATCCGAGTCATAGGCGATTTGCACCTGGACCGCGAGCCTGACACGCTTGTCCGTATGGGTCATGCTGATCACGGTCGATGTCATCAGCGTCTCATTGGGAATGATCGCCTCACGGCCATCCTGGCCTCGCAAAACAACATGGCGTGTGGTGATGCCCTTCACTTCTCCATAAAAATTGTCCGCGGTGATGTAGTCGCCAATGCGAATTGATCGTTCCAAAAGAATAATGAACCCGCTGATGTAGTTGCTTGCCACCTTCTGCAGGCCGAAACCCAGTCCAACGCCCAGGGCCCCGCCGAACACAGACAGCACCGTCAGGTCGATTCCCATGACGGGTAACACGATCATGACAGCAAGTAGCAGCAGAACGGCTTTCGACAGCCGAGAGAAAACCGCTCGCAGGCTCGAATGAAGGGAATCGGCACGCATCAACCGCGCCTCGATGGCACTCCCGCCCCACAACGCCGCGAGCAACGTCACCAACACCCAGAAGAGCGCCTGCAGGACCAGCCATAACGAAATACGCTGCCTTCCGATTGCAAAGTGAACGCCCTCAAGAAACTCGACCACATCAGGCAACACTCCTGTCATGTGCAAGGCCACCACGCCCCAGACCAGCGTCGCAATCGTTCGCTCGAATGCCGCCAACAGCCCGCCCGGCGGAAACACGTGACGCAGCGCATAGAAAACAATCCGGATGAGCGCAAGCGAACCAAGCAGCGGGACTGCCACGTGCAACAAATTGACGTGATGCCATCGCTGCAGCACGGCCCTGGCAATCAGGACCAGGACCAATGCAAGCAATGGGAACAGGATGCGCTTCAGCCCGCCGACACCAAGCTTCCAGACGGCGCTCGTCTCGGCGCGCGGCAATCGGATCCAGAGACTTGCCTGCCGCGCCACGAGGAGGCAGGCGAGCAAGATCCCCAGCTGCCAGAGGATCTCCGGCTGCCGAAGATCTGCCCACAAGTCGATCAATACCTTGCTAAATGGTTCGCCCATGAAAACTCATCCCGCTCCAGGTGAGCTGCGTGGAATCGTACAGCGCCACATGCCACTATTGCGGTGCCAGTGCATCTTCCCGCACCGACTCATAAGGCAGTGCCTCGACGGCATGGCGATGCCAGTTCGCCGCGAACAGTCCCGTCAACTCCGGATTGCGCCGGACCACGAGAACATTCTCCGCATTGCGGTTCTGCGCAGACCAGGTCCAGTTGTAGCTGCCCGTTATCACCGCCGAATCCGCGAAGCCGGCGTCGATCACCATGACCTTGTTGTGCGCTGAAGCGTAGCGCACTTCAAGCAAAACAGGGATTCCCGCAGCCGCCAGATCGGCGATTCTGCTGGACTCGCCATTGAATGTCTGCTCACGGTCAGCAGTAATCCGCACATCGATCCCACGCCGGCGTGCGGCGATCAAGGCGGAGGCGATGGGTCTACTGGTAAAACTATAGGCCTGCACCAGCACCTGACGGCGGGCCGCGTTCACCGCCGCGACCACAATCCCTTCGACGTCATCCCAGGGAGAAAACGCCGCCTGGACCGCACCGGTAGCCGCAATCTGGGGCGCAATGCGGCGGGCCGACTGGCTGAACGCAGAGGGCGTGCCCACCGATACGAAAGCGACCAGCACGACACCAATGAACCGGCGAATCACGCCACGCGCTCCAATACCGCCGCAAAAAAGCCATCCGTGCCATGCGTCGCCGGCCACAGTTCCAGATAGGGACCGCCATCAACGCCTAGATCAATGTCGATCTTCTGCTGGCGCAGGATTTCGCCGGCCGGACGCAAGGTAAATTGCGGGTTCGCCTGGAGAAACGCCTCGACGATCCCCTGATTTTCTTCCGCAAGAATGCTGCACGTTGCATACACCAACCGCCCGCCCGGCTTCACCAGTACCGCTGCTCCGGCAAGAATCGCCGCCTGCTTGACTTGGAGTTCCGCGACTGACGCCGGTGTCTGCCGCCACTTGAGGTCGGGATTGCGCCGCAAAGTTCCAAGCCCGCTGCAGGGTGAATCCACCAGGACGCGATCAATCTTTCCCGCCAGACGCCGGACGCGGGCGTCGCGCTCGCCTTCGATGCGTTGCGGGTGCACGTTGGACAACCCGGACCTCGCCAATCGCGGCTTCAGGTTTTCCAGGCGACGCGCGGAAACGTCAAAGGCGTAAAGGCGCCCCGTCGATCGCATCAGCATGCCAAGTGCCAAGGTCTTGCCGCCGGCACCGGCACAAAAATCAACCACCATCTCGCCCCGTCGCGGCTCGACTAGCCATGCCAGCAACTGGCTACCCTCATCCTGCACCTCGATTTCGCCGGCAATAAACAACGGATTGCGATTGATCACCGGCTTTCCTGCGACCCTGACGCCCACCGGGGAGTAGGTCATGACTTTGGGCTGGTAACCGTCGGCGGCCAATCGCTCGATAGCCTCCTCTCGCGAACGCTTGAGGATGTTCACCCGCAAGTCCAACGGTGCCGAGGCCTGCAGGGCAATCGCGTGTGCGAGCAAGGTCTTGTCGTCGAATCGCTTGCGCAAGCGCTCGATCACCCAGTCGGGAAGATCGCAGCGCACCTCGAATGGCAGATCGGCGTGGATTGCCGCCTTGACCCCGGCAAGCCATTCGCGATCACCGCGCCTGAGCAGCGGCTCAAGTTCCCTGAGGTTGGCGCCTAGCAAACTCGACCACGCAGCCAATACAAGCTGGCGCAAGCTCGCCTTCGGAGCGACGGATTGCATCAGCCGCCAGCGACGAATCAGGGCATAAACCGACTCGGCAATCAGCGCCCGATCATTTTGTCCGGCTTCCCGGTGCGCGCGAAAGAATGCCGAAAGGACGGCATCGGCGGGGCGCTCGAAAGACGTCAACTCGGAAAGTGCCTCTTCGCACAAAGCCAGCAAAGGCGCCGAATATCGCAAGGGCGTCAGGTGCCGATCCGCGTGATCATCTGGTCGATGCGCGCGCCGTTCTTTTCGATCACCAGGATGCGCACCGGCAGGAAATCGCGCTTGGATGCCAACCAGATTTCCGTTCCGCGCTCGTCACCCGGGTCGAGCTGCTTCACCAGCTTAACGGTCTCAATGTCACCCGCCGGCGTCTTCAATAACTCGGATCCCGCAATCGCATATCGAAACGAACTGAACCCCCTGCCGTCGCTCAACATGGCCCTGATCTCCTTGCCGGCCGGAGCGCTGAACGCAAATGTCCACAGGAAACTCAACCGATCAGACACCGCTGCTCCCTGATCTGCCGCGGGAATGGCCCGCCTTTCGGAGCGCCCTTCCTCGCCCTGCTCCACGCTGCCAGCGGACCAATTGAATCGGGCCACGCTCTCCGGCCGATCGCCACGACGATCGCGAAATACGGCCGGTCGAAGTCCAGCCTGCGTTACCTCGCCCTGGCTGCTGCGCTTGGCCGATCCGGATCGCGCCAGCGCAAACAACCCCTTGCCCTTGACTTCGGACTCCAGCGTGTAGTGCTTGCCGTCGTGCTGCAGGGTTTCAACAACCTGCGCCATGGCCGTACCGTTGTGGCTCATGTCGTACTCCAGCGTGACCCGCTGCGGCGGACCGGCCAGCGCGGCCGTCGCAACAAATACAGCCGAGATCAAACCGGCCAAGGCCTTTTCCATCGCGCTCATCGACTAAACATGCCTAACCGCCCACTGAGATGCGGGACTGACTCGACGCGGCGGTATTGCTCGCATCAGCATACTTAACGCGCACCACGCCCTTTTCGACGACAAGGCGCCCCTCCAAAAGCCAACCAATTGCCCGCGGGTAGATCCGGTGCTCCTCGGCAAGCACGCGCGACGCGAGCGTCGCCTCGTCATCACCGCCCAGAACCGGGACCGCTGCCTGCGCGATGATCGGGCCATGGTCCAGTTTCGCGGTCACGAAGTGCACGGTACAACCGTGGATCTTGACCCCTTGCTCCAACGCTTGCCGATGAGTATGCAGCCCCGGAAACGAAGGCAGCAACGATGGGTGAATATTCACCAATCGCCCTTCGAAACGCCGCACAAAGTCATTGGTCAGTATCCGCATGAATCCCGCCAGCGCCAAGGCGTCCGGGGAATATCTTTCGATGCATTGGGCCAGTGTCGCATCGAAGGCCTCGCGCGACGCGTAATCGCGATGATCGACAGTCTCCGTCGAAATGCCGCGCTCCTTCGCCCAGCCCAGCCCGCCGGCATCCGGCCTGCTGGAGATGACGGCTGCGATGTTCACCGGCCAATTTTCCCGGGCGGCAGTCTCGACGATCGCTTGCATGTTGCTGCCGCGCCCCGAGATCAATATGACCAGCGATTTCATCCCGGCATTCTACCGGCATGGCGCGGCAAACCCGACTCGATGCGCCAGCCAGCGACATCGAAATGCCGGGTCACGCACCCGATTTGATTTCACCAGGACCACGCGCCGCGCGATTCCACGATGGATGCCTGCAGGCTGAAACCCAACAGCCTCAGGGGAGATCGAACAGCAACAATTCTGCTCCCGACGCCTCTTCGAGGACGATCTGCACCTCGTCAGTGGCTTTCAATGCATCCCCCGCCTCAAGCGGAATACCGCACACCACCAGCTTTCCACGCACCAGATGCACGTAGCAGCGCCTCCCGGGGGCCAGTTTGTGGACGAGGCGTTCACCTTCCTCGAGGAGGCTGGCATAAACAAAAGCCTGCTGCTGAATGCGCACCGAACCGTCGCGGCCATCCGGCGAGGCGATAAGTCGCAACACGCCGCGCTTGGACGCAGGATCAAAATGCCTCTGCTCGTAGCCCGGCTCGATGCCATGCTCATCAGGCTCGATCCATATCTGCAGGAAATGCGTTATCCCGCTGGCGCGGTTTTGCTCGCTGTGCATAACGCCGGTCCCGGCGCTCATGCGCTGCACGTCACCCGGCACGATCACCGAGCCGTTGCCCATGCTGTCCTTGTGCCCGAGCGCACCTTCCAGCACGTAACTGATGATTTCCATGTCGCGGTGGCCGTGCGTGCCGAACCCGCTGCCAGGGGCGATGCGGTCCTCATTGATCACCAGAAGATCGCCGAATCCCGAATGCGCTGGGTCCTGGTATCCGGCAAAGGAAAAGCTGTGATGTGATTTCAACCAGCCGTGATCGGCGTATCCGCGATCCGCGGACTTGCGAATTTCCAACATGGCATTCTCCGTGCCGCCCGATTGACTCGACAAGGTCTAGTGGAGCACCAACCGGCGGCAGTTACTTGCTCAACTCCTCGAACCGTGCGCGCACGGCTTCGATGCGGGCTCGGTTCACGCCGAAGTCCTTGCGTCCGAGTCGCGATGCGGACCGCACCTGGATCAGGCCCGCGGGATCAAGAGCAAACTCGCAGTCATCCACAAAACCCATCAACCGGGTCGTTTGCTCGACATGGAGGTAACCGGGCGCCTCGCGAACCACCGATACACGCTCCATGCCGATCACCGCGCGCTTGAGGAGTTCCCACGCCCTCGTGGCATCGCCGGAAAAGGCGATGGGAGCAATGTAATGCTCCGCATCTGACTTGTCAGCCTGGCTTGCCACGCAGTTTGGGGTCGGCTTGCATGCGGCCAGCTTGCCCGCAATGACCCCAAGATTGTCGGGACGCATCCCGCTGAACATTCCCATGCGCGCCCCTCCCAAGACAAGGATCGCCACGCACAGCGCTGCAATCATCGTTATGCGTGCGAGATAAAAAACTCTGCCTTCTTTGCCGCTCATGAGAGCCATGCGCCGCTCAATCTATTGGGCAGGCTCGTCCCCGCGCTGCGCGATCTCCGCATGCACATCCGCCATGTTGACAGCCTTCGCTTCGGCAATGACCTGCTCCAGGCCGGGCGCAGGCAACGCCCCTGCCTCCGAGTACAAGATCACCTTTTCGCGGAAGAACATCAGCGTGGGAATCGAACGCACATTGAACGCCCCCGCGAGTTCAGGCTCATCCTCGGTGTTCACCTTGGCAAACACCACATCGGCATGCTTCTCCGAGGATGCCTCGAACGTCGGGCCGAACGCCCGACATGGTGCGCACCACGGCGCCCAGAAATCGACGATCACCATGTCATTTCCGGTCACTATGCTCTCGAAATTCTCCTTGGTCAGCGCAACCGTCGCCATGTCATGCTCCACTCGTGGAAAGTGCGGGCCAGTATAGCAGGCAGCCCATGGCGCCTCATCTTGCACAGGGCGTGAACCGGCGCTTGCTAGGCAGGCATTTCCTCGCATATAACCCCACCATGTCCAAGGCAATTTACCGAGGCCGGTTCGCGCCATCACCTACCGGTCCACTGCATTTCGGATCGCTGGTTGCAGCCCTCGGGAGTTGGCTGGAGGCAAGAGCCCACGACGGGGAATGGTTGTTGAGGATTGAAGACCTCGACCGCCCGCGTGAACAACCCGGCGCCGTTGCAGCCATCCTCAAAGCCCTGGAGGCCTGCGGGCTCGAGTGGGATGGCGAGCCGGTCTTTCAAAGTCGCCGTACGGAGCGATATGCCTTGGCGCTGCAAAAGCTCGAATCGTTGGGCCGCGTGTTTCCTTGCGCCTGCAGCCGCAGGGAGATTGCCGATTCAGCCTTGCAGCCAGGCGGGGAAGCGGTCTATCCCGGCACCTGCCGCCAAGGCATGCCGACCGGACGCAGCGCCCGATCCTGGCGCGCACGCGTGACTGATTCGGTGATCGCGTTCGATGACTGCGTGCAAGGGCGCATCAGCCAGCATCTCGGCCGGGAGGTCGGCGATTTCGTGATCAAGCGTGCCGACGGTTTTTTTGCGTATCAGCTCGCCGTGGTCGTGGACGATGCCGAGCAAGGCATCACGCACGTGGTGCGCGGCGCCGATCTTCTCGACTCGACCCCTCGCCAGATCTACCTGCAGCAAGCGCTTGGCTACCCCGCGCTGCAGTATGCGCACTTACCCGTCGCCGTCACCCCCGCAGGAGAGAAATTGTCCAAGCAGACGCGCGCAGCGCCCATCGATCTCGAGCGCATACCTGTGACGCTGATGAGCGCGCTCGCATTTCTCGGACAACAAGCGCCCAAGGCATTGGGGCTCGCATCTTCGAGCGAGATACTGGCGTGGGCTCGCGCCCATTGGCAATTGGCGAAGGTCCCGAAATCGCGGACAGGAGAAACCCCGAATATCGCTGATTTCCTGCCGCCATGACCCGCGGATAACCCTATCGCGCTAGGCGCGACGGCGCGGTGGAATCACAACCGTTGCCAGCGCCATGCTGACTAGCAACAGACCGCCAAAATCGGTCCATTGCGGTTTCTCCCCCAGCATCACCATGCCGCTGAAAACCCCGACGACCGGAATCAACAACGGGGACAGGCTCGACACGGTCGCCGGCACGATCACGACGATGCGCGTCCATGCCCACATGCAGAACATAAACGACACCAGCACGTTATAGATCACGCCCATGATCGACCACACGCCCAGCCCGGAGAGCGACATCCCGCCGGGTTCGAACAGAATGGATCCCACCCCGAAGGGCACCACGGACAGCAGCAATTGCCAGGCGGTGAAGGAAGACGCCGGAAGGTCCACCGGCCAGCGTTTGGTACACAGGGTCCCCAGCGCCCAGGACATCGACGCGCCGAGCATCAGCATGGTCCCCAGCGGCGCGTCGCCAATCTTGCGCAGTTCCGTGCCCACCAACAGCAGCACACCCGCAACACCGAACGCCAGGCCAAGCCACTTGCGCGCGCTCATGCGCTCGCCCAGCATCCAGACCCCGCCGATCGTCGACCACACCGGTAGCGTGAACGTCAGGATCGCAGCGCGCCCTGAGTCCATGAGCGGCACGCCATAGACCACGAAAACATTCCACAGCGCCACGTTGAAGAGCGTGATCAGGCACAGGCGCGGCCACTGCCCCGACGGCACGCGCCACTCGAGGCCATTCAGTCGTGCCAGGGCGAACAAGCCGGCAGCGCCGCCCAGAAGACACCACAGTCGAAAAGACAACGGCGCCATCTGCTCGAGGACAACCTTGATCACAGTCCAGTTGAACCCCCAACCCAGCGTCAGTCCCGCGAGAAGCAACAGCGCAGATGGAGGCAGCGTCGATGGCTGCTGCATTGCATCATCATTGCCTTTCATTGGTCACTTCTTGGAACACACAGCAACAGCACCAAGGAAATTGGCATCAAAAACGTTTTAATCATAAATAAGACTAATTTTCATAATGTTGAAACAAAGTACTTGCTAACATTGTGACTAAATCGCTTCGCAATAGAGCGCTCGCCACTGACTAATAACTGATTGTTTTTTATAACTTTATTGTCCTGACGTAAAATAAATGTTGCGATGCAATAATTTCTCTTGACACGGCAGGAAATTGGTCTAGAATTGGAATTGTTGCGGTGCAATAAAAGTGTTGCGGCCCGAAGCAAAAGTCATCCAGAAAATGCAGCAAGCGCAACGGGTACTCGCAGTAGAGATTGGTTGCAAACAGAATTGATTTTTAACCGCGGCGTTGACCTCCGTCAGTTCCGCTAAACACTGAACCAGGAGAGCTTGACATGTACGTGACCCCGGAACAAGTAGTAGCCACCAACAAGGCAGGCGTCGAAGCGTTTATCGGCCTTGCGCACAGCCAGTTTGCAGCGTTCGAGCGCCTGTCGGCACTGACCTTCAATGCCACCAAGTCGGTCTTCGAAGACAGCGTCGCGCACACCAAGGCGCTGCTGAATGCCAAGGACGTACAGGAGCTCGTCAACCTGAACACCGCGGCAACGCAGCCGTCGATCGAGAAGGCCATTGCCTACTCGCGCAGCATCTACGACGTCGCGACGCAATCCCAGGGCGAGCTGACCAAGCTGGTCGAATCGCAGGCAAGCGAGTTCAACAAGAGCGTGGTGTCGCTGGTCGACAAGGCATCGAAGAACGCACCGGCTGGTTCTGACGTGGCAGTTGCCGCAGTCAAGTCAGCCCTCGCGGCAGCCAACTCGGCCTACGACAGCATGAGCAAGCTGTCCAAACAAGCCACGGAACTTGCAGAAGCCAATTTCGCAGCAGCAACCAACGTTGCGCATGTGGCCAAAGAAAGCAAGAAGAAGTAAGCATCAGAATACTGAGGTAGCAACGAGCAGCAGGCGTCCGCGGTTCCCCTCCTCCTCCCCGCGGGCGTCGTTGTGGAAGTCCCCGGCAGCAATGCCGGGGACTTTTTTATTGCACGACCCGAATTTGCACGACCCGAGAATTTGCACGACCCCAAATTGCACGACCCTAAGGTGCCGCAAAGCACCGGCCCGGAAGACAGGCTCAGCCTTCAGGGCTGCTTGGGCTCCCAGGTGCCGGCCAATGCGACCACCCCCGCCTTCAGCATGTCCAGCGCAGGACCCACCTGATCCGGAGCACCGCGGGCACCCAGTTCAATGTGCCGCCTCGAGCCATCCTCACCGACACTGGGCAGGCTGAATGTCTTGATACCCGTCAAGCGCGCCTCAACGTCCTCCATGAGTGGCGTGACGGCGCTCTCGGGCAATCCGTACACCATGATCGCAGCATCGGCTTCCGGCGAAGAATGGAACAAGTGCCGGTAATACGTGTCCAGCACCCACTCGACCATCGGCCAGGCCATCACCGGAAAACCGGGGACGAAATGATGATCCCCCATGGAAAAGCCAGGAACCCGGTTGTAAGGATTGGGAATGACGGATGCGCCGCGCGGGAATTCGCCCATCTTCATGCGAAATGGATTGAGCTCCGCACCGAATCGCGCGCGCATCTCCGCCTCAGCCTCCGGATGCAATACGAGGTCCACCCCGGCCGCCGCCGCCGCACTCTGTCGCGTGTGGTCATCCGGCGTCGCACCGATGCCGCCAAAGCTGAATACCACGTCGGCACTGGCCAGCGTGCGCCTGATCGTCACGGCAATGAGGTCCGGATCGTCGCCAAGGTACTGCGCCCAGTCCAGTCGCATGCCGCGAGCACGTAGGATTTCGATCAATTTGGCGAAATGCTTGTCCTGACGTTTTCCGCGCGTTATCTCATCGCCAATGATGAGCGCACCCAACCTTCGTCGTTCCATTCCTTGCCTCCCAGTTCTGCGCCCGTCAACCCGGAACGCGTGACCACTCGGCCTCGATGGGCTCGGCGCGCATGGCGCGCAGCCTGTCGAGCAGGTAGTGGATGAACGCCAGCCCGCCGTAGACCGGAGCAAAGAATCCCAGCAACGGCACATGGGCAGCCAGCGCGACGCACACCCCGAGCCCGAAAAGTCCCCAACGTTCTCGGCGCACGAGTGCTCTCAGCTCATCGGCCGATGCATGCAGCGCAAGCGCATCGTAACGAAACACGCGCTGGTTCAGATAACCGAGCAGCCCCAGCGTCAAAAGCGGCCAGGCAGGCGGCACCAGCCATAGCGGCACTGTCACGAGCGCGAGCAAGATGAACAGCGCCAGGGCCACGATACCGTTCCAGGCGCTGGCAATGAATGTTCCGCCGCGCCGCTCGTCGAGCGTCGCATAGTCGCGCGAGGCCACATGGGACACCATGACCGGCATGGCGAAGGTTCCGACCACCAGCACCGTGGTCACGATCACGACGGGGACCATCAACATGATCAGGACGGCCCATGCCGCGTGCGCTGCCAGCAGCGTGAGAGGCCAATAGGCGAGCAACCACTGCAAGGCATCCCAGCCCCGCATGCGCTCGTCCAGCCATGCGACGGCCTGCGCCCAGAATGCAACGCCCGCGACCATCCAGATCACGACGGCGGCGGCAACCGGCAGCAGCATGAGCAGGAACATCTTGGGATGCAACAGGCTGACCAATGCCTTGATGAGCGCGCGGGGTAGCGAAGACATGGGCGGTTTATTCCATGCAGGCGGAAAGTTCTGCTTGCTGCGGCGGGATCACATTGTAGCCCTGTCGAACCGGCTGGCAGTTTCTACGGTTGCAAAATCAGGCTTGAGGAAGTAACGTTTCGCCCTGGAGATCGCCGTGGAGGAGAAGCATCGTGGATCTCCTTCCCTCGCTCCAACCATCCCGTTGCAAGACTCTTGAAGAGGTATTCGCATGAAACCCCCTGCCTTTGACTATGTCGTCGCAAAAAGCGCCGACGACGCGGTGGCCCGACTGGCCGAATTCGGTGAAGACGCCCGCGTCATCGCCGGCGGCCAGAGCCTGGTACCCATGCTGGCGCTGCGACTGGCGCGCCCGTCCGTACTCGTGGACATCAATCGCGTCGCCGAACTCTCGGGCACCAAGGTCGAAGGCTCCAACCTGCGCATCGGCGCCAT
>CANJXQ010000104.1 GCA_947478805.1 Betaproteobacteria bacterium | reverse complement strand
CTCAATGCGCTGGGCGACGAGGCGCTGTGGCATGCGGCCGAGCGCACCACCGTGTTCGCCGAGGTGGACCCCAACGAGAAGGAGCGCATCATCCTCGCGCTGCAGAAGACCGGGCACGTGGTCGGCTACATGGGCGACGGCATCAACGATGCGCCGGCGCTGCACGCGGCCGACGTGGGCATCTCGGTGGACACCGCGGTGGACGTGGCCAAGGACGCGGCCGACTTCGTGCTGTTGAAAAAGGACCTCGACATCCTGAGGGAGGGCATCGACGAGGGGCGCAGGACCTTCGCCAACACCCTCAAGTACGTCCTCACCACCATCAGCGCCAACTTCGGCAACATGTTCAGCATGGCGGTGGCCTCGCCGTTCCTGCCGTTCCTGCCGCTCACCGCCTCGCAGATCCTGCTCAACAATTTCCTCTCCGACATTCCCGCCACGGCGATCGCCGGCGACAACGTGGATCCGGAGTGGGTGGAGAAGCCGCGCCACTGGGATACCGTGTTCATCCGCGATTACATGGTGCTATTCGGGCTGGTGAGTTCGATTTTCGACCTTCTCACCTTCGGCATCCTGCTCTACCTGTTCCAGGCCACGCCGGAAGTATTCCGCACCGGTTGGTTCATCGAGTCGCTGCTGACCGAGCTGGTCATCGCGCTGGTGGTGCGCACGCGGCGCGTGTTCTACCGCAGCCGCCCGGGACGCTGGCTGCTCGCGAGCACCGTGGCCGTGATCGCGGTGACGCTGGCGCTGCCCTACATGGCTTCGGGCCCCATCTTCGGCTTCGTCCCGCTGCCCGCGCCGCTGATGTTCGCGCTGATCGGGCTGACGCTTCTTTACGTGCTCGCTGCCGAGGTCGCGAAGAAACACTTCTATGCGCGCTTCGCAAACAGGAACATCTAGCCACAAGCGCGGCGCGGTATAGCTGCGCGACTTGACAACGCAGGGAACCAGACCGCACATTCGGGTGTAGACCACACATTTGGGTGTAGACCACACATTTGGGTGTAGACCACACATTTGGGTATAGACCGCACATTCGGGTATAGACCGCACATTCGGGTATAGACCGCACATTCGGGTATCGTCGGGCATGATCAACAAGAGGGGAGGGGCGCAGATGAACAGGTTGAACGTGTTGAGCGCATGGAAGCGTTGGCTGGCGGGAGCGTGCATTGCACTCGCGGGTGCGGGGATGCTGCCGGTGACTGTCCAGGCGCAGTCGGCAAACTGGAATGACGTCGTTGCCGCGGCCAGGAAGGAGGGCCGCGTGGTGTTTTACGGCGCCGCGGCTCCCGAATCGCTGCAACGCGTTGCCGCGGGATTCAAGAAGGCCTATCCCGACATCGCCATCGAGTGGCAGCGCGGCTCGAGCGGTCCGCTGCTCACCAAGATCGACCAGGAGCGCGCGGCCAATGCCGACGGCGCCGACGTGTTCCTGTCCACCGAGACCTCTTGGTACCTCGCGCGCCTGCGCGAAGGCAAGCTCATCCGTCCGACGGGGCCGGCGCTCGCCGGCTGGCCCGCGCGCTACCTCACGCAAGGAACGATTGTGTCCGCGAGCCTGCAGTACTTCGTGCTCGCCTACAACAAGACGCAGGTGCCCACGCCCCCGAAGGGTTATGCCGACCTGTTGCGCCCGGAGTTCAAGGGAAAGATCGGCACTTCCAACCTGGCCTCCACGCTGGTGATCGCCTGGTACGACTGGCTGGAAAAGTCGCAGGGCGGCGACTACCTTTCCAAGCTGCGCGCGCAAAACCCGAAGATCTATGTCGGCCCGCCGCCGGTGGCGCAGGCCGTGGCCTCGGGCGAAGTGGCCATCGGAGCCTTCGTCAACCAGCAGACGCTGCAGACGCTGATCGACAAGGGCGCGCCGGTGGGCATGGTGATCCCCAGCCCGGCGCTCGCCTACCCGTACCAGCTGGCCGCGCTCGGTTGGAGCAAGCGTCCCAATGCGGCGCTTGTGCTCATGGACTACCTCATGACGCGTGACGGGCAGACCGTGCTCAATGGCCAGGACGGCGCGCCCAGCCCGCTTGCGGACATCCCGGGCTCACCCAAGGTGCCGGACAACGTGGTGTTCTGGGACTCCGAGCAGTACCCGGCTGACGTTGCCAACAAATACCGCGACCACTGGTCGCGCGTGTTCAACTGAGGCCGGGACACGACATCGCCGTGGCTGTCTGCGCTCACGTACCCACGTCAGTAATCATGCCGATTAGGTAAGCGTATTACTTATATTGTTTGTAATTTGTCAGTAATTAATCGAAGTGGATCAGGCCCGCTCCGTATTGAGGGCCATAAAAAACCCCGCACGAAGGCGGGGTTTTTTTCGGGTGAAGCGGCTTACTTGAAAATCTTGTCCCACTTCGCCTTATAGGCGGCGTTGGCGTCCGGCGGAAATTTCGACGGGTCAGCCGCTGCAGTCGTGGAGATGTCGAGCGACTTCGCAATGTTGGGCAGCGGGCTGGCAATCTCGCCGAGCACCGCCCAGGTGGTCTGGCCCGCTGGCGACATGACGTAGTCCATGAACACCTGCGCGGCATTGGGGCGCTTGGACCAGGTCGCAATCACGCCGTAATAGGGCGTGCCCACGGCGGGCTTTGGCACCACCACGCGAATCGGCGCGCCCTGGGCCACCAGCGGCCCGGTGATGCTGGGCACGGTCAGCGTCACGCCGGCCAGTTCGCCTGCCACCACTTGCTGGGTGCTTTGCACGGCGCTGGCATAGAACTTGGGCCCTTGTGCCGCGAGTCCCGGCAGCAGCTTGGGACCGCGGGTCTGTTCCAGCCAGTCGTACCAGGCGGTAAAGATGGTTGCCACCAGGTCCGGCGTGGCCAGCTTGCCCTTGAATTCCGGGCGCATGAGATCGGCGTAGTCGTTGACCGGCGTCTTCACGAGGTTGGTGTTGTAGACGATGATCATGGGCTCGATCGCCAGCATGGGCGAGCCACCCGACTGGATGTATTTCACCGGCCAGGCGGCCGCGGCAGGGCCGACGGGCAGCTTGAGCTGGTTCGCTTTCGCGCGATCGGTGACCCAGCTCGTCTCCGGCGTGATCGCCACGTCGGCACCGTCGGCACCGGTGTCGCGCTCCTGGTCCATCTTGCTGACCAGCTGGATGCCCGTGATGCGCGTGATCTCGACCGTAATGCCGGGGTTCAGTTTCTCGAAGTCCGCCTTCAGGCGGTTGAGCGTTGCCGGCACGGCCGCACTGTACAGCGCGACGCGGCCTTCCTTCTTCGCTTCGGCGACGACCTTGGCCCAGTCGCCCGCCGGGGCGCTCTTGAACGCCTGCGCGAGGGTGGGTTGTGACGACAGGGTGGCGGCCATTGCGATGCCGACGGCGCTGATGGCCTTTACGTAATGTTTCATGATTCCTCCGATTGAATGCCGCGGTCGCGACTGGGACTGGCGGGCTGGATTATATGTTCAGACGGGCTGTCCCGACGCGCCTCGAGAGCAGCGGCACACGCACCGACGTCCTACAACGTCATCTTGACGATTTCGTCGGTCTCGAGGATGCCGCGGGCGCGTTTGTCGACCAGCACGCCCATTTCCGGGTGCGTGAGGATCCAGAAGCGATCGTCGCGGATGGCGTTGAATACCATGCCGGCGACTTCATCGGTTTGCACGATGCGCGAACCTTCGTTGTTCGGGCGCGAGGTCACCGGTTCGCCGCTGGGCCGGCGCTTGTTGCTGTTGGCGCGGATGTTGGTGGGAACGCGACCGGGGCACAGCACGCTCACGCCGATGGGCGCACCCTCCTCGCGCAATTCCATGATCAGTGATTCCGATACGCCGACAACACCGAACTTTGCCGCGGTGTAGGGGCCGTTGTCGGACATGGCCAGCAGGCCCGCCGCCGAAGCGGTGTTGACGATATGCCCCGGCTCGCCGCGAGCGATCATGTCCGGCAGGAAGGCCTTCATGCCGTAGATGACGCCCCACAGGTCGATGTCGATCACCCAGCGCCAGTCTTCCAGGCTGACATTCCAGATCTTGCCCATGGTGCGCACGCCGGCGTTGTTGCACACCACGTGCGCGCCGCCGAATTTCGCCTTGGTGGCGGCGGCCAGCGCCTGTACATCTTCCCAACGGCGCACGTCGGTGGGCTGGGTGAGGACCTGAGCCCCCGGAACTGCACTGCGCAACTTGGCGGCAGACTCCTCTAGTGCCGAATCCTTCAGGTCGGCCATGACAACATGCATGCCTTCGGCGGCGAAGCGCTGGCAGAGCGCCAGGCCAATGCCGCTCGCGGCCCCTGTGACGACGGCAACGCGTCCGCGGAATTCCTTCATGGGCAGTCGTCTGTCAGGCCGGCCGCGGCGTGTTGGGCTTGCGCGGGCCGCGGTGGAACTTCTTGCCGCCCTGGCGCTTGCCCTGCGGGTTGCCGCCGGGGCCGCCGCCCGGGTTCTGTCCTCCGGGGTTATTGCCGGGGCCGCCACCGCCACCACCGCCGCCGCCGCCCGGCCGGGCACTCTGCTGTTCGCGCCGGCCGCTTTGCATGGGGCCTGCACCGCGCCGTGCGGTGGGCATGGGCGCGCCTTCGCGATTGCCCGGCGCCATCAGGATTTCCAGCTCGTTGAGCTCGTCCCACTCCTCGTCGGAGCGGTCGCGGTCCGGAATCGCCAGCAGCGCCTGCATGCGCGCCCGGGGCGAGGGCGATTGCTGCGCCTGTTGTTGCTGCGGCTGCGCCCGTGGCTGCTCCGTCGGCTGCGCTGGCGCGGCGGCGGGCGTCGTTGACGGGGGGGTGGGCGGTTGCTGCGGGTTATCGCTATTCATGATCAGGGTTTCTCTTGATTCTGCGGGGCCGCGATCCGGCCTGCCGCAATCCAGCCCCAATTATATCGGCAGCGCGGGTCCCCGACCGGAAACTCGAAATACATGTTTCGAATCAAGTGTTACATCGATTCCGGCAGGCACCGATGGGGCCCGCCCGCGAGGCACCTGCCCTCAGGTGGCCTTACCCCGGAAAACTTCCCCGGTTTCCACGATCCCCCGGCAGCGCGCCTCGATCATGGGGCGGTACTCCTTCGGGTGTGTGAGCAGCCAGAAGCGGTCGTCCAGGATGCCTTGGAGCACCAGCTTGCCGACTTCCGCGGCGGGCACGGGCTTCATGTCGGAAGTGATGGTGCGCGATTGAACGGGGGCAGACCCTTCAGGTTTCAGTCGGTCGCTGTTTTGGCGCAGGTTGGTGGGGATGACGCCGGGGCACAGCACGGATACGCTGATCGGCGCGCCAACCTCCTTCAGTTCGTGCCAAAGCGACTCGGAGAGTGCTACCACACCCTGCTTGGAGACGTTGTACGGGGCGTTGCCGGTGCCGACCACCATGAGCCCGGCCACCGACGAGGTGTTCACGAAATGCCCGGGTTCGCCTCGCGCGATCATGTCCGGCACGAAGGCCTTGATGCCGTGGAGCACGCCGAAGAGGTCGATGTTCACCACCCAGTTCCACTGCTCGATGCTGGTCTCCCAGATCAGGCCCATGCTGCGCACGCCGGCGTTGTTGCACACCACGTTGGCGCCGCCGAACTTCGCCTTGGTGGCCGCGGCCAGCGCCTGCACCTGGTCCCACTGCGATACGTCGGTCACATGCGTCAGGACTTCAGTGCCTGCGGAGCGCAACCGCGCGGCCTCTTTCTTTAGTGGCGAATCCTTGAGGTCGGCCATCACCAGCTTCATGCCGGCGCCGGCGAAGCTCTCGCACATGGCGAGGCCGATACCGCTGGCGGCGCCGGTGACGACTGCAACCTTTCCCTTGACGTCTTTCATGCCCAATCTCCTCCGAGTGATGTTTCAAATTGCAGTTGATGCCTTGCATCGATGCCACCCGATATTACCCTCATGAGTTCGACCCGGCGCGGGCGTGCGTGGCCGCGCACTTGCGGGTGTTCCCGCGTGCGGCAGGGCCGCATCCATGATACAAAGCAGTTCCCTCGAATCGAGACGCAAAAAGACCCCATGCGCCGGCCCGTCACCATCGCCCACACCTCCGACGTGCACCTCATCGACGGTGATGCCGGCCGGAACGTGCGCGTGGCATTTTCGCGCGTGGTCGATGCGGTGATCGCGCACGAGGCGGACCTGTTCCTGATCGCGGGCGACCTGTTCGACCACAACCGCATCCACGGCGACGTCATCGACTTCGTCTACGAGCAGCTGTCGCGCGTCGCCTGCCCGACGGTCATCATTTCGGGCAATCACGACAACAGCGAGGATGACGCGGTGCTGGCGCGCATGAACTTCGGCCACGCCGGGGACCACGTCACGCTGATCGACGATGCCGCGGGCCGCGTGCTCGAATTTCCCGCGCTGCATGCCACGGTGTGGGGACGCTGCATGGAAGACCATCACCCCGGGCATCGGCCCATGGCCGGCGCCCCCGCGCGCACGCGCGACCTGTGGCACATCGGCATGGCGCACGGTTTTTACGTCGACGACCCGCACGCAGATAGATCTTCACTGATTACGCCGGGTGAAATCGCCGCTTCCGGGTTCGATTACCTCGCGCTCGGGCACGTGCATTGCCACCGCCAGGTGCAGCATGGCGCGACGCTGGCCTGCTATGCCGGTGCACCGGTTCCTTACGGCCGCGATGAAACGGGCAGCATGGCCATCGCCCGGTTGCGCCCGGATGCGCCTGCATCCGTGGTGGAGTACGCCATCGGCACGCGCGGGGAACTCGAGGCGCTGTCACGGCTTGCCGAAGTGGAGTGACCGCGGCGCGTTGATCACATTCAGGGGATTCAGCCAAGGGGGTACTGGCCTGTCATCCTGAATTGATCACATCGGTTATCACTTCCCCGGTGTTGCCTCGGCAAGGAACCGCTCCATGCTGGCCGCAAACGCATCGGGGTTGTCCGTAAAGAGGGCGTGTCCTGCGCGGTCGATGCGCTCGATGGTGCAGTTGGGCATGGTCTCGGCCATGCGGCGCGCAATCTCCTCGGTCACCACGCGGCTCTCGCTGCCGTACTGCAGCAGGGTGCGCGTGGGAATGTCCTTCACCAGTGCCCAGAAATCGGCGCCGCCGCGGTTGGGCCGGCGCATCTGCGCCAGCGCCGGGTCGTACTTCCAGGTGTGCTTGCCCGAGTCGGTCGTGCGCATGCCGTACTTCACGCTTTCCTCCACCATGTGCCGTGGCGCGAGCTTCATGATGCCGGCGAGGTAATCGGTGGCCTCGCCGTGCGAATCGAACTCGCGCGGCGAGGGCACGTCGGCGACGCGCGAGAAATCCGTGTTTGGCGGCGCGGGCGGCAGGCCGGCGGCAATGTCCACCAGCACCAACTGCTCGATTTCATCGTGGTGGCGATTGGCGTAGAGCATCGACACCATGCCGCCCAGGGAATGCCCCACCAGCGTATAGCGCTTGAGACCGCGTGCCTGGATGACGGCGCGCAGGTCGTGGTACAGGTGCTCGAACTGATAGGCGTCCTCTGCACCCCAGCCGCTGTCGCCGTGGCCGCGCTGGTCCACCGCAATGACGTGGTACTTGTCCTTCACGCGGCGGCTATAGTCGTTCCACACATGCGCGTGCAGGCGCGCGCCATGCACCAGCACCACCGGATGCCGTCCATGGTTGCCCCAGTCGAGGTGATGCAGGCGGATGTTGTCGCGGACGACGTATTGACTGCTGGCGGAGACAGGCTTCATGCGGGGACCTTTGTGCCGATGAGTATGTCCTGAGAATACTCCACGATGCGCGCTTCGCCGGAGGCGAGTTCTAGCACGGCGCAGCTCAGGCCGTTGCCGTCGCGCGCCTGGCCGGCCGACCCGGGGTTCACCACCAGCGTGCTGCCGATGCGGCGCGCAACCGGCGCGTGGGTGTGGCCGTAAATGAGGTAGTCGGCTTCGATGCCCCCGGCCGTCGGGTCGCCGAAGCGCGCGAGCTCGGGGCTATGAGGGTAGACGTACTGCCCGCGCGGCGACCAGGGCGTGGAGTGCACGATGACGATGCGCCGGCCCGCGAGCTCGAGCTCGATTTGATGCGGCCGCGTGGCCAGCCAATCGAGATGGTCCGGATCGATCCATTCCTGGTCGCGGGCGCGCATGCCGTGCGGCCCGTAGAAGCCTTCTTCATGGTTGCCGAGGATGGTGTGCGCGTCGTACTCGCGCAGGATCGCCACCACCTCGTTCGAGAAGCGGTATTCATGGATGCTGTCGCCCGCGCAGATCAGCTGGTCGATCGCACCCATGGTCGCGAGCGCGGCTCGCAGGCCGGTGGCGTTGCAGTGGATGTCGGACACGACGCCGATGCGCATGGATTCCCTTTTGTCCATCTTGCCCGCTGATTCCGCCAGCCGTGCGTTAGTTGCGCCAGGTGCGGGTTCGGAATTCGGAACGTTACACATCGCGGTTTTGGGCTTGCGGTGAAATGTGCCATATTCCGCGCCTGATGTTGCGTCGAGGATACAAGGAAATCAACTTGCGATCAGGGGAACACATGGCGCGGGCCGCAGCATGACAAGCATTGATGAGCGCACGCCGGTGCTGGTCGGCATCGGTGTTGCCACCCGGCGCGAACAGGATTTCACGCGCGCGCTCGAACCCATGGACCTGATGCTCGAGGCGGTGCGTGCCGCCGGCGCCGACTGCGGCGCAGCGCAGGCGCTGCCCGGGGCGCAGTACATCGGCGTGCCGCGCGGGCGCTGGACCTACAGCAATCCGGCCGGCGAGATCGCGCGGGCCATTGGCGCCGACAAGGCCACGACGGTGCTGACCAGCGTGGGGGTGTTGCAGCAGACGCTGATCGGCGAGGCTTGCATGCGCATTGCGCGCGGCGAAGCGCACACCACGATCGTTGCCGGAGGCGATGCCGGGTTCCGATTGCTGCGCGCGCAGATCGCGGGACAGACTGCGGCCGAGCGCGCGCAGGACGATGCGCCGGACATCTACCTTGCGCCCAAGGATGAGTTGCGCCATCCGGCGGAAAAGCGCGCCGGAATCAACATGCCGGTGGGGCTCTACGCCATCATGGAGAGCGCCTATCGCGCGAAGAAAGGCTGGAGCCTCGATGAGCATCGCGATCGCCTGGCGCAACTGGGCGAGCGCTTCAGCCGCATCGCCGCGGACAACCCGCATGCCTGGCAACGCACGCCTGTGGCGGCAGACGCCATCCGCGATGCCTCGGATCGCAATCCCATGCAGGCCTTCCCCTACACGCGCATGCACTGCTCGTCCTGGAACGTGGACCAGGCCGCTGCCCTGCTGTTCTGCTCGGTTGCGCGCGCGCAGGCGCTCGGCATCCCCAGATCGCGCTGGGTGTATCCCGTGGCGAGCACGGAATCCAACCACATGGTGGCCGTTTCGGCGCGCGCCGACCTGTCGGCATGCCCGGGCGCGCGCATCGCCGGTCGTGCTGCGCTCGATGCGGCAGGCATCAGTGCCGACAAGGTCGACCTCGTCGAGCTGTACAGCTGCTTTCCCATCGCGGTAGAGGCCTATGCCGAAGCGCTTGGCCTGCCATTGGATCGCGACCTGACGGTCACCGGCGGCATGGCCTTCGCCGGCGGTCCCTATAACAACTACGTCTTCCAGGCCAGTTGCCGGGCAGCCGAACTGCTACGCGGCGGCAAGGGACGCACCGCGCTGGTGTCCAGCGTGTCGGGCATCCTCACCAAGCAGGGCTTCGGGTTGTGGTCGCTCGATCCGGCGGCGGAAGGCTTCGTGCATGCGGATCTGAGCGACGCGGTCGCCCGTGAAATGCCCGTGCGCGAAGTGCTCGAGGACTACAGCGGCGAAGCAAAGGTCGCGGGCTACACCGTGGTGCACAAACGCGGGAAGGCGCCGCGCGGCGTGGCGCTCGTCGATGTGTCGCCGACCGAGCGCGCGCTCGCCACTACTGAAGATGCAGGGCTGGTGGCACGCCTGCAGGAAGCCGAATTCGTCGGCCGGACCGTGCGCATCGACCAGAACCGGTTGATGGCATGATCGGGCACGCATCGCCATTGTCTGGAGGATCGCATTGAAGGAATTCACACCGCTTGCGGGCACTCGTGTGCTCGACATGACCAAGGTGCTGGCCGGCCCCCTGTGCGCCCAGTACCTCGGCGACATGGGTGCCGACGTGATCAAGCTCGAGCCCATCGAGCACGGTGACGACACGCGCCGCTGGCCGCCCTACGACGGCGAGGACGGCACCATCTTCCTCAGCCTGAACCGCAACAAGCGCAGCTTGGCGCTCGATCTCAAGTCGCCCGCCGGCCGCGAGGTGTGCCATCGACTGGCACGCACGGCCGACGTGGTGATCGAGAGCTTCGGGCCAGGCGTCGCCGGGCGCCTCGGCGTGGACTACGAAACGCTGAAGGCGCTGAACCCGCGGCTGATCCATTGCGACATCTCCGGATACGGCAGCGTGGGGCCGATGCGCGAAGGCAAGGGCTACGATGTGGTCCTGCAGGCTTTCAGCGGCATGCTCTCGATCACCGGCGAGCCTGGCGGCCCGCCGCTGCGAAGCCCGTTTTCCCCGGTCGATCACGGCACCGGCCTGCACGCCCTGATCGGCATCCTTGCAAGCCTGCTCGAGCGAGCCCGCACGGGGCAGGGAGGCACCGTCGAGGCGTGTCTCTTCGACACCTCGGTGGCGTTTCTCGCCTATTTCCTGCAGGGCATGTGGAAGCGCGGCACCGAGCCCATGCGCGTCGGCTCGGGCCACGAGTCGTTATGCCCTTACCAGGCCTTCGAGACCGCCGACAGGCCGGTGATCCTCGGGGTTGCAAACGATACCTTGTGGCGCACCTTCTGCCGGGTTGCAGGCGAGCCCGAACTGGCCGGGCGCGCGCCCTTCGTCACCAATCCCGAGCGCGTGGCGCACCGCGCCGAAACGGTGGCGGTCGTGGCGCAGATCATGAAACGGAAGACCCGCGACGAATGGATGAGCGTGCTCGGTGATGCCAGCATTCCCTGCTCTCCGGTGCACACCCTGGGCGAACTGTCCGCGCACCCGCACACCGAAGCCTCCGGCATGGTGTTCGGCTACAGCGCGCTGCATCGCGGTGAGTTGAAGGGCGTGGCGCAGCCGCTGCGGTTCAATGGAGAGCGTCAGGCACAGCGCATGCCACCGCCGCGCTTTGGCGAGCACACGTTGGAGATCCTGCGCGAGACGGGGTACGGTGAAGCAGAGATTGCCAAAATGATCGAAGATGGCGTGGCGAAAACCAGCGCCAACTGAACCCTTAGAAGATTGTTGAAAATCGCTTCCCGACGAACCCAATGACCCACCATTTGCGTTCATTCCAGAGGGAAGCGGTTTTCAACAATCGCTGAAGTAGGGGGTCAAGGGGGACTGTGTCCCCCTTTTCAACAAACCCATAGGAGCAAACGACGTGAACACCGTCAATGAAATCTTCGCGCGCACCCTGCATATCGACTACGACGATGTCCCATGGGTGCAGAACCGCCCCGGTGTGAAGAACCGCGTCCTGCAGGCGAGACCCGAGGAGAACCTGGTGGTCACCCAGTCCCTGTACGACCCCGGCTCCAGCGTCGCGCTGCACCGCCACCTGGCGCCGGTGTTCGCCATCACGCGACGCGGTGCCTGGAGTCATACCCGCAACGAGCTCACCTACACGCCGGGCACCTATGTGTACGAAGCGATCAACGTGCTGCACCAGTTCCACAATGGTCCCGACCTCACCGAAGCCCTCTTCATCAACACGGGCGCCGTCGAGTTCGTCGATCCCGCGACGAAGGACGTGATCAGCCGCGAGACGCCTGCGACGGTGCTCGCGCGCTACTACGAGAAATGCGAGGCCGCCGGATTGCCGCGGCCCAACCTGCTCAGATAGGAGCTCGCCTGAGCAAGCTTTCGATCAGTCGATCACCCGATCCGCGCGTGCCAGGATCGACTGCGGAAGCCTGATCTTCAGCGCCCTAGCGGTTTTCAGGTTGACGATCAGCTCGTACTTTGTGGGTTCCTCGATCGGAATGTCGCCCGGCTTGGCGCCCTTGAGGATCTTGTCCACGTATGTCGCGGCGTGCCGATAGGGCTCCAGCGGGTCGGGTCCGTAAGACAGCAGGCCCCCGGCATCACCCCAGTTGCCATAGGCGAAGATTCCCGCCATCCGATGCTGGGCCGATGCATCGAGAAGGGCCTGGAGATTGGCCTCGAACATGCTGCCTGTGACCAGCGCGAATGTCCGTGTGCCGGAGCCGGCAAGCATCTCGAATGCCCGCTCGAATTCGCCCGCCGATCGGGCTTCAACGATCTGCAGATTCAGTTTCAGGGCCTTCGCGGCATTGCGTACCGCGGCGATGGAGTCCGCGCTCCCACTGCTGTCTGGATTCCACACGATGCCCAGACGCGCAAGGCCGGGTATCGCCTCCTTGATCAGTTGCAGGCGCTTGGGGCCCAGTTCCTGCGCGACTGTTGCAACGCCGGTCACGTTCCTGCCGGGACGGGCCATGGACTGCGCGAGCTTCGTCTGCACCGGATCAAGGCCCGCCACCATGACGATGGGGATGCTCGAAGTCGCCTTGCTCGCCGCCAGGGTTGCAGTTCTTCCCATGGTGACGATGACATCCACCTTGAGGCGCACCAACTCGTTGGCGATGTCGTCGAGCCTTGCGTAGCGATCGCCAGTGCTGCGCTCTTCAATGCGGACGTTGCGGCCTTCGACATAGCCCAGCTTGCCCAGTCCGTCGCGAAATTGCGCCAGGCGCGCCTCGACGCCCAGCGCGAGCACGCCGACCACCGGCACCTTCGTGCCCGATTGCGCCAGCGTGGGCAATGCAAACGCCGAAAGCATGCTGGCGCAAAGCAATAGAACTTTTCTTCGGTGCATTGCCATCCCTTGTTTGGATCATTCTGCCAGCTTCTCGCCAAGCAGGCATGGCTTGGCGCACGATGGGGCGCCGGCTGCCGAATTGATTACGGTCCGGCAATGAAATGTGCCATATTCAAACAATCGTCGAACCATCGTCGGTCGAACCATCGTCGAGCCATCGCGATGGTCTTGGGCAAGACCGCGCATCCGATCACCGGGGAGGACAGGGCATGACAACGGACACCGAAATCTCAGCGCTTCGATTGCAATTGGGCCAGGTCACCGGGCGCTTGCGACAGCTAGAGGATGAGCGCGCGGTGCTCGACACGCTGTACGCCTATCACCATTGCCTCGGCAGCCAGGACCGTGCCGGCTTCCTGAATTGTTTCGACGCCGATGGCGTGCTCGTGGCGCTCGGTGCCAGTGGCGCCCAGGTGTATGAAGTCCGCGGACAGGCAGCGCTGGGAGAGTGGTTCGACCGGCGCGTCAAGCAATGGCCGGCCGGGACCGAATCGCACGCCTATGTCAGCCCGCGGGTGCGCATGGATGGCGATCGCGCCGAGGCCACCGGATTCTTCATCACCATGAGCATGAACCAGGATGTCACGAACGCCAAGGCTGCCGATGCCATGCTGATACTGCGCTCGAGCGGGCAGTATTCGGACCGCCTCGCCCGCTCGCCCGACGGCGCGTGGCGGATCGTCGAGCGCCGCACGCAGATACGCTTGACCAACCGGCAATCCTTTCGCTGATGATGCGCGACGCAAAGCCATGAGGATGCGCGTGCTAGCGCCGCACGACGCGCGACCCGCCGTGCAGTCGGCTTCGTGATACCGGCAGCGCAGCGCGGCCTTTTCATCATCGCCCTTGCCACCGGCATTGGCGCCATGTCGGTCACGCTGTGGTTCCCGTTCCTGCCGCTGTTTCTGCTCGAGATCGGCGCGAGGAACGATTCGGATGCGGCGTTGTGGATGGCCATGGCGCTCACCGGGCAAGGCTTGGGGCGCCTCCTGGCGGGGCCGGTGTGGGGCATGGTGTCCGATCGCGTCGGACGCAAGGCCATGTTCCTGCGCGCGCTCTTTGCTACGGGGGTGGTCACTCTCGGCACCTGCGCGGTCACGGCGCCCTGGCAATTGGTCATCACGCTCACCTTGTTCGGGTTGCTGTCCGGGTTCACGCCAGCGGCCATTGCCTTGGCCAGCGTCAGCGTGCCCGATGCCGGCCTGAAGTCGGCCATCTCCACTGTATCGACCGGGCAGTTCATCGGCCAGGCCATCGGGCCGGCCATTGGGGCGGGCCTCGCGATCCTGGTCGGCTATCGTGGGTCGCTTGCAGTTTCCGGCGTTGCGGTACTCGTGGTGGCGATGGCCGTGGTGCGCTATGTGCCGCGCGACACAGTGGGGACAAGGGCCGTGCCCACCACGGGAAAGGCAGGCGAGGGTGACACGTCGCGAACACCGGTGCTGGAGCCCTTTCGCATGACCCTCCAGCTGGCGATGCCCATTCTCGTGTGCGGCATCCTGTTCGGATTGGGGGGCTTTCGCTCGGTGTCCACGGCCATCGCGCTCAAGCAGATCGATGCCAGCAATGCCATCGCGCACACCGGGGTGGCGTTTGCGCTGGCGGGTCTTTCAAGCGCGCTGGGCGTGGTGATGATTTCCACAGCCGCGTTTCGCAACCGGCGCCTGCGCAGCGTGCTCGCCGTGTCCGCAATGCTGAGCGCGGGCTCCTACGTGTTTCTCGCCCTCAGCACCGAAGTGGCGTTCTTCATTGCGGCATTGACACTCGCCTCGCTGCTCAATGCAGCCATGATTCCCGCGACCAATACGCTGATCGCGATGAATGCGCCGCGCTCGCGCCGCGGCACGGCGTTCGGCTTCGCCAGCGGGGCGCAGGCCGTGGGCACCATGGCCGGGCCGCTGGCCGCCGCTGCCTTCGCCGCGACCTCGCTTGAACTCGGTTTCACCGTTGTCGGCGGCCTGATGGCGAGCCTTGCCCTGCTCATCGTGCTGGTCGTTCGCGAGCCAAAGCCGGAACATCCCGCGCCCTAGCAGCCTGTCGGACTTGAATGGAAATTACGAGTTGTAGCGGCCATGGAAATTGAATGGGACAGAGAAATTGGGGAATTGGGCAGTCTGCGCGCACGATATGGTGCCAGTGCAGGCCTCCCTAATCGCTTATCCCG
>CANJXQ010000103.1 GCA_947478805.1 Betaproteobacteria bacterium | reverse complement strand
TTAACGAAGCTGCCCGCATATGCGGGCAGCTTCCAGCTAAAACCCCCAACAGGAGCGCCACCTATGCACAATCCATAGTCCTTTATTAAAAGCACTTCGAACCGTTACACTCTCAATTACATTGGTATAGAAAGCTCGGGCTGGTCAGGTGCAATTGACGACGCGGTTCTAGGTCATCAGTGGCTGGCGCACCCGTTGTCGGAACGAAGGTGTCCTGTCGTATAAGTACTGACAGTTTGTTGGAAAAGTCACGAAAGCATCGTAATTCAGTGCAGATATGCTGACACCTTGAACCGACTACACTTGGTGACGTGGAGCTGGGTAGCCCCGCGTATTCCCACATTCACTCGAACTTGATCGGCACCTTCTTCAGGAGCTCGCCCCATTTGTCGATCTCGGCCTTCATGAAGGCGCCGAATTCCGCTGGCGTAGTGAATAGCTGGATCGCGCCAAGCTTGTTGATCCGCTCGGTCATCTCGGGTGTCTTGTTGATGCGGGCGATTTCTGCGTTCAGCCTGTTCACGATGGCAGGCGGCGTACCGGCGCGCACGCCGTAGCCGAACCACACGTCTGCCGCGACGCCCGGCAGCGTCTCGGAGACGCTGGGGAGGTTGGGCAGGAGCGGCAGGCGCTGCGCCGTGCTGATGGCCAGGGGGCGCATCTTGCCGGCATTCAGGAGCGGCATCGACTGGGTCGGGCTCACCCAGGCACCATCTATTTCGTTGGTGAGGACCGCCGTTTGTGACGGTGCCCCGCCCTTGTAGGCCACTTGATTGGTCTTCACGCCGGCGCGGTAGTTGATCAGCTCCTGGAGCAGCTCATTGGTCGAGCCATTGCCGGGGGTGCCGATGTTGATTGCGCCCGGCTTCGCCTTCGCGAGTTCCAGAAACTCCTTGAACGATTTCGCGGGGAAATTGGGATTGACGGCGAGCACCAGCGGATTGGTCACGATGAGCGAGACGGGCGCAATGTCGCGCATGAGGTCAAAGGTCATGTCCTTGCGCACAAGCACATCGATGATGTTGGCCGAAATGACCAGGACCATCGTGTAGCCGTCCGGCGGCGACTTGGCGGTGGCATCGATCGCGATCGTGCCATTCGCACCCGGCCGGTTCTCCACGACAAACGGCTGCCCCAGCGACTTTTCGAGCTCGGCCGAAAACGCACGCGTCAGGATATCGCCGCCGCCGCCGGGGGCAAAACCGACCAGCACCTTCACCGGCCGGGTCGGCCAGCTTTGTTGAGACCAAGCAGCGGGTGCCGTGGTGAGCGCGAGGAGGCCGGCCGCAAGGGCGAGGGTACGCAGGGCTTTCATGGGAGTTACTTTTGTGTGGAATGCGCCTGATCATGTCTAAGATTAGCTGGCATGATTCTCGGAACGCCTCGATTCTAGCAGTGGTGAATCAATCGACGGACGCGTGATGGAACCCGAATGCACGAGGCGCAGCAAGTATTGCTATTTCTACCAAGTTGTTTGATATTCAGCCGGACTATGCTCATGTAAAGTGACCAGTCAACGCACGGCCAAAACCGGAGGTGACCATCCCATGAAACGGACATTCGTCTATGCGACCGCCGAATCACCGAAGCTGATTCCGGGACGGCGGGACTTCTTGAACTTCTTTGATCTCGGCGTTGCCGACGCCAGCCAGGGTCATTTCAGCGTTCAGGTCATAAAGACCATACCGGGAAAGGCCGTGCGACTCACGGGCTGGCATTACCACGGTTGTGAGTCGCAGTTCTGCTATATCTTGAAGGGATGGGTTGATATCGCGTTTGAAGACGGTACGAGCAGGCGCATGCACGCAGGAGACTCTTTCTACATTCCTGGCGGTGTACGCCACAACGAAATGGCGATTTCCGATGACTACGAACTGCTCGAAGTGGTCGTGCCGCCCACTATGACAACGCAAAACTGCGACCCTCCCGAGGCATTCAAGAACAGTGCAGCTTGATCCCGCGGCTTGGATGCTGGCCACTTAGAGTCTGATGCAATATGAGGGGAGTATCCCCTCATGCTCCCCTACTACGGGGGTTGCGAAATTTCATTTTGCAACCGGTTCTTATTGTGATGAAAGGAGGGGGTATGTCATCAAAAAATGCCGTGCACGCTTTTGCGTTCGTCATCGGGTGTTTGTCTCTTTGCGCATCAGGGGTTGTCGCTGCGCAGCAATCGACGCGGCCTGCTTTGGTGCCGGGCTCCAATGCAGTGTTGCTTGCGCAGGCGTCTCAAGCCAAGCCTGTTCCGCAGGCGACGCTGGACGCCGAGCTGGATGCGTTGGCCAAGGCAGCGAAAGCCGAGGGTGAAGTGCTCTGGTATTCCTCGGAGCCGGAACCTGTCTCAAAGCGGGTGTCCGAGGCATTCACCGCCAAGTACGGGATCAAGACGACATTCCTGCGTGGATCCAGTGCCCCCCTCATCCAGCGATTCGCGGCGGAGGCGGATTCGAACAATATCGCGGCCGACCTTGTGCTGATTGCGGGCGGCGCCGAGGTTTTTGTCGTTGAGGCCATGAAGAAAGGCTGGATGGAGTCCCTTTCCCAGGCGGGTTTGCCGGCACTTCGTGGCGGCGATTTTCCGCAGCGCTTCAACCTTGGCGCAACCGCAATCGTCCAGATCAATCCCTGGCAGATCGCCTACAACACCGAGAAGGTGAAAGGCGCAGACGTGCCGAAGGACTGGCCGGACATGCTCAACCCGAAATTCAACGGACAAATCATTCTCTTCGATCCGAACAGCTCCGATATCTTTGTGCTGTTCTGGGAGTTGTTGGCGGAAACATACGGTGAGCAGTACTTCACGCGGTTGCGGGCATTGCGACCCCGCTATGTCTCCGGCGGCATTCCGGCGAGTCAATCGCTGGGCGCGGGCGAGGGTGCCGTTTCCTTCCCTGCCATCGAGGCATCGATGCTGGCCCAAAAAGCCAAGGGCGCACCGCTCGCCGTGGTCATGCCGGAACTCACGGCAGGAGCCGAGTACCAGATCATGTTGACCCACCGCGCAAAAGCCAGGCACCCGGCCGCCGGGCGCCTGCTTGCCAACTACATGCTGTCGCGCGAGGGCAATCTGGTCATCACCGCAAAGGATCCTGGCGCGCTCTCCATTTACGACACGGCAGGCATGCCCAAACGCTATGTGGTCAACAAACCCGGGGCCATATCAGAGGCACGGCGGGAGCGGGTCAAGCAGTTGATCGGCTACCAGTAGCGCGGAAAAGCATCCGCATGGATGTTCGGCGCCGGTTTGATGAGAAGTGGCATGGGTAGCGAAGCATAGGTCGGGGGAGTGAGCGAGCGGAAACTGGTTCGCTCGCAAGCGGGCATTCGTCCCGATCAGGGCTTCCGGATGGCAGCAACCAACGAGGAGAACTGCAATGCGTATCTCGATCAGCCGCGGGTTGACTCGCTCCCTTTTCGCGGGCGTCGTCGCCTTGACGGCCAGCGTCTGCATCGCCCAGCAAACCGAGTACCCGATCCGGCCCGTTACGTTAGTTGTGCCATTCACCCCAGGCAGCACCGTGGACATTTCCGCGCGGACATTCTCGCGCGAATTGGGGCAGCGCCTGCGCCAGCCCTTTACGGTGGAGAACCGCCCCGGGCTCGTGGCGTTTCGTGTGGTCAAGGGTTCGGCGCCCGACGGCTACACTCTCCTGTGGCACGCGAACGGCTCGACGATTGCGCAGACGGTCCTGAAGGAGCCCGACTTCGACATTCGCAGGGACTTTGCGTCGGTTGCACTCATCCTGCGCGGGCCGCTGGGCCTGTTCGTCTCCGCCGATGCGCCTTACCGTTCGGTGAAGGACCTGATCGACGATGCGCGCAAGAACCCGGGGAAACTGAATTACGGGTCGTCCGGCGTCGGTTCGATGATCCACTTGTCCAGTGAATTGTTCAAAAGCCTGGGCAGCGTCAATCTCGTCCACGTTCCGTACAAAGGCGGGGCGGAAGCGGCCAGCGCCCTGATGGGCGGGCAGATCCAGTTCCTGGTCACCGACCCGGCTTCTATCCCACGCGACAAGAGCCGGCTGCTGGCGCTGGCGTCGAAGGAACGATCACCCAACCTGCCGGATGTGCCGACCGTGAGCCAGTCCGGTGGGCCCGATCTCGAAGTCGGCTTCTGGATCGGCATGTTCGCCCCAGCCGCCACGCCCCGATCCGCAATCGACAAACTCAACAGCGTATCGCGCGAAGCGCTGCGCAGCGACGCCTTTCAGGAATACATGAAGAAATACGGCTACATCCCGGCATGGACCTCGCCCGAGGACATGCAAAGGCTCGTCATGGCCGAGGTGGAGCAGTGGACCCGCATCGTGCGCGATGCCGGCATTCCGCTGCAGTAGGCTGACGGACCATCAAATTGCCGTGCCCATCATCAACACAGGAGGATCTGCAATGCCGCTGACCACGGACGACAAGCTGGAAATCATGGAACTGACCGCGCGCTACAACTTCGCCATCGACAACCGACTGGCCGAGGAATGGGCCGACGTGTTCACCGATGACGGTGCACTGTGGTCGGACGGCAACCTGCGCGCGGCCGGTCGTGCGGACCTCGAGGAGTACATGCGGGTGTCTGCGAGGAGCGGCCAGCAGATACGGCACTTCACCTCGAACACCATCATCGAAGGCGAGGGCAACAACGCCAACTTGCGCATGTACGTCATGGCCTGGAACATCAACGGGGGTGGCATGGTTCCGTACGTCATGGGCAGCTACGACGACACCTTGGTCAAGGTCAACGGCCGCTGGAAGTTCAAGTTGCGCCGCGTGACGCCGCACGCCGGCAAGGTCCTGCCGCAGCCCACGAAGAGTGTCTGATACCGCCCCGATTTATTTGTCACGGTCGCGCGAAATCTGTCCATAATCGGGCGGAGACCTTGCTATCGAGGCGCATCAGTTGAGGAAGAGAACATGACCATTGAAGTGAAACGCTTGGGGTACGCCCTGGGTGCTGGAATCACCGGCGTCGATCTGGCGAAGCCGATCAGCGACGCGACAATCGCCGAAATCCGCGCGGCGTGGCTCGAGCATCAGGTGCTGGTGTTTCCAAATGCCGACATCACCGCAGAGCAGCACATCGCCTTCAGTTGTCGTTTCAGCGACCTGGAGGTTGGATTGACAAAGCACTACCGCGAATCCGCGAACCCTGGCATCGTCCGCGTCACGAACCGTGTTGTCGACGGCAAGCCATCCATCTCGCGCAATGTCGGGCGAACATGGCATTCGGACAGCGCCTTCGCCCTGGTGCCCCCGATGGGCTCTTTGCTGCACTGCAGGGCCTTACCCGAGGTTGGTGGCGATACGCTTTTCGCCAACATGTACATGGCCTATGAGCGCCTTTCTCCCGCGTTCAGAAGGGTCATCGATCCCCTGGAGGTGGTGAATGATCGCCTCGCGGCACCCGAGTTGCACTGGACTCCCCCTGAGCAAGCCGCGAAGGAACGGATCGAGTGGCCGCCGACCGTGCAACCCATTGTGCGCGTGCACCCCGAGACTGGCCGCAAGGCGATCTACTGCAATGAGACCGTCACGGTGAAGATCCATGGCATGACCCCGGAAGAGAGCGAGGGATTGTTGAAACATCTGTACGCTCACTGCGTGCGGGCGGAATTCGTGTATCGCCATCGCTGGGAACTGCTGGATCTGGTCATGTGGGACAACCGTTGCACCATGCATCTGGCGCCGGTGGACTACGACATGAGCCAGGTACGGGATATGAGCCGCACGACATTGCGGGGGACACCGACAGGCCGCGTCTACGACCGCTCGAAGGAATATTTGGAATGAATTTGCCGCTACTGGGAGTAACTGAATGGGGGAGCTTGAAATGAATTTGAATCTAATCGGATGGCCGAGATTGACTGCCCACAGGACTGCCGCGCGCGGGGCAGTGGCATGCCTGCTGTTTGGCGTGGCCACGCTTGCCGGCGCGCAAAGCCCGAATGCGCAAGCCGAACTCGACGCCCTGATCAAGGCTGCAAAGGCCGAAGGCAAACTGACGTTTTATTGGTCATCCAATGAGCCGGTTGCCAAGCGCGTGGCCGACGCATTCGATGCAAAGTATGGTGTCAAGGCCGGGTTTGTCCGACTGACGTCGGGGCCGTTGCTGCAACGCTATTCCTCCGAAGCCGACTCCGGGAATATTGCCGCCGACCTGATCCTGACCGGTGGCACCACGGCTGTGAACTACGCCGCTGACAGCATCAAGAAGGGTTGGGCGGAGACCATCGCCATTGCCAATCTGCCCGTCATCAAGAGCGGTGAGTTTCCTGCCCGCTTCAACAGGGGCACCACCGCGATTGCCCAGGTTTCACCGTGGCTCATTTCCTACAACACGGAAAAACTAAAGCCCCAGGACTTCCCCAAGGACTGGCGTGATCTGCTCGACCCGAAGTACAAGGGACAGATCCTGCTGGGTGACCCGCGTGGCGCCGTGACCTATCAGGAGTTCTGGACGGCCATGCTCGACAAATACGGTGAACCGTTCCTCGCGCAAATCGGTGCCCAGTCGACTCGCCGTTACGCGAGCGGCGTGCCTGCGGTGCAGGCTCTGGCCGCAGGCGAGGGAGCGGTGCATCTGCCGACCATCGGCTCCCAGACCCAGTCGGTGAAGTCCAAGGGCGCCCCGGTCGACAGCGTCATGCCGGACTACAACACCGGGCTCGAGTTCCACGTCATGCTCACAGCCAGGGCCAAGTCCAAGAACCCCAATGCAGGTCGCTTGTTCGTGAATTACGTGCTCTCGAAAGAGGGGAACACCGTCATGAACAGCGATCCGGGCAGCCTTTCCGTCTATGGTGGCATGTCGCTGCCCAAGCAATATGTGGCTCCAAGTCCGGATGCCGAGAAGAACACGGCCCGGATTGCGAAGCTGCTCGGCTACGAATAGGTGGCTACTCATCTGGTGCGCGTGCGCCAGCCGATGTGAATCAAGAGAGGCGAATGTGAATCGGGACTGGCATCTGCCTGAGGATGGGGGAGGAAGAGGATGAAAACTTGTGCTGAGCGGAATGTGAATGGGTTGCGATCGAGTGCGATCGTCGGGCTTTTTCTGGCGCTGCTGGCCGGGCTGTCGAGTGCCGCGTTCGCACAGGCAACGGTGAGGACGGCGCCGGAGTCCTCTTGGCCGGCGGTGCTGGATGCGGCCCGCAAGGAGGGCAGCGTTACGCTCTACACGCAAATCGTCCCCTCGATCAACGACCGCATCAAGGCAGACTTCGCCAAAGCGTATCCGGGAATCACATTGGAATTGGTACGCATTACGGGGAATTCGATACTGACCAAGCTGGACCAGGAACGCCAGTCGGGTTCGGATGGCGGCGACGTTGCGATCACCGTTGAGCTGCTCTGGCTGGAGGATCGCGTGAAGGAAGGCAATCTGCGAAAGCCTGTCGGGCCATCGCGTCAAGCCTGGCCGGCAAGGTACCTGCTGAGCGACACGATTCCGGTGTTGTCGCTTGAGCCACTCGTGATGGCCTACAACACCTCGATTGCCAAATCGCCCGTCACCGGATATCAGGACTTGTTACGGCCGGAATTCAAGGGGCGCCTCGGCACGACCGGAGTGCAGGCGCTCTCCATCGTTGCCTGGTACGAGTGGTTGGAGAAGACCCAGGGCGGCGACTTCCTGGCGAAGCTGGCCTCCCAGGGACCACGCGTCTACACCGGGGCTGTACCCAACGCCCAGGCAGTGGCATCGGGCGAGATTGGCGCAACCGCATTCAGCGTGCCCGCAGCCGTGATGCAGCTGATTGAAACCGGCGCGCCCGTGAAGCTGGTGATCCCAAACCCCGCCTTAGGCATTCGCTGGGGCGCGGGAATCGTTGCAGGCAGCCGGCGCCCCAATGCATCGCAGGTCCTGATGGACTACCTGATGTCGCCGCGCGGTCAGACGGCATGGCATTCGCGGGGGGAGTCGGCGAGCCCGCTGCCCAAAATACCGGGAAGCGCGGATGTCAATTCCATCCAGGCCTTTGACCCCTCGGTGTACAACGCAAACTCGATCGCCGACTACAAGAAAAAGTGGGACGTGATTTTTTCCAAGTAGCGCATCGGCGCCACTCGATTCAGTGCAAACCGACACTGCGAAACGCGTACGACCGCAGACCCTTTTTCAAGAGGAATTCACATGAATTACCGCTGCATTTCCGCTGACTGCCACCTGGATCTCAGCTGGCTGCCGCCTGATCTGTTCACCAGCAACGCATCCAGGGATGTGCTCGATTTCATGCCGCGCATCGTCGATGGTGACGACGGGCGCAAGTGGGTGAACAAGCAGGGCGGCCAATTCGGCTTTGTGTGCGGCATGGGCTCATTCGGTCGCAAGTACGTGCCCGGCATGATCTCGCGCGCAGACCGCATGGCTGCAACCGGCCTGTACGGCGACGAAAGCCGGACTTCGCGCCGTGTCACCGACCCGCAGCAGCGCATCAAGGATCAGGATCGCGACGGCGTGCAGGCGGAGGTGCTCTACGGCATCCTCGGTGCAGTCAACCGCGTGAACGATGCCAGGGCCGCGGCTGAAATGTCGCGCATCTACAACGAATGGCTGGTCGATTTCTGCAAGGCTTATCCGGAGCGGCTGATCGGGTTGGGAGTGATTGCGGGCAACAATGTCGAGGCTGCTTTGGCGGAGACGAAGAAGCTGATACAGGGCGGCATTCGCGGCGTGGAAATGTCGATGTCCGGAAACGCCATCCCGTTGTTCGAGCAGCAGTGGGACCCGCTCTGGCGAATGCTGTCGGATGCAGGGCTGCCCATCCACCTGCATATCACGCCGCCGATTCCGCCCGCCAATGCGCCCCATTGGACGCATCGGGAACAAAGGTCGGCCAATGCGCTGATGGTCACGAAAATGCCGCTGGCCGCTGTCGATCATCTGGTCAGCATGATTTTCGGAGGGGCCCTGGAGCGATTCCCGAAGCTATGCATGGTGTTCGCTGAAACCGGACTGAGCTGGATACCGTACGTGCTCGATCGCATGGACTATCAATGGGAGGAGCAGTACCAGGACATCCTGCCCATGAAACCCTCGGACTATTGGCGGCGACAGTGCAAGGCCACGTTCCAGTTCGATGCCACGGGCTTGCGGCTCATCGATATTCTCGGAGCGAATTCGCTCATGTGGGGATCGGATTTTCCGCATCCCGATGGCGTGTGGCCCGATTCGCAGATGTACATCGATAAGCAGTTCGGAGGCCTGCCGGACGAGGTCCGGCGGCAAATCGTCTGCGGAAATGCGGCTGCGCTGTACGGTCTGAAAATGTAGTCGCTGGGAGCGTTGTCGGATCAGCCGAGCGCGGCCGACGCGCTTTCCCCCGCGATCATGCCGAAGACCCCGCAGGTCGAGTGCGAGCCGCCGTAATACAGGTGATGGATTCCGCCGGCGGTTCCCGGCGCCGCGAACAGGCCCGGGATGGGCGCATCGTTCTGGTCGAGCACCTGCGCCTTCGCGTTGATCGCAACCCCGCCATGGGTCAGGCTGATGCCTGCGACGACCTTGATGGCGAAGAAGGGGGGTGTTGCGATCTGGTGGGCCAGTTTCGTCTTGGGGATCGTCAAATCCATTGCTGCGCCATTGGCGACGCGGGCGTTGAAATCAGTCAAGGTCTTCTGCAACCCGTCGCCGTTGACGCCGTGAGGCCCAAGCTGCGTCGCCAGCTCAGTCACTGAATTGGCTTTGATGACGACGGCACCCCGATCCCGCGCGAGCCTCAGGCTGTCCAGGGCGACGACCAGCCGTCCATCCGTACGCAGGAACCCGAGATATTTCAGGAAGCCGATATGCCGAATGCTGCTCGGTCGTCTCAGCGCGTCGCGCGGAATCTCGTAGCGCGCAAAATTCTGCCGGATGGTGCTGTCCATGATGACCCACAGGCCGCCGGTCGGCTGGCGGCTGGCCTCGTTGGCCAGCACCGCATTCGTTTCCCCCGGCCCTTCGTCGGCGAAGCGCTCGCCATGGATGTTCACCACAATGGCGTGCTTGGCATAGTAGGAGGACAGCAGTATGGGGTCGAGGTAGTAGCCATGCGTCCAGTTGATCTTGCAGGGCGGTGCCGGCAGCAGGTGCCCGTAGAATGTTTCCATTCGGGGACTGAGCTTGGCTCCGATATCGAGCGCCATCTGCAGCCCGTCGCCCCGGGCATTGGAAGTCGCGCGCTGGGCGACATGGTCCGGAGCGCGGCTGACAAATTTCTCGAGTAGCGCGGGATTGGCCTGGAATCCCCCAGTGGCGAGGACGACGCTCCTTGCCCTGACAGCGATCTCGCGCGCCCCCTGGTGGGCCATGATGCCCTTCACCCGGCCATTCTCGACGATCAGCCGGGTGCCGCGAGTGCCGAGCAGGACCTTGCCGCCGAGCTCCTCGACCCTTTTATGCAGGTAGTCGAAGAACTTGAGCTTGCCCACGGGCATGGAAGTGCCGCCCATCTGGAAGCCGAAGAATGAGCGGTCCCTGTAGACCAATTCCCCGATTCGCCCCGGCGCTCCGGTCGAGGCCAGCCATCGAATGAATTCCTCGTAACGTTCGGCCAACACCTTGCCGAGCACGGGGTCGGCGAGGGGAACGAGACCCTGATACTCATCCCAACCCTGCCTGCCTTCGATGTGGATCGCACCCCCGGAAAACAGTGCCGTGCCGCCGGTCCGCTGCCCGGCCTCGAGCACAACGACTGACCGGCCTTGCCCGGCGGCAAAGAGCGCGGCCGACAGGCCTGCCAGGGCGCCACCGGCAACGGCGACATCGCATTCAATTGTGGAATCGTTGGTCATGGTCAGGCAGTCGGTCCCTGTATGAAATCGTAGACTTACTGGGCACGCCATTTTCGCACGGCATTCGATTTGCCCCCATCGCTGAAAGGCAGCGCCCGTGCATGGCATCCGATCATCAAGATGCCCATGAGGGCGCCACCCGCCGGCATGCCGAGGCCTCCGTCAATGCCGAACCGTATAATCGCGACGGTTGGCACAGTTTGGTCTTCCGGCCGTAATACCCGTGCTCTATTCTCAGGTGTTTTTCCTGAACAGCAGAAAGTCAACTCATGAAAGCAATAGTTTCCCGGAAAGCGCTCATTGCAACATTGATGCTCGCGGTAACTTCTGCGTCGCTGATACTGCCAGAGGCCAGGGCACAGTCGACCAATTACCCGGACCGAGCCATCACCCTGGTCGTCCCCTTTGCCCCCGGGGCGGGCACCGATGCCATGGGCCGGCTGCTCGGTGCAAAGCTCGCGGAAGGCTTCAATGAAAAGGTCATCGTGGAAAATCGCACCGGTGCCTCGGGCGCAATCGGTGCGCGCTCGGTTGCGCAGGCCGCTCCGGATGGCTATACGCTCCTGTTGATTGCCTCTCCATTCACGACCACCGCAGCCTCGGTGAGCGATGCCGGCTATGACCCGGTGGCACAGTTCGCACCGGTGTCGCTGATCGCCACCGGGCCACTGGTATGGGCTGCGAACAACAAGGTGCCGGCCAACACCATGCTCGAGCTGCTGGCTTTCGCGCGCAAGAACCCGGGCCGGGTGAACTACGGTTCGGCGGGGGCGGGCAGCGTCAACCACCTGGTGCTGGAATTGTTGCAGGCCAAGGCCGGGGTGTACATCACGCATATTCCCTACCGAGGCATTGCGCCGGCCACCACGGACATGATCAGTGGAGAGATCCAGTTGGTGACGGGCACGATCCCGGCCTTGCTCGGCCACATTCGCGAAGGCCGCGTGAAGGCGTTGGCAGTCACCAGTGCGAAGCGTTCCAGCGCGCTGCCCAATGTGCCCAGCATGGCGGAGTCGGGGCTGCGAGGGTTCGATGTCCTGAATTATTTCGGCATCGTTGCCCCCGCGGGAACGCCGGCGGCAATCATTGCAAAGCTGAACGCTGAACTGCATCGCATTGTCGCGAATGCAGATGTGGTCAAGCGGTTCGCAAGCGATGCGCTGGAGGCGGCGGCGGGAACACCGGCGCAGCTTGGTCAATTCATCGCGGCCGATTTCGAGTCTTGGCGTTCCATGGTCAAGGCGCAGAACCTCAAGATTGAATGATGTGATGCAGGGTTACGAGACATCCAATGCGCTACCGCTGCACTGATTAGCAATGTCCCCATCCGCGCGACCTGACATCAAGATTGCGATTTGCGTGGCGTTTCACTTTGCGCCGGATCGGCTGCAATACCTCGAAACGCTTTGTGCCAACTTCCCTGGGCTAGCGGCGGAGGTGGATGTCACCATAATCAGCAATGCGACGAGTCCCGTGGAGCAGGGCGCGATTGCGGACCTTGGAAAGAGGCACGGATTGGCCCTGTCCATTTTCACTCCGCGGGGCTTGGGGCACCCCTATCTATTGCCCTGGTCGCATTTCCCGGTCATGCGTGAAAAGCATGCGGATCCGTCCTTTACGCATTTCATGTATCAGGAGGACGACATGCTGGTCCGCCCGGAAACCGTACGCTACTTGCTGGAGGCGAGGGAATTCCTGCGAGGTGCCGGACTGCTTCCATCCATCCTGCGCGTGGAGCAGAAGGCGCCGGGCGGGGAATGGTATGCGACGGATGTGACCGAGGCCACGACGATGAAAGATGCATCCATTGTCGTGGATGAGGCCGGCCACACCGGTTTCATGAATCTGTACACCTGCTATCAGGCGATGTACTTTCTCGATCGCGAGTCGATGACAGCGCATCTGGGGGGCGAGTCCAGTCATCCGGACTTCGGTGCCTGGAAAATCCGGGAGAGGGCTTCCCAAGGGCTGGCGTTCTCCAATGTGCCAGAGGGGTTCAGATTTCGTTATGTCGTTCCTGTCAACATGGGGACCCAGATGATTGAGGAGCGGTGCTTCGTTCACCACCTGCCCAATACCTACGCCACGAATCCTGCGAGCGTGGCCGGCAAGCGCTGGGTTGGGGCGTTGATCGATTGACATCTGTTGCGCCAACGCAAGCGCATCCCAAGCACCCGTTGATTTGATGCCTGTGTCCCCTCTATGTCCCCTCTATTTCGCCTCGTCACGCTGACCGCGATCAATCACCTGTGCTTCGCCAGCGTGCGACTGGGGGTATCCCTGTACGCAGTGCACCTGCATGCCTCGCTCGCAACCGTGGGCATCCTGATGGGAATTTTCGGGCTCCTGAGCGCGATCACGTCGGTGAGCGCTGGCAGGTGGATCGATCGCGTCGGGCCGCGCACTCCGATGCTGGTGGCATCGGCGTCGATGGTGGCTGGTGCAGGTCTCGCGTTCGTATGGCGCGATATCGCCGCGCTTTATGTCGTGAGTGCCGTGGTCGGCACTTTGTTCAATGTCTATTTCATTGCCTACCAGCCGCTGGTGGGGCAGTACGGCAAGCCGGAGGATCGGGTGAGAAACTTCGGCATCGCCTCAGTAGGCATCTCGATCTCCAGCTTCATTGCCCCATTGCTTACCGGTTTTTCCATTGATCACTTGGGTCATCCCGAGACCTTCTTGCTTGTGGCAATGCTGCCGCTGATACCACTGTTCGTGATTGGGGTTGGAAAACTGCCGTTCCCTCGTGAGCACAAGCGTCACGAAAGAGTCGCGGGAGCCCCGAATGAGGGCGGTGTGTGGCGCTTGCTGCGAGACCAGGATCTGCGCAGGATCTACTCGGTATCGTTGCTCTCGAACATCACCTGGAACCTGTTCAGCTTCATCATCCCGCTGTACTGCATCGAAATCGGCCTCAGCGCCTCAAGCATCGGGCTGGTTGTCGGCTGCTATGCCCTCGCATCGATAACGTCTCGCGCGCTGATCGCGCCACTGTCGCGCTATTTCACGCCCTGGCAGACGCTGATCATGTCGGGCTGCATTGCAGGGCTGTGCTTTGCTGGCTTTGCGCTCGTGCATTCGTTCATGGCCCTGGCGGTCTTGTCCTTCTGCCTGGGGTTGGGATTGGGAATGGCCACTCCGACTGCCCAGGCGCTGTTGTACGAGTCTGCCCCGTCAAACCGTATCGGGGGGGTCATGGGCTTGCGGATACTGATGGGGAACAGCGTGCAGACAGTGGTGCCATTGTTGTCCGGAGCGATCGGGGCAGCATTGGGAATGAGCCCCATATTCTGGACACTCGCTGCAACGCAGATTGCGTCTACCTATGCCATCAGGAAGTTATGGCGGCGCCAGCGTACGAGGACCAATACGCAGCCATGACACCGGGCGGTTGATTTCCCGACTACCCTGCAGGGAATGGTTTTAGCGCGTGTTAGTGTTTTAATGGCAGTGTGCTGCGAGATCACCGTTGATGCTGAAACATCCCGGGTTTATTGAAGAGCATTCGGACCAATACATGAAAGGCAGCTGAATCGATGCGCCTCCTCTTAATCGACGACGATCCGGATTTTCGCATGCTGCTCGGGCAGTTATTGATGGTGGCGATGCCGGGTGTCGAGGTCGTGGACTGGGCGGCGGAATCTCTGGGCCAACCCGGCGCGGATTTCGCCTGGAGAGAGTTTTCCGCTGTGCTGCTCGATCACAAGCTGGGCGCCGCGGACGGGGCGGACTGGCTGCAGGAATTCCGCAACCGCAGGATTGATCTTCCTCCGCTGCTGTTCCTGGCCGGAAGCAATGAAGTCGCATCTGCCGTCAAGGCAATGAAGCTTGGTGCGTTTGATGTACTCATGCGCAGTGACCTTAATCCTGTTCGCCTGGCATCCGCCATCACGGCCGTGGTGAGGGAGCAGGAAACCAGGCGAGAACTCAAGCGCCTTGAAGCTGCGGGGGAACGCTCGCGCCCGCAGTCGCTGGAAGCGCAAGCAATCGGGACGTCCGTCGATGCGAGCATGGCGCCAATCCGAGGGTATCGGATCCAGCGACTGATCGGAGAGGGCGCGACGGCAAAGGTCTACCTTGCCGAAGCTGAGGAGAGCGGCGGGCACGTCGTTCTCAAGGTCCTCGATCCCTCCCTGTGCGCCGATCCGGGCTTCATGAAGCGATTCGCGCAGGAATTCAAACTGATTTCCAAGGTCAAAAGCGATCATGTCTCACGCATCTACAGCCAGGGCCTGGATGCCGGTCGCGCCTATATCGCGATGGAGTATTTTGGAGGCGGGGACCTGCGCGAACGGATTGGTAAGGGAATGGATCCGATGCAGGCCTTGAAGGTCCTGGCGCAGAT
>CANJXQ010000102.1 GCA_947478805.1 Betaproteobacteria bacterium | reverse complement strand
GTCTTTGCATACCTTGCTACAGATTTTGTCGTTGACGCTCTTCGAGAAATTGCCTCTACAACAAGTAGTTGCGGAAACCGCACCCGTGAACAATGACATCGCTTTGCATAATCAGCTGAATCTGTTCGAGTTTTAACCGGACACTACTGGTTTTTGATAATAATTGTCGGAGGCGTGAGAGCGGCCAATTCGCACCGTCTGCTCAATGCGGCGAGTGCGCGCGCGCGACGCCGCGGTAAATTCCCAGCGACAGCAGCCCCGCCAGCACCATGCACAGGCCCAACGATACCGGGGTTCCGTTGTAGAGGGCTGCGGCCAGCGTTGAGAAGAGCGCGCCGCTGAGCGTCTGGAAACTGGCGCCCAGCGCGGAGGCGGTGCCGGCGATGTGCGGCAAGGGTTGCAGCGACATGACGATGCAACTGGGTTGCGATGCGCCGTGGTTGAAGGCGAACATCATTCCGGGAATGACGATGAGCGCGAGCCCTAGCGCGCCGCCGATGTGGGCGTAGGTGACGAGCAGCGTGGCTGCCAACGTGGTGAATGCACCGATCACCGTGAGCGTGCTGGTGAAGTCGAGGATGCGCCGCACCGGCCAGCGACCGCTGAAGCGGTTGTTGAAATTGGCACCGGCGAATACGGCAAGGGCGCCCGCCCCCACCAGCCAGCCCGCCGATGCGCCCGAGAGGCCGAAGGTGTCGCGGGCGATGAAGGAGATCAGCGAGAAATACGCATACACGCCGCCATACACGAGGCAGGACATGAGCGAAAAGCTGATGGCGCTGGGCGTGACCAGCATCTCCCTGCAATTGCGCAGGATGCGTGCCGGGTCGGTGGCCCGCGGGTCGGGCTCCTGCAGCGTCTCGCCGATGCGAAGGTAAGTCATCAACGTGATGATTGCGGTGATCACGGTCAGCGTGCCGAACACGGCGCGCCACGAAATCACCTCCAGCAGCAGGCCGGTGAGCGGCGGCCCGATCATCGGCGTGATGCCGAGGATGACGATGATCATGGCCATGGCTTTCAGCGCGCGGTCGCGCGGGAAGGCGTCGCGCACGATGGCCCGCCCGAGGATCATGCCGGCGGCGGCGCCGAACCCCTGCAGCACGCGCATGGCGATGAGGAATTCGATGTTGCCGGCAAAGGTGCAGCCGATGCCGGTGACGACGGTGAGCACGAGGCCGCCCAGCAGCACCGGGCGCCGGCCGACGCGATCGGACAGCGCGCCGAGGAGCACCTGCCCGCAGGCCACGCCGATGAGAAACCCGCTCAGGGTGAATTGCACCATGTCGGGCGTGGTGGAAAACGCCTGCGCCATGGCGGGCAGTGCCGGCAATGTCAGCGTGGTGCTCATGGCCTGCACCGCCGAAATGAAGCCGAGCAGGATTACGAAGCCCTTGGAGTCCAGCGCGAAGTTGCGAGAGGGCGGGGTTCTTTTCTTCGGTTGATTCATGTCGCCGGTATCCAATCAGGCCAGTGTTCGCGGCGAATGCCGCCGCGCGACGATGCGGTACGCGGCAAACGACAGCATGCCCGCGATGGCCAGGCACAGGCCCAGCGACATGGGCGTGCCGGTGTAGAGCGCGGCGGCCAGCGTCGAGAACAGCGCGCCGGTCAATGTCTGGATGCTCGCGCTCAGCGCCGATGCGGTGCCCGCGATGTGCGGCAGGGGTTGCAGCGACATGACGATCGACGTCGGCTGGGCGATGCCGAAGTTGAAGCAGAACACCATGGCCGGCGCGACAACCAGGGCCAGCGAGGCCCAGGCGGGCCATGACGATGTGGCGCCTTGAGGGCCGAAGGTGAGGAAAACCGCGGCCGCCAGCGTGACCAGTCCTCCGCCCAGCGTCAGCGCGCTCGACAGGTCGAGCAGGCGGCGCACCGGCCAGCGACCGGTGAGTCGGTTGTTCACCGTTGCCCCGAGCCAGATCGCGAGCGACGCGCCGCCGATCAGCCAGCCGGCTGCCGCGCCCGAGAGCCCGAACAGGTCCCGCGCCACGAAGGGGATCACCGACATGTAGGCGAACAGGCCGCCGTAGATCATGCTCGCCATGAGTGAAAAACCCATCGACGCGGGCGTGCGGATGGTCTCGATGCAATTGGCGAGGATGCGCCGCGGATCGGTGGCGCCATGGGCCGGCTGCCTGAGGGTCTCCGGAACCTTCAGGAACACCGTGATCGTCAGGACCAGCGTGATGGTTGCCAGCAGTCCGAACACGGCGCGCCATGAAATCAGCTCGAGCAACAGGCCGGCGATGGGCGGGCCGAGCATGGGCACGATGCCCACGGTCAGCGCGACGACGGACATGGCACGCAACGCGCGGTCGCGCGTGAAGGCATCACGCACGATGGCGCGGCCGAGGATCATGCCGGCCGCGCAGCCGAAGCCCTGCAGCACGCGAGCCGCGATCAGGGCGCCCATCCCGGTCGCGAACGTGCAGCCGATGCCCGAGAGCGTGGACAGTGCGAGGCCGGCGAGGAGCACGGGGCGCCGCCCGTAACGGTCGGAAACGGCGCCCGACAGGATCTGCCCGCTTGCGACGCCGAGAAAGAAACCGCTGAGCGTGAATTGCGCGATATCGGGCGTGACATTGAATTCGCCCGCAATGGTGGGCAGGGCCGGCAGGACCAGCGTGGCGCTCATGGCCTGGACCGCCGTCACGAAGCCGATCAGCACGATGAACGCCAAGGAGTCGGTGGGCAGGTTGCGCGACGGGCGGGTCATGGGGAGATGCGCGCTCAGGTCCGGCGTGCGCTGACCACACTGACCGCGCTGACGGCGGTGAACCTGATGGCCACCATCACGTAGACCAGGTACGAGATGATCGCGGTGGCGGCAAGGCAGATGCCCAGCGCCACCGGCGTACCGTTGTACATGTAGCCGGCGAGCCAGGTGAGAAAGGCCGCCAGGCTCATCTGGATGGTGGAGCCCAGCGCGGACGCCGTTCCTGCAATGTGCGGCACCGGGTGCATGGACAGCACGATGCAGTTGGGCTGCGAGATGCCGAAGGTGAACGAGTAGGCGATGGCGGGCAGGAAGATGAGCAGCAGGCCTGGCGTGCCTGACAGCAGCCCGGCTGCGATGGCAAGGGCTGCGGCCAGCACAATGAGGCTCGCGGCAAGCGCGATGCCGGTCGACAGGTTCAGCAGCTTCCGAACCGGCCAGCGCCCGGCTTTGCGGTTGTTGAACAGCGCCCCGGACCACAGCGCGAGCCCGTTCAGGCTGACCAGCCAGCCGCCCTGCGCCGCCGTGAGACCGAAGCTGTCGATGGCGATGAAGGGCAGGATGGCCATGAAGGAGAACATGCCGGCGAAGATCAGGCTGGATACGAAGGGAAAGCTGATCGCTTCGGGGTTGCGCACGATCTCCAGGCAGTTGGCGAGAATGCGGCGCGGGTCGGTGGCCGTGGGGTCGGGTTTCTTCAACGACTCCCCGATCAGCAGCCACGCGAGCACAGTGAGCACGCCGGCAATGAGGGTGAGGAATCCGAAGATCCAGCGCCAGTCGGCGAAGTTCAGCACGATGCCGCCGAGAAAAGGCGACACCATGGGCATCATGGTCATCACGCCCACCATGACCGACATGGCTTTCAGCGCCCGCTCCCGCTCGAAGGTGTCGCGCACGATGGCGCGCCCGAGAATCATGCCGGCGCCGCCGGCGAACCCCTGCAGCACGCGCAGCGCGATGAGCAGCCAGATGTCGCCGGCCAGGGTGCAACCGAGGCCGGCCACGGTAAACAAGCCCATCCCCACCAGCAGCACCGGGCGCCGCCCGAAGCGGTCCGACAGCGCGCCCAGGAAGATCTGCCCGGTGGCCAGTCCCGCAAGGTACGCGCTCAGGGTGAGTTGCGCGATGTCGGGCGTGGTGGCGAAGTCCCTGGCCATGGCGGGCAGCGCCGGCAAGGTGAAGGTGGTGCCGATGGCCTGCATCGCGGTCGTTAACGCCAGCAGCACGATGAAGCCGGTGGATGACGGGTCCAGGTAGCGGCTGGATGCCGGCGATGGCGAAGGACGGGTCATGGGCGGATTCGAGTGGCCTGCTGGCGGAGTCTGCGTGCGTTCAACGGCGCTCCGTCAGTCAGTGCGCCGGCCAGCCGGCACAGTATCAGAAAGAAAGCCATGAGATATGGCGCACCGCGCACTGCCTGGCCTCAGGAGCGAACCCGTTTCAGTGCGATGCCCATCGCCAGCGGCAAAAACGCGCCAATGCATGCAGCGGCCAGCACATCCGTTGGCCAGTGCACGCCGATCACCATGCGTGATATGCCGACGAGCAGTGTCCAGGCGAGGGCCAGCAACAGCGCCGGCCGATGGGCTGCCGGCCAGATGCGGTCAACGATCAGCACTGCGGCGGTGGCAAGTGCCGCGACGACCAGCGTGTGCCCGCTGGGAAAGCTGAACCCCCAATACGCGTCGGTTACCCACAGCGCCGGCCGAACCCGTCCCACGGCCATCTTGATGACGTAGACGACGAGCGCGCCTGCCAGGACCGATGAGGCCAGCAACAGGGCCTCCAGTCGTCGCCTCGCGACCAGCAGGGCCAGCGTTGCGACACTCGTCAGCGGCAGCAGCACGCTGAATGAGCCCGACAGCGTGATCAGCTCGAAGAATCGGATCGACTCAGGAGGAACATGGGCGTGGATGAACGCCAGGATCAGGTTGTCGACCGGCCCGGATTCTCCGCCGAGCACATCTTCGGTGACCTTGATGGTGATCACGGCGAGGACGAGCAGCAGCAGAACGGCAAGCCGGCGTCGCGCAAGCGGCCCCGCCCAGTCGGGCCGTCTGCGGCGCACATACAGCCGCAGCGCGAAATACAGGCTCGCGACAATGAGCGCCAGCGTCGTCGTGTCCTTGAGTAGCTCGAAGATCATGGCTGGTGCCGGCATCGGTCGCAATGATGCCGATAACCGGGGCGCGCATCTGCGCGAGAGCGCGTGTGCTTGGGACGGGCTTGCACTGAGAATCGTCGCAACGGTCAGGCGTCAAGAACCGGTTGCAAAATTCATTTTGCAACCGTCCAATGCAGGGGAGCATGAGGGGACGTGTCCCCTCATATTGAAACGACTCTAAAAGCGATAAGCCAGCCCCGCGCTTGCAGCGTAGTTCGACTTGTGTTCGGCAAGCGGGCTGCGGGCAGCGTCGCCCTGCAGATGCCGAGATTCGACATTGCCGACGACCACCCACTTTTCACTCACGTCGAACGACCAGAGCAGGCCCAGGCTTGCGAACAGCCACCCGCTCCCGGCGACGTAGGCGGGCAGCCCGGTGCTGGCCGCCTGCTGCGGTGTGATGTCATACAGATAGCGGGTCGACTTTGCGTTGGCCCAGGTTGCCTGGGTGAATACGCCGGCGGAGAAGCGACCGTTCTGGTAGACGCCCGCGCTCAGTCGAAAGTCGAGCTGGGCGCCGCGGTCGGCCACGGTGTTCTGGCGAACGCGCGCCAGCAGCGTGACGGGCATCGGCCCGAACTTGTGATCCCACTCGACCTGTGCGCCGATGGAGGCGCCGGTACTGAGATCCGGCATGCCGCGGTCCTTGAGGAAGGGCGATTCGCTCGCCTTGCGCCCGGGCTCGTAGGCGAGCTGGGCACCGACGTGGAGTCCCTCCGCCAATTCCATCCGGGCGCCGCCCTCGAGCACGCCCTGGGTCGATCGCACGAATAGTGTCTGGCCGAAGTAGCGGACCACGGGAACCAGCTCGGTCTGGTTGGCACGCGATCCGTCATAAGCGGGGCGTACGCGCAGGCCAGGTCCGATGATCGAATCGTTGGTCAGCTCCGCGACGGCGAGCATCGGCATACCCAGGCCAATCAAGCCAATGGCAAGCGATGCACACGCGGCACACAGCGGCCGTGGTCGACGCAGGGAGTTACTCATGAGCGCATCTTCTACCCTGCCGGCGGCCCACTCTGTTCGGTCGCGCACATACAAACGCAGATCAGCGGCGTAACTTGGCTCATGAAGGTACGGCGTTGCTGCCGGCCGTTGTTCCGGCAGCGCCAGCGATGCGCCGGAACGGTGAGCACGTCTTGTTATCGTCAATCCCACCGGAGGTTTCGAGATGCGCTACAGATTGGTTCTTTTGTGCATGCTGCTCGGGGCCGTGCCATCGGCATTCGGCCAGTTGAGCATCAGCATCGGGGTGCCCGGCATGAGCATCGGCATCAACCTGCCGCTGTATCCGGACCTGGTGCGGGTGCCGGGTTATCCGGTCTATTACGCGCCGCAATTGAATTCGAATTACTTCTTCTATGACGGCATGTACTGGGCCTACGAGCGCGACAGCTGGTATGCGAGCTCCTGGTACAACGGTCCCTGGGGACTGGTGGATCGCGAGGTCGTGCCCTATTACGTCCTGCGGGTCCCGGTCCGCTATTACAGAAGTCCGCCCGAGTATTTTCGCGGCTGGCGGCCGGATGCGCCGCCGCGCTGGGGCGAGCACTGGGGCCGTGATTGGGAGCAGCATCGACGCGGCTGGGACAAGTGGGATCGCCGCAGCGTGCCGGCAGCTGCCCCGCTGCCCGTCTACCAGCGGCAATACACGGGAGACCGCTATCCCCAGGTCGAGCGGCAGCGCGAGCTCTTCAACCAGAACTATCGCTACCAGCCGCGCGACGCCGTGGTGAAGCGGCATTTTCAGGAACAGGCGGCACGGCCGACGGTGCCCGCTGAACGGAAAACGCCGCGGGAAGCCCCGCGGGAAACGCAACGGGAGCAGCAACGGGAACCGCAAGGGGAACAGCGGCGCGAACCGCAGGGCGCAGCGCAGGACAAGGGTTCCACGCAGCGGGAGGCCCAGCGGCCGAGGACTCCGGAGCCGCAGCAACCGGCGACGCAAAGGCCGGCGCCAGTGGCGCAGGAACCGCGTCAAGCGCAGCCTGGCAACCAGCGCGCCAATCCACCGTCTTCGCCGCAGGAAACAACGCGGCCACAACAGGGAGCCGCTCCGCGCGAGCGCCAGGCCCCGGGGTCGGGTGCGGACAAGTCAGGGCAGACCCGCCCGGCTGACGAGGCCGGCTCGCAGGGCAAGGGATCGTCCCAGGATTCCAGGCGCGGTCAAAAGCAACAGGACAAGGATCGCGAGAAAGACTAGGAACCGGTTACATCAATCCAATGCCAAACCTCATGATGCGAGCACCCATCGTATTGCGGCTATTCGGAGCAGCGCTCGCATTGGGTGTGGGTGGAGTGCAGGCGCAGCCGTCCACGCAAGATCGCGATGGCCCATCTCACATGCTGGACGTGGATGGATTCACCCCGAGCGAAGCGCCGGCGATGGCGCAGGACGCGGTGTCCGATTTCCGGCCCGTACAGGGTGGCGGCTTCGCACTGCGTCCGGGGGCGCGCAAGGTGCCGACGTTGCCGCGCGGGCAGGATGGCGGCGGACTCGCGCTGCGAGTTCCGCCAGTCATGCTGGCACAGGCCGCCGACGCGAAACCGGTCGATCCGACGGTGAGGCGGCCGCCCGACAAGCCTTCACCATCGGGATTCGGACGCGTCAAGAATTACACCACGCCGGCGCTGGAAATCCTCGGCTTCGAAGGACTGCTGAACGTGTTCGACCGGCGCTTCATGAACGCGAGTGGCGACTACAGCAGCAACGTGACCTCGACGCGCAACAACCTGCATGGCGGCTGGGTGAATGACAACGATCCTTACAAGATCAATCAGATCGGGCATCCCTACCAGGGCTCGATGTACCACGGCTTCGCGCGCTCGGCAGGGCTCTCCTATTGGGAGTCGGCCGGTTACACATTCGCAGGCAGCGCCTTGTGGGAGACTGCGGGCGAGCGCACGCCGCCGTCGCAGAACGACCAGATTGCCAGCGGCATTGCCGGTTCATTCTTCGGCGAGGCGCTGTTCCGGATGGCGAGCCTGGTGCTGGAGCAGGGCGGGGGCATGACGCCGGCCTGGCGCGAATGGGCGGCCACGGCGATCTCACCCACGCTAGGCTTCAACCGGCGCCTGATGGGCTATGACACGGTCTTCTCCAGCAACGGTGCGCCCTACTACAGCCGCCTGGCGATCGGTGCCAGCGGCGAAACGCAAAGCAATCCCGGCGCGGCGACGCGGCTGCGGCCGACTGAAATTCTTGCGGATTTCTCGCTCGACTACGGCATGCCAGGCCTGCCCGGCTACGACTACTCGAGGCCCTTCGACTATTTCACCTTCCAGGCCACGGCATCCAGCGCGAACCTGGTCGAGAATCTGATGACCCGCGGGCTGCTCTATGGCAAGGCTTACGAGGCGCCCAGCGACACGCGCGGCATTGTCGGGCTTTACGGCAGCTACGATTACATCGCGCCGCAGACCTATCGCATCTCGAGCACCGCCCTGTCGCTCGGCACCACCGCGCAGACGTCCTTGCGCAAGGATGTCATCCTGCAGGGCACGGCGCTGCTGGGTGTCGGTTATGCAGCGGTCGGCACTTCGCATGGCTTGACGGAAGGCGACTACCACTATGGCGTCACGCCGCAGGCGCTGCTGGCGCTGCGGCTGATCTTCGGCGACAAGGCCGCGATCGACCTGACCACGCGCGAGTTTTTCGTCTCCAGCGTGGGCGGCAGCACGGCCGGTCGCGACAACATCATCCGCACCGACCTCGCGGCCACCTGGCGGATCCAGGGCCACCACGCCGTGTCGCTCCGATACCTGTGGAACCGGCGTGATGCGAGTTACCCGAACCTGGGCGACCGGACGCAGAGTCGCGCGACGGTCGGCATTTATTACACGTTGCTCGGTGACGATCACTTCGGCGCGGTGTTCTGGCATTGAGCGGGCCGGCATCGATGGCGCATTCACGGTGACGGCGTCCGCGCAATGAAAGACGCTCTGCTTGCTCTGTTGCTGGCGTGTTCATTCCCGGCGATTGCGGCCGATGTGCCGCAGCCGCCCTGCGCCAGCGCGCCGCGGCCGGCGTATGCCCGCAGTGGCGAGCAACCTACGGTACAGGTGTGGGAAAAGGCCGCCCTTGTCGACTGGCAGCCGCCGGCGTGCACGGGCTGGGCCGGCGGATCCACCGGCCTGTTGGTTGCATTGGCGGGGACATTCCAGCACACCGGCACTGCGGACCAGTTGCTTGGCCGCTTCGGCGCCATATCGGCGCTGCGCGGCATTCACTACTGGTCGGCCGCGGACAAGGAATGGCGCGTCCTGGTCACCGATGCCGTGGCGTTTGGCGGGGCGGATTCCACGGAGCATCGTGGCGATTTCGCCGCATCCGAGATGATGAACCGGGACAGCCTCTACTTCGGGCAGCGCGACAGCCGCTCCACGGGCGAAGTGGCCTACAAACTGCGCGTGCGCGATGCCGGCGCCGATCATCTGGTGCTGGAGTACGAGAACGTCAGCGCGGTGCGGGCGTTCATCGTGACGGTGTTCCGGCCCGGTGAATTGAAGTACCTGTATTTCCTTCGGCGACAAGCGGGCGCGACATGGGGAATCTATTTGCTGCTGTCGGCGAACAGTGCTTATGCCGAAGGCAATGAAGCCTCGTTCATCAATCGTGCCGTTGCCTTCTACCGCCATTTCACCGGCGCCGAGACCGGCGGGGCGCCACCGCTGGCACGTTAACGGCAATCCAGAGCCCGGGTGAGCAGGCGCTCGATGCACGAACGGACGTTTAAAATACTGACAAGTAATTAATAGGAACCAAGATATACGTATCTAAATGACACGAATACTGCCAACTAAAATGGCAATGCAGCGTTGCCGCACAGGTCCATGCATTACTTCATCGCCGCAAGCTTGCTCAGTGCCGGCCCGGTGACCCGCACCAGCTTCCATTCCGGGAGGATGCTCGCGCCAAGGCCTTCGTAGAAACGGATGGCCGGTTCGTTCCAGTCCAGCACCGACCACTCGAAGCGCCCGCAACCGCGTTCCACTGCCAGCCGCGCGATGTGCAGAAGCAGGGCACGCCCATAGCCCTGGCGCCTGCGGGACTGTTTCACGTAGAGGTCTTCGAGGTACATGCCCTTCTTGCCCAGGAAGGTCGAGAAGTTGTGGAACACCACGGCAAAGGCCACGGCCTCGCCGCCCGCTTCGGCGAGCAGGACTTCGGCCGGGCTGCGCGGCCCGAACAGCTCCTCGGCCAAAGTGTCCTCGGTGGCGACCACCAGGTGCGTGAGCTTTTCGTATTCCGCGAGCTCGCGGATGAAGCCGAGAACGACGGGGACGTCGGCGCGGGTGGCGGGGCGGATCTTGAGGGCGATCGGGGCGGTCATGGTTTGGGTTCGCGGAGGAATGGGGATTGGAGGGCGGGTGTGCGATAGCGTACTGTACGCGAGGCCGGGGAGCCTTACCATGCTCGAAAGATGTTGCCGTCGGAACAGGCATGGCGATTCGGTTTATCGATCAACAACGAAAGCACATCATGATGAGTATGGGATACAGCGTCTGGGGCCTGCTGGTACTGATCGGCGATATCTGGGCCCTCATCAACATTTTCCAGAGCCCGGTGTCCAACGAAAAGAAGCTGATCTGGATTCTTGCCGTGCTGCTGTTGCCTGTGCTCGGGCTGATCCTCTGGTATTTCCTCGGACCGCGTTCGGGTAGCGCCCAGCCCGGCTGACCCCGGTCGGCGCGAACCGGAGGTCGTGACGGTGGCACGGCAGCCTTGCGTGCCGGCGGCGAGGATTGAATCCGCTATCATCGAAGCCATGTCCCCCATCATTTCCATCCGCAATCTTTCCAAGACCTACGCCACCGGATTTCACGCGCTGAAGAGCATCAGCCTCGACATCCATCCGGGCGAGATCTTCGCGCTGCTGGGGCCCAACGGCGCCGGCAAGACCACGCTGATCAGCACCATCTGCGGCATCGTCACGCCATCGAGCGGGCGGGTGACGGTGGATGGCCACGACATCATCACGAGCTTTCGCGCCGCGCGCTCCTTGATCGGCCTGGTCCCGCAGGAGCTGCATACCGACGCCTTCGAGACGGTGTGGGCGACGGTGTCGTTCAGCCGCGGCCTGTTCGGCAAGTCGGCCAATCCGGCGCACATCGAGCGTGTGCTGCGAGACCTGTCGCTTTGGGACAAGAAGGACGCCATCATCCGCACGCTGTCTGGCGGCATGAAGCGGCGCCTGCTGATCGCCAAGGCGCTGTCGCACGAACCGCGCATCCTGTTCCTGGACGAACCCACGGCGGGCGTCGATGTCGAGCTGCGGCGCGACATGTGGGCGCTGGTGCGGCAACTGCGCGCCTCGGGCGTCACCATCATCCTCACCACGCATTACATCGAGGAAGCCGAACAGATGGCCGACCGCATCGGCGTGATCAGCAAGGGCGAGCTCATCGTGGTCGAGGAAAAGACCGAATTGATGCGCAAGCTCGGCAAGAAGCAGCTCACCTTGCAGATGCTGGAGCCGCTGGCCGCCGTCCCGCCCGCGCTGGCGGCCTGGCAGCTTGCGCTCGCCAAGGGCGGCAACGAGCTGATCTACACCTACGACGCCAGCGAGGCGGAAGACGACAGCCGCGGCATTGCCGCCCTGCTGCGCGGCCTCGGCGAAGCCGGCGTGCACTTTCGCGACCTGCAGACCACGCAAAGCTCGCTCGAGGACATCTTCGTCAGCCTGGTGGGAGAGCGCAAATGACCGGCCTGAACCTCTTGGCCGTGCGCGCCATCTACCGCTTCGAGATGGCGCGCTTCGGGCGCACGGTGATGCAAAGCCTGATCTCGCCCGTCATTTCGACGGCGCTCTACTTCGTGGTGTTCGGTGCCGCCATCGGCGAGCGCATGCAGAACGTGGGCGGCGTGAGTTACGGCGCCTTCATCGTGCCGGGCCTCATCATGCTGTCGCTCTTGACGCAGAGCATTTCCAACGCCTCCTTCGGCATCTACTTCCCGAAGTTCACCGGCACGATCTACGAGCTCCTGTCGGCGCCCGTGTCCTACGTGGAAATCACCCTGGCCTACGTGGGTGCGGCGGCGAGCAAATCGGTGATCCTCGGTCTTGTCATCCTCGCGACCGCGGCGGTGATCGTGCCGCTGGAGATCGAGCACCCGTTCTGGATGCTGAGTTTCCTCGTGCTGACGGCGGTGACCTTCAGCCTTGCCGGCTTCATCATCGGCGTATGGGCCGATGGTTTCGAGAAGCTGCAGGTGATCCCGCTCCTGATCATCACGCCGCTCACGTTCCTTGGCGGCAGCTTCTACTCCATCGACATGCTGCCGCCGGTGTGGCGCACGGTGTCGCTGTTCAATCCGGTGGTGTACCTGATCAGCGGCTTTCGCTGGAGCTTCCACGGCACCAGCGACGTGTCCATCGGCGTGAGCCTGGGGATGACGCTGGCGTTCCTGATCGTGTTCCTCGTCATCGTGGCGTGGATTTTCCGGACCGGGTATCGCCTGAAGGCCTAAGCAGGAGGACGGTCCGTGGAAGGGTGCCGATGTTATACCTAAAATAAAGTGGTATTAGGTATAATGTCCCGCATGCTGCGACAGCCCCTGGAAACCCAGACGCTTTACGCTGAACTGTGCGAACGCTTGCGCGTCGCGGAATCGGCGCGTTCTTTCGCCAGCCTCATCGGCTCTTTCACGAAGAAGACGGTGCGCGGAGGCGAGTACTGGTATTTCAAGACCAGTGAAGGTGCCGCCGGGCAGCGCGAATATTTTGTCGGGGTGGATGGCGCCGAAACCCGTGCCGTGATGGCGGCATACGCCGCAGGCCGCGCGGATGCGGATCTGGCGCGCGAGCAACTGGAGCGTCTCAGCGCCATGCTTCGACAGGGCGGGGCCATGCTGACCGATGGACCATCGGCGCGGGTGGTGTCGGGGCTTGCCAGCGCGGGTGTGTTCCGTGTGGGGGCAGTGCTGGTCGGCACCCATGCTTTCATTGTCCTGGGGAATCTGCTTGGCGTGCGCTGGGCTTCCGCCCTGCGCACGCAGGACATCGATCTTGCCGCCACTCGCGTGTTGCACGTTGTGGTTCCGCAACCGGAAGCGGATCTGCCCGGCGCACTGGGTGCCCTCAACATGGGTTTTCTCCCGGTGCCCGGGCTCAATCCGAACGCTCACGAAACCTCATTCAAGGTTCGCGGCCGCGAACTGCGTGTGGATTTGCTGACGCCCGCGCGCGGTCCGCGGGATGGGATGCCGGTACTGATTCCGCGCCTCAAGGCGGCGGCACAACCGTTGGAGCTGCTCGACTATCTTCTTGAAGCTCCGCTGCCCGCCGCGCTGGTGAACGGCGGCGCGACCCTGGTCAACGTGCCCGATCCAGCGCGCTACGCGCTGCACAAGCTGATCGTCAGCGGGCGCCGCCAGGCGTTTGAGCAGACCAAGGCCGGTAAAGACCGGCAGCAGGCGGCGGAGGTTATTTCCGTGTTGTACGAGGACCGGCGCGGCGACCTTGGTCTTGCTGTCCAGTCCCTGAGGAAGCGACCGGACGTGTGGTCCGCCCGCTTGCGGCGAGAAATCGCCAAGTTACCTTCCGAATTGGACGCAGCGCGCAAGCTGCTCCTGCGTGAACTGGATCGATGATCGCAGGCGAGCTCGGGAAGCGCCTGGTAGGGTCAGTTGCCGGCGGGAACAGGCACCACGAGCTCACGGAGTATTCCGCCGCCCGCAACGCTGCCGCTGGTCTCGCCCTCGCCATTCATACGGCGGACGCATAGTGCGCGATCCTCTGGTGCGAGTCTTTCGCAGCGGGCGACCCGATTACTTTCAATCGCTTCCTGACCGCTCGTCAGGCCGCCGCGCCTGGCTTCCTGCAATGCGGCGCCGGCTTCACGCAGGCAGGTATCGCGGTCCTGGTTGGTCAGGCCGCGCAGGCACGCCGCCCGGTCCGCACGGTAGGTTGCCTGTGCGTCCGGCTGCGGGCGATCCGCTGCCAGTGACAGTGTTGTGCCGAGCACGGTGATGCTTGCGCAGAGCGCGATGCTCCAGAAGCGATACGCGGCAAGCGGGCGGGTGCTGGGCATGGGATTCTCCTTGGGCAAGGAGTCCAGCGTGGCAGCCCGGCTGCCCGCTGTCTGTGCGCCAGCCGGCTTTCAGGGGCGACGCAGTCGCGGCTGTCCATGAGCGCCCAGCAGAATTGCCGTTAGGCGCCCGACTTTGGGGAGCGCGAGGGGAGTGTCCCCCTCGCATTGCTAGGCACGCTATGCCACTTTCTGCGCCGTGCCATGCCGCGCCTCGAGCTCGGCGCGGTTCCACGCCGATAGCACTGCCTTCATCGAGGCGCTGACCACGTCCTGGTCGAAGGCCACGCCCGCAACGCGCCTGCCGTCGATGTTCAGTTGCACGTAGGTCACGGCTTCGGCGTTGGTGCCGGCGCCGATGGCATGTTCGCTGTAATCGACCACGGCAATGCGCCGCCCGCCGTGGCGCATCAGCGCATCGACGAAGGCCGAGAGCGCGCCTTCGCCTTCGCCCTGCAGCGTGCGCTTCGCGCTGCCTTCGCTCACATGCACCTTGATGGCATCGCGCCCGGCGCTGCGGTCGAGCTGGTAGCCGGACAGCGCCAGCGGCGCGCTGTCGGCGACGAATCGCTCCTTGAAGATCCGGTGGATGGTTGCACCGTCGACTTCGCCGCCGTGCACCTCGCTGTGCTTCTGCACTTCCTGCGCGAGCTCCACCTGCAGCCAGCGCGGCAGCATGAGGCCGTAGTCGCGCTCGAGCACGAAGGCCACGCCGCCCTTGCCCGACTGGCTGTTGACGCGAATCACCTCCTGGTAATTACGGCCCAGGTCCTTCGGGTCGATGGGCAGGTAGGCCACCTGCCAGGGCTGGTCCGGTTTCTGGATGTGGAGGCACTTGCGGATCGCGTCCTGATGGCTGCCGGAGAACGCCGTGTACACCAGCTCGCCCAGCCATGGGTGGCGCGGGTGCAACGGGATGTCGGTGCATTCGGTGACCACCTGGATGATCTCGTCCGGGTTGGAGAGGTCGAGTTCCGGGTCCACGCCCTGGCTGTAGAGGTTCATCGCCATGGTGGTGATGTCCATGTTGCCGGTGCGCTCGCCATTGCCGAGCAAGGTGCCCTCGACGCGGTCGGCGCCGGCGAGCAGCGCGAGTTCGCCCGCCGCCACACCCGTGCCGCGGTCATTGTGGGTGTGCACCGAGAGGATGATCGAATCGCGGCGGCTGAAATGGGTGTGGAAATATTCCACCTGGTCGGCGAAGAC
>CANJXQ010000101.1 GCA_947478805.1 Betaproteobacteria bacterium | reverse complement strand
TGAACAATGTATTCCGACGCGTTTGGAGTATTAGAACCGGCAGCCATGTTTTCTATCGATCAGGCAATAACAACACCAAAAAATAACCCTGTACTGCTGCTATGAAGCCGAGCAACAGTGCTAAAGCATGTACGCCACCACCGCGCGAATACGCCAACGCGAACAGCGCGGCAACCAGCGCAATCTTGATCATTTCCCCGGCGAGAAAAGCCACCCCGAAGTTTACCTTCGGATTCGCCAGTGCTTTTGCCAAGCGAGCCGCAAGCAATGCCGACGGCCCAACACAAATGAAGCCCCCGACGAGTGCCCAAATGCCCGCTGGCAACCCCCAAATCGCTGCACACGCTACGGCAGCGACCATTGAGAGCCCACCTTGGGCAACGAGCACCTTACGGGATTCTCGCCACGCCCGCGTCGACCACGTCCCGAGCCTCAACTTGGCACGCCCATCTCGAAGCCGGCGGATTTTAAGGCATTCTTTGCGGTTTTACCAATGCTGGGACGGCTATTAGCGTATTTTTTTTTCACTTGCTTCAGAAAAGGCCTTCTCGCCAAGGTAGGGTTATTGCGCAAGATGCCAGCGACTAGCTGAATCTCGACAGCAAGTCGTCCAGATGTTCTGCGCTGCTGTAAGTCACCACTAGTTTGCCCGAACCCTTTTTTCCAACGCGAATTTCTACTGTCGTACCAAAGCGCTGGGAGAGTTCTTCGGCAAATCGTTCTACGTCGCGACCATTTCTCGCCACTTTTCTCGGCACTATGGCTTTCGGATTTGATTGATCCTGCACGAGCTTTTCGGTCTGCCTAACTGTCAGACCTTGCTTGATGACCTGCTCAGCGAGTTGCGCCTGTCTCGGACCCTCCACAGTCAGCAGCGCGCGCGCATGTCCCATTTCAAGTTTGCCCTCGGCTAACATCGCCTGGACTGGTTTCGACAGTCCAAGCAGGCGCAGCAGGTTGGTTGTGGCAGTCCGTGACCGGCCAATCGCCTGTGCTGCCTTTTCATGAGTCAGTGCAAACTCCGCGATCAGTCTTTGAACCCCCGCAGCCTCCTCCAGGGGGTTCAGGTCCTCGCGCTGGATATTCTCAATTAATGCCATCGCCAGGGCGGACGAGTCGGGGACATCCCTTACGACGACAGGCACTTCGCGGAGGCCCGCAAGCTTGGCAGCCCTCCAACGACGCTCCCCGGCGATGATCTCGAATTTTGCACCTCCGACAGGCCGCACCAGGATGGATTGCATGATCCCTTGCTCCTTGATCGATTCTGCCAATTCGGCCAGTGATTCCCCGTCCATTCTTGTTCTAGGCTGGTACTTCCCGCTCTGCAACTGCTCGACCTTGAGCGTCGCTGGCTGGTCGTCCCTGACTGCCGGGGCGTCATTGCCTGCCAAGAGCGCATCGAGGCCGCGTCCCAATCCTTTCATCTTTCCAACCATGACAAGCTCCAAGTTGCTTCGCGGATTCAATCGTTGCGCAAGCGAGGGTGAACGACTCGTCATGCCCCCGACTGCGGTTGACGACTATGCGAGATCAATTAACGATGTCCACCGCATCTGATTGTTGATTGATCGCGCTGATGCGTTCGCGTTCAATGACTTCTTTCGCAAGCGCGACATAGGCTTGCGACCCCTTGCAAGCGGCATCGAAACTGACTGCGGGCATGCCGAAGCTGGGCGCTTCGGCAAGACGGATATTCCGTGGAATGACGGTTGTATATACCTTGGCGCCGAAGTGGGATTGCAATTGCGCAGATACTTGCTGGGCGAGCGTGCTCCGGGGATCAAACATGGTGCGCAACAACCCATCGATTTCCAGCCGTGGATTGAGGTTTTGCCTGACCCTTTTCACGGTGTTAACAAGATCCGTCAAACCTTCGAGTGCGTAGTACTCGCACTGCATTGGAATCATGATCGCATCTGCGGCGACCAATCCGTTGACTGTCAACATATTGAGCGCTGGAGGGCAATCGAGCACGATGAAGTCATAGGCGGACAGGGCAGTTTCTAGCGCTGCCTTAAGCCTGGTTTCACGATGATCAAGCCCGACCAATTCAACCTCAGCGCCTGCGAGGTCTCGATTGGCGGGGACGAGGTCATACCCCCCGGCCTGTGAGTGAACGCGAACTCGATCGACCGTTGCGAGACCGAGTATCAGCTGGTACACCGAATCGGACAGGGCGCGTTTGTCAACGCCGCTGCCCATGGTTGCATTTCCTTGTGGATCGAGATCAACGAGCAGGACACGTTTGCCCAGTGCGGCCAGGCCCGCAGCAAGATTCACGCTGGTGGTCGTTTTTCCAACACCGCCTTTTTGATTGGTGATGGCTATGGTTCGCGTCATGATTTCTCAATCAGAATGAGGTGGCGTTCAGCATGCAATCCCGGTACTTCGAGTCGATGCGATTGCCTGACGCGGAAAGGGGCTGGGAGGGCTTCAATTTCGTCCTGGGGAGACGTGCCTTTCATGGCGGCAAAAATCCCCTGGTCAGCCAGTAGGTGGCTTGAAGAAGCAATGAAGGTCGCTATTTCGGAATAGGCCCGGGAAACAATCGTATCGTACGGATCCGCATGCCACGCTTCAACACGTGCGCAAATTGATTGCACATTGGTCAGCTGCAAGTCTGCGCGGGCTTGTTGCTGAAATGCGGACTTCTTGCTGTTGCTGTCGATCAAGGTGAATTCAATATCGGGCCGCGTTATCGCCAGTGGAATTCCAGGCAATCCCGCTCCTGAGCCGACATCGAGAATTCTTTTGCCTGCGACGTACGGAAGAATAGCCAGAGAATCCAGGATGTGATGGCTGATCATTTTTTCCATATCGCGAGTGGCAGTGAGGTTATGTACCCGATTCCATTTTTCGATAAGAAAGACAAACTGCAGCAGCTTTTCAGCCTGGGCGGTGTGAAGGTGAAACCCCATCACACTGATTCCAGATTCCAGTTGGTGCTTCAATCGCGCGATTTCAGTTACGTTCCTTGCAGGCACGCTCATATGACGCTGGGCTTTTCTGTTTGACCAACCGTTCGTAGCCGCTTTAGTTGCACCAGCAGGAGGGAAATGGCCGCCGGGGTCATTCCTGAAATTCGGGTTGCTTGCCCAACTGTCTCTGGTCGGTGTTCTTTCAATTTCTGGCGAACTTCATTGGACAGGCCTGGGACAAGGTCATAATCGATGTCCAGTGGTATTGGTTGGGTTTCCTGTGACGCACGGCGCCTGACATCTTCGTCCTGCCTTTGGATGTAACCGTGATATCTCGCCTGTATTTCGATTTGTTCTATGACGGCGGTATCCATCTCTTGCGATTCAAGCCCACTCAACTTCAATAGTGAGTAATAACTAACATTTGGGCGCCTGAGAAGATCCGCGAGAGAGTATTCACGCTCTATTGATTGTCCAATATATTCAATAGCTTGTGAATCAGAGACAATTCTTGGATTTACCCAAGTTGATTTGAGCCGTTCTTGTTCCCTGGCAATGGCATCCCGCTTTCGGTTAAAGACGGTCCATCTTTCATCACCGACTAATCCCAATTTGCGACCATGGTCAGTCAAACGAAGGTCTGCATTGTCTTCACGCAACATGAGCCGGTACTCGGCACGACTGGTGAACATCCGATAGGGCTCAGATACTCCGCGAGTAACTAAATCATCAACTAAAACACCGATGTACGCCTCGCCACGACTTGGCACCCATGGCTGGCTACCTTTTGAATACTGAGCCGCGTTTATACCCGCAAGAATGCCTTGTGATGCGGCCTCCTCATATCCTGTCGTTCCATTGATTTGCCCGGCGAAGAACAATCCGGCAAAAGCTTTCGTTTCGAGCGTCGACTTGAGGCCACGCGGGTCAAAGTAGTCATATTCAATGGCATAGCCCGGACGCAAAATATGGGCTTTCTCCAGACCTGCGATAGAGTGAACCAAGTCCAGCTGAACATCGAAGGGGAGGCTCGTTGATATCCCGTTGGGATAGATTTCGTTCGTTGTCAGCCCTTCTGGTTCGAGGAATACCTGGTGGCTGGATTTGCCCGCAAAACGATGAATCTTGTCTTCTATGGAGGGGCAATAACGAGGGCCAATCCCTGAGATCACGCCGGTATACATTGGGGAGCGATCTAATCCCCCTCGAATGATCTCATGTGTTTGCTCATTGGTTTGAGTCGCCCAGCACGACAATTGCCGCGGATGCATCTCCCTGCTGCCCATGAAGGAAAACACAGGTGCCGGGTCGTCACCTGGCTGTTCCGATAGCTTGGTGAAATCAATCGTGCTTCCATCAAGTCGGGGAGGGGTCCCGGTCTTCAGTCGACCTACCGGAAGTTTGAGCTCCCTAAGCCGCTCAGCCAAACGTATGGACGGAGGATCGCCAGCTCGCCCTCCCTGGGCTTTATCGAGTCCAACATGGATCAAGCCGGACAAGAATGTTCCCGTCGTAAGGACGACGGCTTCTGCCCTGAATTCGACACCAAATTGGGTTCTGACCCCGGTCACTCTGTCCCCATCGATAAGCAGGTCATCAACAGCCTGTTGGAACAAGGTCAAATTCGCCTGTTCTTCTAGTCGTTTTCGGATCGCCTTCTTGTACAGGAGCCGATCAGCCTGCGCTCGAGTGGCCCGTACTGCCGGTCCCTTGCTCGCATTCAAAATTCGAAACTGTATTCCCGCTTCGTCCGTGGCTATGGCCATGGCGCCATCCAGCGCATCGATTTCCTTGACCAGATGTCCTTTGCCAATTCCTCCAATAGACGGATTGCAGGACATTTGGCCCAACGTCTCAAGGTTATGGGTTAGCAGCAGCGTTCGGCAATTAGCCCTTGCGGAAGCCAGCGCTGCCTCGGTTCCGGCATGCCCACCACCAACAATGATGACGTCGAAGTAGTCAGGAAATTTCACTTATGCACAGTTCGGGGAGAGGGGGAGCGGATTCTATAAGTTCTGTTTGAGAATTCCCAGTGTTTCACGTGGAACTTGAACAACTAGGCTTTTGGATCCATGTTTCACGTGAAACAACAGGCTCAGGACCAAATTCCCAAACTGGAAACCTACGCGACAATAGCCAGACCAGCCCACCTGCTAACAAAATACCTCGTCATTCCAGAACCCATCAAGCGAAATGAAAATTGTCGGGAGCGCGAGTACTGCACCCCCGTACTCACTCAACTAGACAATCAAAACAAATTCGCGGGGCCTTGCTCTGTCGAACGCCGAGAGCTATTCGTCTTATTGGTGGAGTATGGCGCGTTTCGATCTGGGCTGTAATTGCCGCGGACACAGTGGATACCATAAGTCACCACATGCAGAAGCATGGAATGAAACAAAAGGATCTAGTGCTAATTTCAGGTGAGATGAGAGAAGCATCCGAAGTGTGGGCGAGGTGAAGCCGCCTCACACCCACGATGCTCTTCTGGCCAAATGCCGACCTAAAGACTCAGGCCGAAATACACATCTGGGAAATCCGGCTAAAGTAGCTCAGTCCTGCTGACTTAGCTTGCAGGCAAGCACCCAGAGAGATCGAACTCTAAGCTATGGACACCGAAGCATCACGAGCCAAAAAAATGTCTCGACAGAATCCGACTTCTAAACACAAATAAATCAATCACTTATAGACAACCTGAGCAATTCCTTGCGAAGCATCAACTCCCTTGGAAGTCTCGCCTTAAGTGACTCAAACAGGTCATCATGCGCATCCAATTCCAACAACCAATCATCAGCGCGTATGGAACTCACAACTTTGTATTGTTCAGAAGTAAATTCTTCCAGACCAGCCCACTCCAAGTCGTGATATTCGGGAATCCACCCAATAGCTGTCTCAACTGCGTGTGCCTTTCCTTGGCACCGCTCAACAACCCATTTCAAGACACGCATATTGTCGCCAAAACCCGGCCACACAAACTTCCCCGACGCGTCAGTCCTGAACCAGTTCACACAAAATATATGCGGTCGATGTGCAACCGTTTTACCGAGCTTCACCCAGTGGCCAAAATAGTCGCCCATGTGGTAACCGCAAAACGGGATCATTGCAAAAGGATCACGACGAACGATTCCCACCTTCCCGGTCGCTGCAGCAGTCGTTTCGGAACCCATGGTCGCCGCCATGTACACACCATCAGTCCATGAAAAAGCTTCTGCGACAAGAGGAACCGTATTGGAACGCCGGCCGCCAAATAACACCGCGGAAATTGGCACGCCGTCAGGGTTTTCCCACTCGGGGTCGATTGCGGGGCACTGAGAAGCTGGAACCGTAAAACGCGAATTTGCATGTGCCGCCTTGCGCCCAGATTCCGGAGTCCAGGGCTGCCCTTGCCAATCCAGAAGCTCCGGCGGAGGTGCGCCTGTCATCCCCTCCCACCACACGTCTCCGTCGGGCGTCAGCGCGACGTTTGTAAAAATAACATTGCTGTGCAGGCTAGCCATACAGTTCGGATTAGTCTTTGCGGAGGTGCCAGGGGCCACCCCGAAAAATCCTGCTTCTGGATTGATGGCATGCAGGCGGCCATCCTTCCCAGGTTTAATCCAAGCGATATCCTCACCAATCGTGGTGACCTTCCACCCCTTGAGTGCCGGGGGAGGCACAAGCATCGCAAAGTTTGTCTTTCCACAAGCAGAAGGGAACGCGGCACTGACGTAGCTCTTGTGTCCGTCGGGTGAAGTTACTCCAAGGATTAGCATGTGCTCTGCGAACCACCCCTGATCGCGACCCATTGCTGAAGCGATTCGAAGCGCTAGGCACTTCTTGCCTAGCAATGCATTGCCCCCGTACCCTGATCCATAAGACCAGATTTCCCGAGTTTCAGGAAAGTGGACGATGTACTTGTGCTCCTTGTTGCACGGCCACGGGACATCGCTCTTTCCTGCCTCCAACGGGGCGCCCACCGAATGAACGCATGGCACAACCTCGCCGGTCTTCCCAAGCACATCCCATACCTTACGAGTCATGCGCGTCATGATTCGCATGTTCACTACGACGTAAGGAGAGTCGGTCAGCTCCACCCCAATTTGAGCGATATGGGAACCCAAAGGCCCCATGGAAAATGGAACGACGTACATCGTGCGACCGCGCATGCAACCGTCAAATCGGCTATTTAGCGCTTCGCGCATCTCAACAGGCGATTGCCAGTTGTTGGTAGGGCCGGCATCTTCCTGATGCTCGGTACAAATAAACGTACGGTCCTCCATGCGCGCAACGTCGGTCGGATCAGACCAGGCGAGATAGCTGTTCGGCCGAAGCTCTTGATTGAGGCGCCTGAATGTTCCTGCACGTACCATCTCATCACATAACCTGTCGTACTCCTCCTGTGACCCATCGCACCAGTAGATTCGGTCGGGCTTTGTCAGGGCAGCGATACGCGCGACCCACTCCTTGACGCCATGGTGTTGCACATAGCCTGGAGCAGCAATGTCGATTGACGACGGCAGAGTGGATTTATTCATGGTTATTTTTAGGGGAGGGAATTGGCGCTAAGGAAGCGCGAGCCATCACGAGTGACATGATGGGAATTCGGCGGATTTTACACCACGTCCTCGATGGACATTTGTTGCACTGCAGCTCGAACCTGCATGTCTGTTTTATTGCACACAGTGAAAGGACTGCTGGCTAAACGATTTGACATGCTCAATTAAAACGACTTTCCGTATTATGAAACACCGAAAGGTGCGCGAGCTCCAAGGCTCAAATGGCACTTCTTGGTTTCTCATTACGGTCAAAAACTACTTTCCGATGCAAAAACTTGAAAATATCTCTCCAAGCAAATCATCTGCAGTAACCTCGCCGGTGATGGTCCCCAGGCTCTTGTGGGCAACCCGCAGTTCTTCCGCAAAAAGTTCCAGATGATCGAGCAATCCGTCAGCCGCTTCCAGCGCGCCCAGAGCAGATTTCAGCGCAACAATATGGCGTTCTCGGCCCAGAAATACATCTTCACCACTCGCCTGCCACCCACTCGCCTTCTCGAGCGCAACTTGTAGCGCGTCGATGCCTTCACCAGTTTTCGCAGAAACGAAGATCACCCCGTCCGAGTTCTGCGTGGCAGGGGTTGAGGCGGTCGATACCAAATCAATCTTGTTGAACACCGTTATGTGCGAAAGCCCCTCAGGGAATCCAGCCAGAATCGCTCTATCCGCAGCCGTAACACCCGTGGCAGCCTCTACAACCAACATAACAAGATCCGCCTTACCGATCGACTGCCAAGTCCGCTGCATGCCGATCACTTCGACCTCATCAGACGCTTCGCGTAGCCCCGCCGTATCAATGACGTTAATAGGAATCCCTCGCACCTGAATTGCTTGCCGCAATGCATCGCGCGTCGTTCCGGGGATGGATGTGACAATGGCAACGTCCTCCCGGGCGAGCCGGTTCAAGAGCGAACTCTTCCCAACATTCGGCTTGCCCACAAGCACAACATTCAGCCCTGCCCTCAGAATGCTCCCTTGTTGACTCTTTGAGAGAGTGCGGGAAACAACCTGTTTCAGGCCCCCCAATCGCATCGCCATTTCGCGGCGATCTGCCTCCTCCAGATCTTCCTCCGGGAAATCAAGTGTCGCCTCGATCCACGTCCTCAATGCGAGAAGATCACTATTGATTGCATTGATCTCGCCCGAGAACTCGCCCTTCAAGCTGCGAACCGCGCATCGCGCAGCGCTCTCCGAAGCAGCTTCAATAACGTCTACAACAGCCTCGGCCTGAGCCAAGTCCAATTTGTCGTTGAGAAACGCCCTGCGAGTGAACTCTCCGGGCTCCGCTATTCTCGCGCCCAATTCAATGCATCTTCGTATGAGCATCTGCAAGATCACGGGCCCACCGTGTCCTTGCAACTCCAGGACATCTTCCCCGGTGTACGACGCCGGCGCCGGAAAATACAACGCGATGCCTGTATCGATGACTGAGCCGTCACCAGCGAGAAACTCTGCGCGAGTGGCTACCCGCGTTTCAGGAATTCTCGAGATGATCGCTCGAGAAAACTCCTGCAGTCCGTTGCCGGAGATGCGTACGATACCAATTCCGCCTCGTCCGGGTGGAGTGGCTATTGCCGCAATGACATCAGCGTTTGGCACTCGTCGTGGCCTTTTCACCCTCAATCATCTTGGTGATCTGCCATTGCTGCGCTATTGAAAGTACGTTGTTAACCAACCAATAGAGGACCAGGCCCGCCGGAAAAAAGAAAAACATGACGCCAAAAGCGATCGGCATGATCTGCATCACCTTGGCTTGAACCGGATCCGGCGGCGTTGGATTCATCCTTGTCTGGATGACCATTGATGCCATCATCAGCGCAGGGAGGATGAAATAGGGATCCGCCGCCGCAAGGTCTGTTATCCACCCGTAGAACGGAGCATGTCGCAGTTCGACACTGGCCAAAAGCACCCAATACAAGGATATGAAAACGGGGATCTGTACAACGATCGGAAGGCAGCCTCCCAATGGATTTATCTTTTCCTCTTTATAGAGATCCATCATGGCCTGATTCTGCTTCATCCGATCGTTAGCATACTGCTCCCGAATCTTCGTCATCTTCGGGGTTACCAATTTCATTTTCGCCATCGACTTATAGCTAGCGGCCGACAGCGGAAAGAAAATCAGTTTTATGATGACAGTAAGCAGGATGATTGCGAGGCCCCAATTTCCAAGCCAGGCATACAGATACTGAAGAACCCAGAATAGGGGTGCAGCAATGACAGTCAGCCAACCGTAGTCGACAGATAGTTCAAGGCCGGTAGCGATTGATTTCAGCTTATCCTGCTCTTCCGGCCCCGCATAAATTGACGTCTTGATTTCCCCCCTAGCACCCGGGGCAATCGACGCGACAGGAAGAATCGCACCAACCGCATACAAGTTGTCGGCCAATTTACGCGAGTAATACTCTCTCTGTGTCTGAAGGGGTGGAAGCACCGCGGTGACAAAATAGTGTTGAACAATGGCGATCCAGCCATTGTTGGTAACCGTGGTGTACGAAACCTTGTTCTTTTCTATGTCCGAAAAGTCCACCTTGTGGAACTTGTCCTGCTCGGAATAAACCGCCGCACCGGTATATGTGCTGACCATTTTTGAATCGCCCGCAGGTGCCTTGCCATCACGCGTCAATTGAAAGTAGGCATTGGTAGAAACAGGCTGGGCTGAAGTATTTGATACTTGATGCGACACTTCGATCAGATAACTGTCTCGGCGAAACGTGATGATCTTTGTAACACGGACACCTGACGCGTTCCCGGAGCCGACTGCATCCAGTCGGACTTCGATCGAGTCCTTCCCATCAGCAAGCTTGAACTCCCCCCCAGACGCCGAATAGGTCGTCTTGTGGTTTGGAAAACCGTCGCCGGTCAATCCGCTCTGCGCGGTAAATTTGTGCTCTGGCCCCAGCAAGACAAGATTCTTGTTCTCGTCCACTGTGTCTCGGTGTTTCAACAACTCCAAATAGACTATATCGCCGCCGACGGGACTGATTTCTGCACGCACGAGGTCTGTCTGCACCTTAATGCGTTCAACCTGCGCTTGGGCGGCAGACTTCTCAACGGAAGTCGAGACAACTTGTGGCAATGCGGCAGATACCGTTGCCGACGGGATCGGGGACGGGACCGTCCCCTGGTTCACACTTGATGCCGCGCTGGCAGGTTGTTGCGGCACAGGACGCTGCTCTTTTTGCCACGCCTCCCATAGCAAAAGCAGTGAAAAAGAGAAAACCAAGAATGTTATTAGTCTTTGTATATCCATATTGGTTTTGAATCTGCCCGATTATTCATTTTGTAGATCCGCAGATCTAAGGAACCGGATCATGTCCACCGGGATGCCATGGATGGCAACGCGAAAGTCGGGCAGCAGAGAGTCCAATGCCACGAATCACACCGTGTCGATCAATCGCTAGGCAGGCGTATTCGGAACAAGACGGATAGAACCGGCACGAGTTTCCCAATAAAGGACTGATGAAAAACTGATACCCCCGAATTAATCGGGTAATAGCTCTCGTCATCATCTTGCAGCAGGCAGGAGCCGTTCAAGTTCAAGCAACATCTCGGACTCCGCTATTCCCGGTTTTCTGAGCAGTCGAATGATCCAATCGTTTCCCGACATTCCGGACTGTCGACACCTGAACCACTCTCGAAAGACGCGCTTGCAGCGGTTCCGATCCACCGCTCGTTGCAAAAACTTCTTGGGAACAATCAGCCCAAGACGCGCCCAAGTCAGGCCATTGGGCTTGACGAGAATTGCAACATTCCGCCCACGCAGGTATTTACCGGACTTGAGGATCTGCCCAAAGGTCGGACTTCTTAACCGGCTGCGACGCAGTAGACCCGCACCATCAGGCGACAAGGGCAAGTTTCAAGAGTCAGACGGCCAAACGCGCCCTACCCTTGGACCTGCGTGCTCGAATGACCGCACGCCCCCCCCGGGTCCGCATTCTTTCGAGAAATCCATGAGTGCGCTTTCTGCGCACAACCGAAGGCTGATAGGTACGTTTCATAATTGACCACCCAACTTTTCTTGATCGACATCGAACCGCGCATTTGACCAGCTTCCGCATGACTTTGTCAATGCCATGGAACCCCATCCCCTGTGGATAACTTTCCAAAAACAGGCTAAAATTAGACGCTTGAAACCACCTCAGAAATCCCTCGAAAAGGCCATGCAGGATTTTTGGCTTTATTGCCTTGGCCAATTCGAAAAAGAGCTTCCTGCTCAACAATTTAATACCTGGATCCGACCCCTGAGTCTGGATACGGTTGTTGCATCTGACGACATACTAAATCTGATTGCTCCCAACCGCTTTGTCCTCCAGTGGGTAAGGGAAAGATTCCTTGTTCGGATCGAGGCTCTCAGCGCAGAATTCTTTGCATCTCCGGTTCGAATCAGACTGACTTTACCAGCAGGGACCCCCACAACTCGAACAACATCAGGAGAGGGGTCCGCCACTGTCGCGCCACAAAAAAGTCGTCCTGCGCAGGCTAAAGCCGCCGCGCCGGGGAAATCTAACCTGATCCGCGACTTTACTTTTGACAGCTTTGTCGCCGGGAAAGCGAACCAACTTGCGCGCGCTGCGGCACTGCAGGTCGCAGAACATCCTGGAACGTCCTACAACCCACTATTTATCTATGGTGGTGTCGGCCTAGGCAAGACGCACCTAATACATGCGGTAGGGAATCTCGTTCTGGCGGGTCGTCCGGAAGCCAGGGTCAGATACCTGCACGCATCCGATTACGTCTCGGATGTGGTTCGCGCTTATCAGCAGAAATCATTCGATGAGTTCAAGCGCTATTACCATTCGCTTGATCTTTTGCTCATTGATGATATTCAGTTCTTCACCGGCAAAGATCGCACTCAAGAAGAGTTTTTCTACGCGTTTAACGCGCTTATCGAGGCGCACAAACAAGTCATTATTACTTGCGATACTTACCCCAAAGACCTGTCGGGACTCGATGAACGGCTCAAATCCAGATTTTCATGGGGCCTGACCGTCGCAATTGAACCACCTGAACAGGAAATGCGCGTAGCCATCATCCTGAAGAAAGCTGAAGCGGTTTCGTTCAAGCTCAACGAAGATGTCGCTTTTTTCATTGCCAAGCACATTCGTTCAAACGTTAGAGAACTAGAAGGTGCGCTGAAGAGTGTCATTGCCTTTGCCCGATTTAACGGTAAAGACATCACCATGGACACTGCCAAAGAGGCACTGAAAGATTTACTGATGGCGCAGAACCGGCAGATAACCGTAGAGAATATTCAGAAGACCACGGCTGACTATTACAAACTCAAAGTTTCCGATTTACTTTCAAAGAAACGACCCCGCAATATTTCCCGGCCTAGACAAATCGCGATGGCTTTGGCGAAAGAGCTGACCCAAATGAGTTTGCCGGAAATCGGAGATGCGTTCGGAAGCCGAGACCACACCACCGTCCTTCATGCCTGCCGAACAATCGCTTCCCTCAGGGAAAAAAATCACGACATCAATCGCGATTATCACGTCCTTGAACAGGTATTGAAGGGATGAATACATTGCTTAGAAACTGGGGACAAGTAGCTCGGGATCGGCTGAATTGGACCAGACGTTTTTTCTATCAAGATTCGACCCACCGAATCTCCCCAGGCTTCTGCACACATTATCAACAAGCTAAACCCGCGTCAGTACTCGATCTACTGGGGTTATCCTCAAATTTTCGATTCCTTATTATTACTATCAAGGAAAATAGATGAATCTTCTCAAGATAAACCGGGAAGCTTTGCTCGGTCCACTGCAGTCGGTATCGGGAATCATCGAGCGACGACATACCTTACCCATCCTTTCAAATGTTTTGTTGGTCAGAAGCGGAAACAAGGTAGAGTTCGTTGCGACTGACATTGAGATTGAAATCTCAGCGTCAACTGAAATGACTGGGCAAGGCGACGACAAGCGAACCACAGTCGGCGCGCGCAAGCTTCTAGATATACTAAGAGCCCTCCCGGAAGGCAGCGAGATATCCCTCGCTCTTCAGGACAAGAAACTTCAAGTGAAGTCAGGGAAAAGCAGATTCAATTTGCAAACCCTGCCTCCGGAAGATTTTCCTCGCTTGGCGAATTCTGAAGGAGAGGTAACGACATTCTCCGTCCCACAGAAATTGCTGAAGGCGCAACTGGGGTTGGTTCAATATGCAATGGCGCAACAGGACATTCGGTATTACCTGAATGGACTGCTGATGGTGATTGAAGATGGGCAGTTAAAACTGGTGGCAACAGACGGTCACCGCCTAGCATTCGCAAGTCGGGAAATCGGCGTGAAAGTATTGCCACGGCAAGAAGTGATACTTCCCCGAAAAACCATTATTGAGCTCTCCAAGCTGCTCGATGATTCAGACGAATCTGTAGCTATAGAAGTTTCAGCAAGTCAGGTGAAGTTCACTTTTGGCGCAGTCGTCTTGGTATCAAAACTGGTCGACGGAAAATTTCCCGATTATTCGCGAGTCATTCCAAAGGAACAGCCAAAGCTGCTGAAGCTGGAGCGCGTAACCCTTCTTCAAGCATTACAGCGCGCAGCAATTCTGACCAGCGACAAGTTTCGAGGCGTGCGCTGGGTTCTATCGGACGGGAGTTTAAAAATCATTTGTTCCAATACCGAGCAGGAAGAGGCTCAAGAAGAATTGGACGTTGCTTACAAGGGAGATTCGCTGGACATTGGATTCAACGTTGGTTATTTGCTGGATGTTCTGAACCACCTGGATGTAAGCGAGGTTTTGTGTGGCCTTGGTGATGCGAATTCAAGTGCTTTGATCACAGTTCCGGACAAGGCTGATTTCAAGTATGTCGTTATGCCGATGAGAATTTAGGACAAAGATGGAAGAGCAACAGAGCAACAACGCCGCAGAGTACGGCTCAGACAGCATCAGGGTACTGAAGGGACTGGACGCAGTAAGGAAGCGTCCGGGGATGTATATCGGCGATACGTCAGACGGTTCCGGCTTGCACCACATGGTATTTGAGGTCGTGGACAATGCCATCGACGAAGCGTTGGCAGGTCATTGTGACGAAATTGTTGTGACGATCCACACTGATAATTCGATCAGCGTAACTGATAATGGACGTGGTATTCCGACAGAAATTCATCGTGACGATGAGGAGGGACGATCTGCTGCTGAAATCGTCATGACAGAGCTCCATGCCGGTGGGAAATTCGACAATAACGCCTATAAAGTATCCGGCGGTCTGCATGGAGTTGGAGTCTCCGTGGTGAATGCGTTATCGGACTGGCTGCGCCTAACAATTCGCAGGGATGGATTCGCCCATTCAATGGAGTTTCGCCGAGGCGTGCCGGTTGAACCACTCAAGATTTCTGGAAAGTCGGAGCGAAGAGGGACGGAGGTTCACTTTCTGGCGAGTGTAGAAATTTTCGGGCTCGTTGAATTTCACTATGACATTCTTGCAAAACGACTGCGTGAACTGTCCTTCCTAAACAATGGCGTTAAGATCAAGCTAGTTGACCAGCGCGTCGGCAAGGAAGAAGACTTCGCCTTTCAAGGAGGAGTCAGCGGTTTTGTCGAATATATCAACCGCAACAAAAGCGTTTTGCACCAATCGGTTTTTTACGCCGTGGGGCAGAAAGATGGCGTTACGGTTGAAGTCGCGATGCAGTGGAACGACTCGTACCAGGAACAGGTGCTGTGCTTCACCAATAATATTCCGCAGCGGGATGGCGGTACGCATTTGACGGGCTTGCGCGCGGCAATGACGCGTTCGATCAACCAATATATCGAAGCAAACGAAGTAGCCAAGCGAGCAAAGGTAGAAACAACCGGGGACGACATGCGGGAGGGGCTTTCCTGTGTGCTTTCGGTCAAGGTCCCTGAACCTAAATTTTCCTCCCAGACGAAGGAAAAATTGGTTTCTTCAGAAGTGCAGCCGGTAGTGCAGGAAATTGTTTCCGACAAGCTGAAGAGTTTCCTGCTTGAACGC
>CANJXQ010000100.1 GCA_947478805.1 Betaproteobacteria bacterium | reverse complement strand
CGCATGGCCGACGGCACCTGGAAGGAATACGACGTCGAGGACTACGCCTGGCGCCTGTACAAGCACCTGGGCGGCGACGTGAGGAAGCTCCCGTCCTACTTCGTCACCGCGCTGGAGATGTCCGCCACAGCGCACAAGAACATCGTGGCGGCCGTCGCGCCCTACGTGGACACCTCGATCTCGAAGACCGTGAACGTGCCCGCCGACTACCCCTACGCCGACTTCGAAGACCTTTACATGTCGGCATGGCGCGCCGGCCTGAAGGGCCTTGCCACCTATCGCCCGAACAGCGTGCTCGGTTCGGTGCTGTCGGTGGATGGCGCTGCCAACAAGGAAAAAGAGGCTGCCAAGAAATCGGCCGAGGCCGAGCGCAAGCAGCCGCAGGACGTCGAACTCCACTGGGGTGACGAAAAAGCGGCCAACCGCCGCCTCTCCATCAAGTCGCTGCCGGCCCCGGTGCTGGCCTCGCTGGTGTGGCCGGGCCGGCCCTCCTTGTCCGGCGGCAACCCGTCGTGGACCTACATGATGCAGCACCCGGGCGGCGAATTCGCGCTCTTCGTCGGGCACATCGAAGACGAAGACGGCGCGGCGCCATCCGCAGCCTCGCGGACCACGCGCCGGTTCCCGTTCGAAGTGTGGGTGAACGGCAACGAGCAGCCGCGAGGCCTGGGCGCCGTCGCCAAGACGCTGTCCATGGACATGCGCGCCAACGATCGCGCCTGGCTCGCGCTCAAGCTCGACGTACTGTCCAAGACCCCCGGCGAAGAATCCTTCGAGATGCCCTTCCCGCCCACGGGCGAACGCCGCCTCGTGCCCAGTGCCGTCGCCGCAGTGGCGCAAGTGGTGCGCTGGCGCTGCGACCAGTTGGGCGCGCTCGATGAAAAGACCCCTGACCTCTTGTCCCCCGAAGGACGCCCGCACCCGGTGCTGGACGCCATGTTCGCGGTCCAGGAACCCAAGACCGGCACCGGCGGCACGCTGTCATGGACGGTGGACATCCAGAACCCGGCCACGGGCGAGGACTTCGTCATGGGCGTCAAGGAAATCACCCTGCCAGCCGACAGCGGCTTTCCGGCAGGCGTGACGCGCCCTTACGCCATGTTCCTCTCCGGCCACTATCCGCGCGCACTGGACGGCCTGGCACGCTTGCTGTCGCTCGACATGCGCGTGCTCGATCCGGCCTGGATCGGCATGAAGCTGCGAAAACTGCTGAATTACTCCGAGCCGCTCGGGGATTTCATGGCCTTCATCCCCGGCGAGCGCCGCCAGCAAACCTGGCCCTCGACGGTGGCCTATATCGCGCGCCTCCTGATCCATCGGTATTCCATGCTCGGCGTGCTCGATGAATCCGGCTACCCGACGCGCGAAATGGGCATGCTCGAAGCGCCCCGGAAAGACAACGAACAACAGGTCATGCACGGCTCACTGTGCAACGAATGCGGGAACATGACGGTCATTCGCAAGGACGGATGCGATTTCTGCACCGCCTGCGGGGCGGTCGGCGCCTGCGGTTAATGACAAGCGGCTGCACTCACTGAAAACAAACATGAACCACTGCCACCAGAATACCTTTGCGGGTTTAGCGCGCTCTGGGCCTCGATAACACCCATTGGCACGCAGCGCACATTTCGGCCCCGCAAGGGGCCATTTTTTTATGCCTCGATACCCTGGTCGGTGTTCCCTCAGGCACCCATTTTCAGCCGAACGGGAATGCAATCGAGGACCCGCTTTCAATGGCGTTGGACCAGAAGGTCCGTAACAGGTCAGTCCGCCTGCAGTGACTCAATCGGCAGTGACCGCCATCGAGCGACTTTGACGCGTCAATCCTGCTGCCGCCGCAATGCTCCGACGGCATTTCGTGTATAAGAAAAAACCATTTCCAAGAAAGAACACATGAGGAACTCAACATTGGCAACTGGCGTAATGGCCGTGGCGTGCGTTCTTGGAGCAGCGACCTGCTATTCCGAATCTTGGAACTATCTTGCTTCGAGGTGAGGCTCGCTCGGAGCGGTGACTTTGACCGAAAAGGATGGCAATGCAACATTCGTCATTCAAGCCTCAAACCTGGACTCATGCTACTCGGGCGTGCTCAAAGCAAAAGTCGAGAGGACTGATAAGGCAATCACCATCGAACTTCCTCCGAAGGTTTTCGGGTGTGAAGAGGTAAAGTTCGTCATCAAGGCCGATGGAACAGGTGGCCAGCGATTCGACAAGATCGGCGAGAATTGGGTTCTGGACAACACCAACCGGATTCTGACGCTTCGCAAATAGCAGGCCTCGGCTTGTTCGACTTCATCGCATGGCGAAGGACGCAGCAACCCGCAGATCCATTGCCTTGAACACAGACCCGCTTCGGCGGGTTTGTCGTTTCTTCGGCACCTGAACTTTCCAGCCTGGCGAATTTGAAATGTCAGCGTTTCAGCTTCGACCGAAGTCGGCATCGAATACGAGCAACTCACGATTGAGGTCGCCGATCCGGTTGCAGCCGAGAAATGCCATGGTGCGGTCGATTTCCTCGTGGAAGATGGCCAGCGCCCGCGCCGCACCTGCCTCACCCGCCGCCGACAATCCATAGAGTGCTGCTCGGCCGAGCAGCACGCCGTGGGCGCCCAGCGCCAGCGCCTTGATCACGTCAGTGCCGCGCCGGAAACCGCTGTCGATCAGCACGGTCATGCGCTGGCCCACGGCATCGGCGATGGCCGGCAGTGCCGCGATGGTGGACATCGATGCATCGAGGTTGCGGCCGCCATGGTTGGACACCACGATGCCGTCCACGCCCAGATCGGCCGCGAGTGAGGCATCGCGCGGATCCATGATGCCCTTGACGATCAATGTCCGCGGCCACTTGCGCCGAACCGAACGCAGGGCGTCCCAGGAAAACGCATCGGACATGACGGGCACGATGCTGGCCCGCGATGACGACGTCACGGCGTGGCGCAGCGCCCGCGGATAGTTCTCGAAGCGCGGCATGCCGCCCTTGCCCGCGATCAGGTACGGCAGCAGCACTTCGAGCAGCCACGCCGGGCGGGCAAGCACGTCGAGGACATTGCGAAACCCATAGCGAAAAGGGAGCTTGAATCCGGAGTTGAGGATGTGCTCCAGGTTGCCGATCACCGGCGTGTCCGTGGTGATGACGAGGGCCTCGTAACCGGCCGCCAGCGCGCGCTCGATCACTTCGTCGTTCATCGAGAGGTCGGACCACGGGAACAGCTGGAACCACAGGCGGCCGCCGCCGCCGTGTTGCATCACGTTCTCCATGGAAGTCATGGACACCGACCCCAGCACATAAGGCACGCCCGCCGCGGCCGCCGCACGGGCGAGCTTCAGTTCCCCCTCGAACGCCCCCAGGCCGGCGAAGCCCGTCGGCCCGATCATGACGGGCGACCGCGACACTTTGCCGAACAGCGTCACATCCTGGCTGCGCCTGGAGACGTCTACCAGCGTGCGCGGTCTCAGCGTCAGCTTTGCCATGTCGGAACGGTTGCGTGCCATGGTCACTTCGTCTTCGGCACCGCGCTCGAGCATGGCGTAGAGGCCGCGCGGCAGCCGCTTCTTCGCCAGGCGATGCAAGTCATCGATGTTGTGCATGCCCAGTCCCTTCGATACGGGTCAATGCCCCGATTGGACACAAAGCGCGCCACTTGTGCAATAGCGCTCGCGGCACGGCTCAAGGGGCCAGCGGGTGGTCGGCCCATCGTCGCCGCTGGGTTATCATGGTCCGTCTCCCTCATCACCACTCATCACCATATGGTCATCGCATGAACGCCACAGCGCCGATCCGCCCCGCAGCCACCATCATCCTCACGCGAGACACCGCCCAGGGCCCGGAAGTGTTCATGATGCGACGCTCGCCTAATTCGGTGTTCATGAGCGGGGTCTACGTTTTTCCCGGCGGCGGACTTGACGACAGCGACCAGCCGGAACACTGGTCGGCGCATGAACTGGCCATCGACGATGCAACCGCGAGCCGCGTGCTGGCCGTGGAGAAGAATGGCCTTGCATTCTGGATCGGCGCGCTGCGCGAGTGCTTCGAGGAGTCGGGGCTGCTGCTCGGCTACAACGATCGCGGCGAAATCCTCGGCATGGACGACGCCGAGCAGGTGAACCGCTTTGCCGAACTGCGCCGCAAGCTGAATGCCGGCGAGATCGGCTTCCCGCAGATCTGCCGCGAGCACGACATCCGACTTGCCGTGGACCGCATGGCCTACTTCAGCCACTGGGTGACGCCGCCCAATGAAAAGCGCCGCTATGACACGCGCTTCTTCGCTGCCGTGGCGCCGGCGCAGCAGATCGGCTCGCACGACGACGCGGAGACCACCGACAACACCTGGATCCGCCCGCAGGATGCGCTCGACCGATTCAAGCGCGGGGAATTCGCGCTGGTGTTTCCCACCATCAAGACGCTGGAGCGCCTCGCGCAATTCAAGGACACGGCGGCGCTCATGGCGCACACGCGCGCCCTGCCCTCGATCCCGCCCATCCACCCGCACGTGGCGAAGTCCGCCGACGGCAGCCCGCGTCGCCTCATTCCGGGCGACCATGCCTATGCGGAGATCGGCAAGCTCGACCCCGAGGGCCGTGGCAACCTGTGCTGCGACATCGTCCCAGGCACCATCGTGCCGCTCGCGCCGACCGTGCGCCGGGTCACCGCGCCCAATCCGGGCGTGATGACCGGGCCCGGCACCAACAGTTACATCATCGGCCGCAGCAATCAGGACAACGGCGCCGGCGACTTCGCCATCGTCGATCCGGGCCCGGATCTCGCAGTGCACGTGGACGCGCTGATTGCCGCAACCGGCGGGCGCATCCGCTGGCTGCTCGCCACCCACACGCATCGCGACCACTCGCCGGCCGCGGCGCTCCTCCGGGCGCGCCTCGGCCCGGCCCACACACTGGAATTCATCGGCCGCCCGCCACCGAACGAAGAACGACAGGACCAGACTTTTCAGCCCGACCGCGTGGTCAACGACGGCGACCGACTGAGCGTCGCGGGGTGCAGCGTGCGCGTCATCCACACGCCGGGCCACGCCTCCAACCAGTGCTGCTACCTGCTGGAGGACGAAAAGATGCTGTTCACCGGCGACCACATCATGCAGGGCTCGACGGTGGTCATCATCCCGCCCGACGGCAACATGATCGCCTACATGCAGGCGCTCAGGAAACTGCAAAGCGAAGCTCTCGATTGGCTCGCCCCGGGCCACGGCTATCTCATCGGCACACCGCAAGTGGCCATCGAACGATTGATCGCCCATCGCATCGGGCGCGAGACCAAGGTGGTCGAAGCCTTGCGTGCGCTCGGTGCGCAAGGCGCTCCTGATGGGGCCGACATGGACGCGCTGGTGAAGAAGGTCTACGACGACGTGCCCGTGTCGCTGCACCCCATGGCGAGCCGCTCGCTGCTCGCGCACCTCATCAAGCTGAAGGAAGAAGGACGCGCAAACGAGGCCGGAGCACGCTGGCGCACCACCTAGCCTGGCGGGGACGCGTTCGCAACACCTGCGGTGACCCGCCATCTGCGCAAGGCCACTAGCGACCAGATGGCTTCGACTGTCCCAAAAGGCCAGGATCCAATCAAAAACCCGTATGCGGAAGCCAGCGCGCACGACGCTGCGAATCCCAGGATGAACCAGCGGCTTTTCTTTTCGAACGCGTAACACAGCATCATCGCGGTCACGGCAAAAAGACCAAAGGCCGTCGTCAGGTCCATGAATACCGCCCGGCTTCCGCGCCCGAATCCCGTTCGACGCTACGCCGATTGCGCCTTCACCACCGCCAGCAGCTTGTCGAAGGCATCGGCGAACTGCTTGACGCCATCCTCGAGCAACTTGTCAGTCACAGCATCGAGCGAGATGCCGTGCCTTGCCAGCGCATCGAGGTCGCGGCTCGCGGCTTCCACGTTCTCGGTGATGCTCGCGCGCGGCTTGCCGTGGTCCAGAAAAGCATCCAACGTCGCCGGCGGCAGCGTGTTCACCGTATCCGCGCCGATGAGTTCCTCCACGTAGATCACGTCGCGATAGGCCGGGTTCTTGCAGCTGGTGCTCGCCCACAACAGGCGCTGGGGTCGCGCCCCGGCCGCGGCGAGCTTCTTCCAGTCGGTGCCCGCCGACAGTTGCAGGTAGTGCTGGTAGGCCAGCTTGGCGTTGGCGATGGCCGCCTTGCCACGCAGGGCTTTGAGCTCGGCACGAGCCTCTCCCGAGGCGGCCGCAATCTTCGCCTCGAGCTGCGCGTCGATGGCGGTGTCGATACGGCTGACGAAGAAACTGGCCACGCTGGCCACGCGGTCGATCTTCCCTCCGCGCGCGAGGCACGCCTGCAGGCCTTCGACATAGGCTGCCGCCACGGCACGATAGGCGGCCTGCGCGAACAGCAGCGTGACATTGACATTGATGCCCTCGGCGATCAGCTCGCGAATCGCCGGAGCGCCTGCCGCCGTGCCTGGCACTTTCACCATCAGGTTGGGTCGTGCCACGTCGCGCCACAGCCGGCGCGCTTCGGCGAGCGTGCCCGCCGTGTCGTTGGCGAGTTCGGGCGACACCTCCAGACTGACGTAACCGTCCGCGCCCTCGGTCTCGTCATAGACCCGGCGCAGCGCGTCTGCCGCCGCCTTGATGTCGCTGATCGCCAGGCCCTCGTAGGTGGCCTTGGCATCCAGCCCCTTGGCGCCCAGCTGTTTCGCCTGCCGCGCGTAATCGCCGCCCTGCGCCAGCGCCTTCTCGAAGATCGCCGGGTTGGAGGTGAGGCCGCGCAGTCCGTCCGACACGCGACGCGAGAGTTCACCAGTCGCCATGAGTTCGCGGCTGATGAAATCGAGCCAGACGGCCTGTCCGAGTGATTGGAGTTCCTTGAGAGTTGCCATGATGGGTCGCCTTTACGCTGAGCGGTGGAGCATGCCGCAAAGCCCCATTTGCGTCCAGCGACACCGACACTGACCGCCCGTGGTGTAAGCTTTTTCCAGGAGGAATCGCGATGCCCGAGCACACGTCCACGCACGAAGTCACCAACCAGCCGCAGGCTTTGGCCGGCTACAACGCCTGGAGCGCGAACCCGCTGCTGATTGCCGCAGTCTCCCGCGAGGGCGGCGGCTGGATTGCAAGGGAGGCCGCCACGCTGGGGGAAGTGGTAGGCAGCGAGGCCTTCCACATGCTCATCGACCATGCCAACCGCTATCCGCCGGAGTTGCGCACCCACGACCGCGGCGGACGGCGTATCGATTCGGTGGAATTCCATCCCGCCTACCACGAGCTGATGCGCCTCGCCTTCGGCATGGGGCTGCATTCGCTGGCATGGACCGCCGATCGGCCGGGCGCCTTTGTCGCACGCGCTGCCCTGGTGCACCTGTGGAACCAGGTCGAGAACAGCATCGCCTGCCCGGTGACCATGTCGTTCGCGGCGAAAAAAGTGCTGCATCACGACGAGGCGCTGGCTGCAGCGTGGCAACCGCGCCTCTTCGCCCGCGACTACGACCCGCGCCCGATCCCGTTTTCGCAGAAGCGCGCGGTCAGCATCGGCATGGCCATGACCGAGAAGCAGGGCGGATCGGACCTGCGCAGCAATACCACGCGGGCAAAGCCGGCCGGCGGCCTCGAATACCTGCTCACCGGCCACAAGTGGTTCTGCTCGGCCCCGATGAGCGATGCGTTCTTCACCCTCGCCAAAATCGAGGGGCAGGACGCCGTCACCTGTTTCTTCGTCGCGCGCTCGCTGCCCGACGGCCGGCGCAACCCGTTCTTCATCCAGCGCCTCAAGGACAAGGTCGGCAACCGCGCCAACGCCTCGTCCGAAGTCGAGTACGCCGGAACACTGGCACGGCGCATCGGCGAGGAAGGGCGCGGCATCGCCACGCTGATCGAAATGGCGCACTTCACGCGCTTCGACATCGTGTGCGCTGCGAGCGGCATGATGCGTGCCGCATTCGACCTCGCGCACCATCACTGCAGCCACCGCAGCGCCTTCGGGCGCCGCCTCGTCGAGCAACCCCTGATGGCCAGTGTGCTCGCGGACATGGCGCTGGAGACGGAGGCGGCGCTGTTGCTCGCCTTGCGCCTGGCACGTGCCTTTGACGAGGATGCCGCCGGAAACTCCGACGCGAAGCTGCTGGCCCGCGCCATGACCCCGGTGGCGAAGTACTGGCTGTGCAAGCGCCTGCCTGCGCTGGCGGTGGAGGCCATGGAGTGCATTGGCGGCAGCGGCTATGTCGAAGAGCATCCGCTGGCACGCCTGTACCGCGAGGCGCCGCTGAACGGCATCTGGGAGGGCTCGGGCAACGTGGTTTGCCTCGACCTCTTGCGGTCCCTCGCCAAGAGTCCGCAAAGCGTCACGTTGCTGCTTGACGAAATTCGTGCCGGCGGCGCGCCGCTGCAGCCCGCCGTGGATGCCATTGCGCGCATGCTGGGCGACACAGCGCAGCTGGAGGCCGGGGCGCGACGCATCGTCGAGCAGCTTGCGGTGGCGCTGCAGGCCAGCCTGATGTTGCGGCATGCGGATGCGCCGGCCGCGCAGGCCTTCATTGCATCGAGACTGGAAGGCGATGGCGGTCGCGCCTTCGGGACGCTGCCGCCCCAGTTCGACACGACCAACCTGATCCGGCGCGTTGCCTTGGCCTGACACCAGCGCTGCGAAAGGACGAGAAACAACCGCTCAGTGCAGTGCGCCGCGCCGCTTCCCTTCGCGCCGCGCCTGCCAGCCGTAATACATCACCCCCAGTCCCATGACACCCACCACGGGGGCGAGCCCGGCAAGACCGCTCAGAGCGCCCACCAGCGCGGGGCCCGCCATCTGGCCAAAGCTCTGCACGATGGCGCGCACGCCGAGCAGCTCGCCCTGTCGGCCCTCGGGCATGGTTTTCGCGAGCACCGTGAGCACCATGGGTGCCGAGACGCCGGTGCTAATGCCCGCCAGGATGGAAAAGGCAATCAGCATTGGCGTGCCGCCTGCCAGCGGCATCAGCCCGAGCATGAACCCGCTCATGGCGAAACTGCCGGCCACCAGCGTCCATGGCCTGGCAAAGCGAGCGAACACCGGCAGCAACAGTCGCACCGACACCGAGGCGCCCGCGAAGACACCCAGCACGGTGCCAATGGTCGATGCGCTCAGGCCGATGCTCGTCGCATACAGGGGCACGACGAAGAAGAACAGGTCGAGGACGACCGGTGCCATCGCCGCGCCGATCAGCGGGACCGGAACGCCCGGCAAGCGCACCAGGTCGCGCAGCCGCCCCGCCGATACCAGGTTGCGCGGCGAAGCGGGCGGCATCGTGCGCCAGCCTGCGTACAGCACCGCCAGCATGACCAGGGGCACGACGGTCAGCAAGGCGAAGGTTGCGCGATGCCCGACGTGATCGATGCCGAACCCGGAGATGAGCGGCCCGACCGCCATCCCGCCGGAACTAGCCAGCGCGTACCAGGAGTAGTTCCGCGTGGTTTCCTCGGGCCCGCCCATCTTCGGCACCAGCACGTTGGCTGCCACCGAGACGGACACGAATGACACCCCGGCAAGGCAGGCCGAAATGGCCAGCGTGACCAAGCCCGGGAACGCAAGGGGAATCAGGTAGGACAGGAGGGTCAAAATGCCACAGGTGGCGACCGTGGGCCCGGTGCCGGCACGATCGATGGCGCGCCCGATGGCCAGACCCACGAAGATCGGCAGCACGTAATACAGCGCTGCCAGCGACCCCACCAGCCAGGACGGGGCGCCCAGCGACAACGCGTACAACGTGACGCAGAGGCGACTTCCCTGGACACTGGCCGCGTTGTACAAACCGACGGTCAGGATGATTGCAAGTTTCACTCCGGAAGTGTTCGCAGGTGCCCCGAAGGATCGTTACCGCGCCGCGCGAGGACCGGGCCATCCAACTTTCTGTTCGCGGCCCCCGCCCGGCAGAGTGCGTCCGGACAAGGGTACTGGTAGAAGCGGTCGTTCAGGTACACCGCGACATCGTCGATCTCGCTGCGCCCCCAGGCCCCGCCCAATTGCTTGTTCCAGCGCTCCACCTGCAGGCGGATGCCGCCGAAATCGTTGGCCTTGCGCGAGGCGCGCTCATGAACGCCGGTGCTGTGGCAGACATCGCATCGCGATTCGTAGAGCGCGCGGCCGCGTGCAGTGTCGGCTGCCATCGCGCTGGTGGATAGCGCCACGAAAGCAAACGCCGCCGCTGCAACCAATGTCGTCTTTGTGCCGATATTCATTTTGAGGGCTCGCGTTATGGACTAGACGGGGACCGGTGTTTGGCGGGGCCTTGTGCAGGCTACAGCCGACTCGGCACGCTACGGGGAAACGATGGGCATGGTCTTGTGCTCCATGCGTTTGTAGGGCGCCATGCCCAACTCATCGGTCACCGGGTTGGCACCGCCGGTGTAGAGCGCCTCGCCATCCACATAAGAGATGGCAAGCACAACGCGGTCCTCCTCCTCGATGTTGGCGCGCGCGCGGTGCAGCATCATGCCGGCGTGCATGGTGGCGTCGCCGGCCGCCAGCGGCGCCGCAGTCACGCAGCCGGTGATCTGCTTCCAGTCCGCTTCGGCGAGGATCTCGGACAGGTCCGGCTCGCCGCCCATCTGCGACGTCGCCCCCAGCGGCCCCAGGCGATGCGAGCCCTCGAGGAAGGTCATGGCCCCCTTGGTGACGGGGAGATCGACCAGGGGAATCCACACCGTGGTGAAGCCGCGGCGATCGATCGGGATCTTCGGCGAATCCTGGTGCCAGATGGTCGGCCGGCTGCCGATCTTGCGGCCGGGCTTGATGAACACGCGGTCGCTCCACAGGCGAGTGGAGGACCAGCCGGTAATCTCGTGCACCAGCTTGCCGACGCGGTAGCACAGGGCTTCCACCTCGGCATATTCGGTCCACAGGCGGCGCAGCACGCGCATGGTCTTCTCGTACTCGGCGGTAGCCTGGTCGGCCTGCACGCCGGCCTTCTTGACCTTGAATTTCGCGTCACCGTCGGCCTGGGCGACGCGGGCGATGATGCGCTTCAGCTCGGCGCCCTGCACGAGGCCCGGCAGCTTCAGCCAGCCGAGCTCCGCGTAGTCGCGCCTGAGCGCGATCACGTCCCGCGTGGCCGCATCCCGCGACGCCGGTTCCCGAGCGTTCGCTTCCTGCCGTGCCAGCTTCAATTTGCCTGCCATGTTGGCCTCACTGTCAGTTTGCACACGCGGGGGCGCGTCCCGAACGGCACCGCCGCGTGACCGTACATTATTATCAAGGTAACGGAAGACCCTTCTCCTGTCGGGCCGCCATAATGCGATTGAACTCATCTAGGTAGCCCGGTCTCTCGGCCCCGGAAGGCATGTTGTAGACATCGAGCTTCAGGGGCGTGCCGCCGCGCGAGGAAATGGTCAGGTACCAGATCAGCCCTTCGCCGTTGTTGATGATCTGGTGCGACGCGTCGGCCGGGACATACACCCCGGACGGCCCGCCCTCGAACACGAAGTCCTCGTACTCGTTGCGGATCAGCGCCGTGCCGCTCAACACGATGTAGAAGGTCTCGTAGGGCCCTTCGTATTTTTCCATATGGGTATGGAAGGTCGACGCGCCGCCTGGCGGCAGCGAGGAAATGCACGCCGAGTGATACCACTTCGAGGTGCCGTCCACGGTGTAGAACCACCACGGCTTGGCCGTCGCCCCGAGCTTGTTCGCAGGCCATTGCCGCGGCGCGATCCAGCGCCGGTCGAAGGCGACCGGTGCACGGGCAGTCTTGCTCGGCACCCCGCCCTTGGCCAACACCTTGTCCATGGTGGCGCCCGCGAAGGGCGTGGGCTTGCCGCCGTTGGTGCTCACGGCCAGCCACTCGAGCCCCTCCTTGCCCGCTTTCAGTTGGCCGCCCGCCCCCGAGCCATACCAGACGCCGTCATAGGAACGAATGGTCTTGGTGCTGCCGTCGGGCAACAGCAGTTCGCCACCACCACGCGAGAACAGATAGAACGTCTCCGAACCGTCGTCGGGATAGGCCGTGGTTTCGACGCCGTTCGGCGGCAGGCCCGCCACCACCAGCTGGTCAAACCAGCGCGAACCGCGCTTGATGTCGATGAAGCTGTAGGACGGGGTCTTTGAAGTGGCCAGGCCGTCGAGCGCCGCCGGTTTCTGGAACGGGATCAGGTGCGGTCTCATGACTGTCCTCCGGGTTTTCTCTCGATACCACCGGACGCTTCGCGCGCCTCTGCAAACGTGTCTCCGAACATTTTCCGCAACTCCCTTTTCAGAATTTTCCCCGACGGATTCTTCGGCAGGGCATCGACGAACTTCACTTCCTTGGGCCGCTTGAAGGGCGCGAGGCCCGCAGCCGCCGCGAGCACTTCCTTCTCGGAGGTGGTCTGCCCCGCGCGACGCACCACCACCGCGCACACGCGCTCGACCCACTTCGCATCGGGCACGCCGATCACCGCCACTTCGGCCACGGCCGGGTTCTTGTAGATCGCTTCCTCCACCTCGCGCGAGGCGACGTTCTCGCCTCCGGTCTTGATCATGTCCTTCTTGCGATCGACGATCTCGATGTAGCCCTCGGGATCGGCCACCGCGAGATCGCCGCTGTGGAACCAGCCGCCGCGGAAGGCTTCGGCGGTCTTCACCGGGTCGCGATAGTAGGCCGACAGGAGCTGCGGCGAACGATGCACCAGTTCGCCGATCTCGCCGGGCTTCACGTCCTGCATGTCGTCGTCCACCACCCGGCTCTCCACGTGCAGCACCGGGCGGCCGGCGGAGGTGGGGCGCTTGTCGTGTTCTTCAGGCTGCAGCACCGTGGCGAGCGGCCCGATCTCGGTCTGGCCGTAGTAGTTCCACAGGCGGATCCACGGCAGTGTCGTCTGCAGGCCGCGCAGCACTTCGCGCGGCATGATGGAGGCGCCGTAGTAGCCCTTTTTGAGCGAGCGCAGGTCCTCGGGCTTGAGGCCCTTGTGGTTCAGGAGGCCGATCCACACCGTGGGCGGGGCGAAGAACGAGGTGGCCTTATTGGATTTCACCGTCTCGACAATCTCGCCCGGGTCAGCGCGATCGAGGATGATGTTGTCCGCGCCCAGCATCAGGTTCGGCGTGAGGAAGCAGTGCATCTGCGCGCAGTGATACAGCGGCAGCGCATGCACGATGGTGTCTGAGCCCGAGTACTCGCCACCGACGATGCAGCTCTGGTATTCGTACATCAGGCCGATGTCGGTGAGCATCGCACCCTTGGGCGCCGACTCGGTGCCGCTGGTATAGGCGAGCTGCGCGGACTGCGCTGCCGGATCGAGCGCGTCGCGGGCAATGGCCAGGCGCGGCGAATCATCCAGCAGCTCGCTGATGCCCCGAAGGTGCATTGCAGCTGTCGCGCTCTCGGTCGCGGTGCGCGCCACCGGCATGAATTCCTCGCCCACGAAGAGCGCGCGCGGCGCGGCATGGTCGAGGATGTAGGCGACCTCGGAGGCGCCCAGCATGAAATTGATCGGCACGTGCATCGCGCCAAGTGCCTGCGTCGCCAGCCACCCCACCAGGTACACGTCGCTGTTGCGCGCAAGGAAGGCCACGCGGTCGCCCTGGCGCACGCCCATGGCATTGAGCCTAAATGCCGCCGACTCGACGGCCGCCTGCAGCGCCACGTAGGTCCAGTTGCGCCCCTTGTAGGTCAATGCACGACGTTCGGGGTTGCGCCGAGCCGATCGTGCAAATGCGTTGAAGATGGCCGTCGCCTGCGAATTCATTTGCTATCCTCCTCGTCCGGGGTTTCACGAAACAGCGCACGACACAGCGCACGACATAGGGCTTTTCGCGACACAGCGCGATTGTTTTCCAGAGCTTACCCAATTCAGTATCATAAAACCAATCAGCGACGCCCCCCTCGCCGCCCCGCCGGGGCTTCTCGGGATCGACAGGAATCCGCATCATGAGCAGCGACCCCGAGCGCATCTCGATCACCATCCTCACCGGATTCCTCGGCAGCGGCAAGACCACACTGCTCAACCGCCTGCTCAAAAGCCCGGAAGCCGCCGAGAGCGCGGTGATCGTCAACGAGTTCGGCGAGATCGGGCTCGACCATGCGCTGATCGAAAAGATCGACGGCGAGACGGTGCTGCTCGACTCGGGCTGCGTGTGCTGCACGGTGAAGAACGACCTCGTGGAAACCATGGCAAGCCTGCTCGCGCGCCGGCGCGCCGGCGAAGTGCCGCGCTTTCGCCGGCTGGTGCTGGAGACCACGGGCCTGGCCGACCCGGCACCCATCGTGCACATCCTGATGACCGAGCCCACCATCGCCGGCCACACGCGCATCGACAGCGTGGTGTGCACAGTGGACGCGGTGAACGGCATGGCCACGCTGGGCAGGCACCATGAGTCGGAGCGACAGGCGGCCATGGCCGACCGGCTGGTGATCACCAAGACGGATATCGCGCCACCCGAGGCCACCAAGGCACTGATTGCCGCCCTGACCCGAATCAATCCATCGGCACCGCTGGTGCTCGCGGCAGACGCGGTGCTGCCGGTAGCGGAACTGCTATACGCAGGGCTCTACGACCCGGCCACCAAGAACGCCGATGTGCAGCGCTGGCTGGGAATGGAAGCCGGCGCCCACGCGGCGGGATGGCACGATGCAGCGCACCAGCGCGATGCTCACCATGGACATGACCACGAACACGATCATCAGCATGACGGCGATGCCGCGCACGCCGCCCACGGGCCGCACAGCGAGCGCATCCGCACCTTCCACGTCATCCTCGATCGCCCGCTCACCTGGGCGCAGCTGTCCGAATGGCTGGCCACGCTCAACGAGCGGCGCGGCGACGCGCTGTTGCGCGTCAAGGGCATCCTCAATGTCGAGGGCCAGGACGGTCCGGTGGTGGTGCACGGCGTGCAGCAACTGATTCACATCCCCACCGTGCTGCCGGAATGGCCCGATGCCGAGCGGCGCTCGCGCATCGTGTTCATCACCGACGGGCTGGATGCGGATGTGCTGAAGAAAGACCTCGACGATATTCGACTGGGACCATAGTCAGCGCCCAACCATCCACCTACTCATGAAATATCCGGGCTCAACCACCCTATTCTTGGACGAGAAATCGCCATATACAGAAAGGCGGTTTAATATCGGTGCGCGTACCCGAGCACTCTCAACCCGTTGTCGAATCACTTATGTTTCGGGAAAATGCCGTTCAAGCCAACCGAGCCACTTCTGGACACAATGACGAAAACACAGGCAACAACAGTGGCAGCACAGGATCATTACGATGTGATCGTGATCGGGGCGGGCATGGGCGGAATTTACGCCACTTACCGTTTCACCCGGCAGGGGCTGTCTGTGCTCACCCTCGAGAGCGCCGAAGGTGTGGGCGGTGTCTGGTACCACAACCGATATCCGGGCGCGCGCGTCGACATCGAGAGCCTTGATTACTGCTTCACGTTCTCCAATGAGCTGTTTCGCGAGTGGAAATGGAGCGAGCGCTACGCCGCCCAGCCGGAGCTCGAGCGTTACCTGAACTATGTCGCCGACAAGTTCGACTT
>CANJXQ010000099.1 GCA_947478805.1 Betaproteobacteria bacterium | reverse complement strand
TACGCCCGCGCGCCCAAGCCTGAAGCTGGCGTGCCTGCGTCTCGGTGATTGTGATCGTGGGTGCGATTCGCATGTCTGTGCCCTCCTAATACTACAGACACGGCAATCGCAATTAAGTTTTAATATTTACGGCGCACTACACTAGGAACGCCGGATCGCTCGAGAAGCGCGCCACGTCCGCGATGCGCATCAACTCGGTAAACACTCGGCTCTGGTTGCGCGACGCAACCTCCAGGATCTGACGGTCGAATCCTGCCTGGGGCGACTGGCGGTGCATTTGCAGCAGAAGCCGGATGGTCTCGAGGTAGATGTTGCTGAACTGCCCCAGGAAAGCCTGCCGCGTATCTTCGGACAGGCCGCGCGTTCGCACATACAACCGGTCCAGCGTGTCGATTGCCTCGCGGTAGTAGGGCAGCGCCTCGCGCAACCTGCCTCGCTTGGCCAGGGCAAAGCCCAAGCGACTTGAATTGAGCAGCAGCGTGCGCGGATTGCCAGCAGTGCGAGACGTGTCTACAGCCCGAAGGTAGACCTGCTCCGAATCGACGATCCGTCCCTGGCGATCAAGGGACACCGCCAGCGTGGTCAAAGTCGCCGCCGTATCCGGATGCAATGGCCCGAGCGCCTTTTCCAGGATCGCCAAGGCACGCCGCTGCAGGGGCTCGGACTCCGCCGATTTGCCTTGCTGGTCGAGCATTGCCGCCAGGTTGTTCAGCGTGTTGGCGATTGCCGGATGTTCCGGTCCCAGCGAGCGCTCCTGGATCGCCAGCGCGCGACGGTACAAGCCCTCGATCTCGCTCACCGATTGCACCCGCTGCCCGATGCTCGCGCGAGCCCGCTGCTCGGCAGCCGAAGCTCGAACGTCTTTCCCCTGCTCAAACAATACATTGGCAAGGTTATTGAGACTGGTCGCCGTATCAGGGTGGTCCGGGCCCAGAACCTTTTCCCGGATCGCCAATGCCCGTCGGTGCACCACTTCCGCCTCGGCAAACTTGCCTTGCAGGTAGCGAACGTTGCCAAGGTTTGACAAGCCTGTCGCGGTGAGCGGGTGCGTCGGGCCCAGGGTGTTTTCGTAGATGGAGACAACCCGGTCATGCAGTGTTTCCGCCTGACCCAGGTCACCACGCGAGATCAGGGCATCGGCCTGGGTGATCAGCAACTGTGCATTGTCGGACAGAGCAACCGGTGCTGCCGCGGGCTTGGCCGAACCGACCAATGCGCTGCCGGCGCCAAACTTGCCCTGGCTATCCAGCACCCGACCCAGATTGGATAACGTAGTCGCAGTGTCCGCATTGTTCGGCCCGAGTTCCTTGTCCAGGATGCGGTGGGAACGCCGCAACAGGCCTTCTGCTCCCGCATAATCGCCGCGCCGTTCCAGCACCAGCGCCAGATTGTTCAGCGCAGAAGCGGTACTCACGGCGTCGGGACCCGAGCGCGCCTCATAGATGCTGAGCGACTGCCGAAAGGCCTCTTCGGCATCGGCATACTTGCCCTGCTTGAGCCGGCTTCCACCCAGAATGGACAGGCTGGCCGCCATGTTCATGTGGTTCTCGCCGAAGACGCGCCGCGCCTCCTCCACAACCTGGAGACCAATGCGCTCCCCACCCGGAAAGTCGCCCTTTTCCATGAGGTCTTCTGCCTGATCGGCCAGCGCTTGCCAGCGGCGGTCATCGGTTGGCTGACCGGTAGCGCCGGCAGCGACGGCAGGGTTGGGCCCAGCGGGTTTGGGAGCCGCAGGTTTTACTGCCGGTCTTTCACCCTGCTGGGCACGCCTTGTTGCGGTTTGGGCTCGCAGATCCCCCGAAAGCAACGCACCGCCCGCCGTGCACGACAACACGCATGCCAGGCCTAACCGGAAGACCTTGAGGTACAAGGAAAATTGAGATTGGGGCGGCTTCATGGCGCGGGCCGATTATAGCCCCGCCGAAACGCGACTGAGGCAATCGAGCACGCGGGGAACACGCCCGCCGGTGCAACAGCCTATTTCTTGATGGCTTCTTCTCGGGTATGCGCGATGAGAATGCCGCAGGGGGCATGATCAAGCAGGCTTTTTCCTACAGATCCACGCCACCAACGGCTGGCAAATGAAGCCCGCTGCGAATGACCGACAATGATCAGGTCGGCATCGAGTTCACTTGCAAGACGGGATATTTCCTCCACGGGCTCTCCGACTGCAAGGTGCCCGGTCACGACGAAGCCTTTTTCCTTCAATTGGGAAATCCCCTCGTCGAGCACATCCTGGGCACGCTTCTTTTCTTCCTCCAGCAATTCCTCGGGGAGAAACCCTTCGGTGAGGAACATGCTCGAGGGCATGCCGGCAACGGCGAGCAGGTGTGTGTCTGCCTTGGTGAACGCCGCCAGTTCAGCGCAGGTCAGTAGCGCGCTCTTGCCATCGCGCGATCCGTTGTAAGCCATCAGAATGCGTTTGAACATGTTGCCTCCGATCGATCGTGGCAGGTTTTTGCAGGAGAAACGGGGAGTTGTTCAGCGAAGTAATGGAATTGTTTGGTGCACAGGCACTTTGCCCAAATCCCCGTCCCTCGTCAATCTGTCAGAATACGCACTTCGGCTGGCGGCAATGACAGGCGCGACAATAAGAGGTCAACTCACAATTGAGGGGATACTCCCCTCAAGCGCCCCTACTTCAGGGGCCATTTCGGTAATACTGAAATGGCTTCTGAGAAAACATTTGCCCAATTGGGTTTGCAGATAGAGCGAATCGACATTTGCCCATGACAAGAACGCGACGGCATCGCGTCAAGCAAGCACTGAATCCGACGGTGGAAACGGCGCTGCGGCCCCGCTTGATGGGGTCCGAGCCGTCGCTGAATTCGCCTCGATCGCAGGCCGCGCAACCGCTCGCGGATCTGTTTCCGCTCGAACTCGAGGCCGCGCTGGATCGGACCGTCGCCGAATTCCATGCACGAGAACCAGCGCATGCCCGCAAACGAAACTAATTCGTCAGGCAACACCCACGATCATGATGATCAACACGGTCATCATGATGATCATGGCCATCATGGCCGACCAACCCTACCCACGGCGCCTGACCAGTCGCGAAAGTTCAAGCTCGGTATCACCCTGAATCTGGGTTTCGTCCTGGTCGAAGCCGCGGCTGGGATGATTTCGGGATCACTTGCCCTGCTTGCGGATGCAGGACATAACCTCTCCGACGTGCTGGCGCTGCTCATTGCCTGGGGTGCCAGCGTGCTCGTCCGGCGAAAGCCCACCCCTCACTTCACCTATGGGCTTCGAGGCTCCTCCATCTGGGCGGCGATGGCCAACGCGCTGATCCTCATGGTCGTGTGCGGCGGCATTGCCTGGGAGGCGATTCGCCGCCTGCACCAGCCCGCCGAGGTCTCCGGGATGATGGTGATCGTCATCGCCGCAATCGGCGTCGTGATCAATACCGCAACTGCCCTGCTATTCATGCGCGGACGCCATGCAGACATCAACCTTCGCGGCGCTTTCCTGCACATGGCTGCGGATGCGGCAATTTCCCTCGGTGTCGTCGTCACCGGCCTGGTGATGATGTCGACCGAATGGTACTGGCTCGATCCAGCCATCAGCCTGGCCATCGTCATCCTCATCGTGGGGGGAACGGTCGGACTATTGAAGGACTCCATGCGGTTGGCATTGCACGCGGTGCCGCCAGGAATCGACCCGCACGCGGTCAAGCGCCTGCTCGACGGCATGCCCGGAGTGACGCAGACCCACGACTTGCACATATGGGCCATGAGCACCACGGAAACGGCACTGACAGCCCATCTGGTTGTGCCGGATGCCAGGCCGGGTGACGAGTTCTACGCTGAAATCAACCGCCTACTGGCGCAGCGCTTCGGCATTCACCACGCCACAATCCAGATCGAGTGCGGCTCACACGCCCACCCTTGCAAACTGGCATCGGACGAAGTGGTGTAGGTGGAATGGACCGCGCCACCTGATACGCAGGCCCGGCGGCGCTGCTTGAGGCGGGACCGCGCCGCCTGCTATGCAGGCTCGGCAGTGCGGCTCAAATTATCCGATAGGATCGATCGCCTGCCGTTACAGGCCGTACTTGCCCCGGCTGCGGGGAGGCACGAGCGCGCGCGCCTTGGTCAAAAGATCGCTGGCAGCGCGCGACTGGGCGCGGTCGGCCCCCGCGGCAACCAACTTTGCGCCCGTCGCCAGGGCACGAAACTCAGCCCCCGTGAGGAACAGCGGCGGCATCTCGGGAGGACTGTCGACCCGGTAACCGACATTGGGCGTACCCTCCACGCTCAGTCCGGCATTGCGCAGCAATTCGATGTCCCGATGCACGGTCGGCTTGGAGACCCCGAGGCGATCTGCAATCTCCTCCGCAGTCATCGTGCCCCCGGAAGCCAGCGTGAAATACAATTGCATGAGACGGTCTGTTGCCATGGTGACTCCTCGATGTCGAATCCGGTGATATTATCATATACGCTCACTAATATCCATTGCTCCTAGCACAGGGCCATGATTATTATCAAATATGGCAATTACCCCCGGGGCTGTGGGGGCCTTCTACCCCATCGCGAACGGTGCGCGCACCGAGGGATTTGCCGTGACTGACCCCGCGCGCTGCCCCTGGTGCCTTGGCTCCGAAACCTATATCCGGTATCACGACGAGGAATGGGGCGTGCCGGTCCATGACGACCGGGTGCTCTTTGAATTCCTCACCTTGGAGGGAGCTCAGGCAGGCCTGTCCTGGTCCACGATCCTCGCCAAACGCGCCAACTACCGTCGCGCCTTCTGCGATTTCGATCCGCGCCAGGTGGCACGCTTCACCGCGCGCGACGTCAACCGCCTGATGAAGGACGCTGGCATCGTGCGCAACCGCCTCAAGATCGAGTCGACGATTGCCAACGCCAAGGCATTCCTCCAGGTCCAGGCGGAGCTCGGATCCTTCGATGCCTATGTGTGGCGATTTGTCGAAGGGATTTCCCCGGCCGCTCGACGCCGCAGCATGCGCGACGTCCCGGCAAAGACTGCGGTTTCGGACGCCTTGAGCAAGGATCTGAAGCAACGAGGCTTTCGCTTTGTCGGCTCAACCATCTGCTATGCCTTCATGCAGGCCGTTGGCATGGTCAATGACCACCTGGTCACCTGTCATCGCAACGCGCCATTGGCTACGGCGGCGGTGAAGGTACGGACGAGGGGCCAAGCGCGCAAGCAGCCGCGCTCATAGCGACAACGGGCAGCGGCCGGGCGCCCCTGCCCGCAACACCGTCAAGGCTTGAATCGACCGGGCATTCTGCTATCCTTTCGACGCACGGTCAGCTTGGCGCCGGCCACCCACTTCTAGGAGTACTGCGCATGGCTTCGCAATCGGCATTCCGGAAGGTTCGCGAGCTCCTGCACGCCATCACCATCGCTGCCGCAATGCTGCTAGCCACAGCGGCCGTTGCACAGTCGAATAACGGCAATGGCGAGGCGGGAACCGTCCTGCTGGTCGCCGCGCCCAACCTGGTGGACGCGCCCTACTACCACACGGTCATCATCGCCACGCCGGTGGATGGGGACCGCCACATTGGCTTGATCGTCAATCGCCCCACCCGACGGACATTGGCAAGCCTGTTTCCCGAGCATTCACCATCGAAAGCCGTTATCGAGCCGGTGTTCTTCGGCGGCCCGATGTCGCGCTCTGCCGTATTCGCGCTGGCCAAAGGCCCCGCCGCCAACGGCACTGGGAGCGTGAAAATCATGCAGGACCTGAGCCTTGCCATCAACGTGAAGGTCGTTGACAAGCTCATCGAGGAATCTCCCAACGATGCGCGCTATTACGTGGGCAATGTGGTGTGGCGACCTGGCGAGCTGTACCAGGAAATCCGGCGCGGCGTCTGGAATGTGTTAAACGCCGACCCGGGCGTGGTGTTTACCAAGGACCCTGAACACCTGTGGGACGAGCTCTCGAAGATGGCACGCGGCACCATGGCCGACGCGCGGGACTACTTGCAGAGCCACCCGCAGCTGCACTAGGCCTGCCGCACGAGCGGCCGCCCCGCGCACCCAGCCGCGGGGAGCGCCTGCTCGGCAATCAGGCGGCCTTCACTTCCTCCGCGCCAGCCACCTTCTCGAAGCGGAACTGGCCCGACTTGCAGTCCACGCCGATGGTATCGCCCGCCGCAAAACGCCCTTCCAGGATCTGCTTGGACAGCGGATTTTCGATCGCCTGCTGGATGGCTCGCTTGAGCGGCCGGGCGCCATACACCGGGTCGAATCCCGCCTGCGCCAGTTCCGCGAGGGCGCCATCCGATACCGACAGCTTCATCTCCAGCTTGGCGAGCCGCGCCTCGAGATAACGCAGCTGGATCTTCGCGATATTGCGGATGTGCTTCTCGTCGAGTGCATGGAAGACCACGATCTCATCGATGCGGTTGACGAACTCCGGCCGGAACTGCGTCTTCACCTCGGCCATGACGGCGAGCTTGATCACCCCATAGTCCTTGCCCGACATGCCCTGGATGAGCTGGGAACCAAGGTTCGAGGTCATGACGATGACCGTGTTCTTGAAGTCCACGGTGCGCCCCTGCCCGTCGGTCATGCGACCGTCGTCGAGCACCTGCAGCAGCACGTTGAAGACGTCCGGATGCGCCTTCTCGACTTCGTCGAGCAGGATCACCGAATACGGCTTGCGGCGCACCGCCTCGGTCAGGTGCCCGCCCTCCTCGTAGCCCACATAGCCGGGCGGCGCCCCGATCAGCCGCGCCACCGAGTGCTTTTCCATGAACTCCGACATGTCGATGCGAATGAGGTGGTCCTCCGAGTCGAACAGGAAGCCGGCCAGCGCCTTGCACAGCTCGGTCTTGCCCACGCCGGTGGGTCCGAGGAACAGAAACGAACCGTAGGGCTTGTTCTCGTCCGAGAGCCCGGCGCGCGATCGACGGATGGCATCGGACACCAGGCGCACCGCCTCATCCTGCCCGACCACGCGTTCATGCAGGCGGTCTTCCATCTTCAGCAGCTTGTCGCGCTCGCCCTGCATCATCTTCGATACAGGGATGCCGGTGGCGCGCGAGACAACCTCGGCAATTTCCTCCGCCCCCACCTGGGTACGCAACAGCCTAGGCTTCTCTCCCGCGACGGGAACGCGCTCGGCCTTCTTCAATTGCGCCTCGAGCTGCGGAACCTTGCCGTATTGCAGCTCCGACATGCGCTGCCAATCGCCCTTTCTCTTGGCGGCGTCCATTTCCAATTTGAGCTTCTCGAGCTCTTCCTTGATGTGCTGCGAGCCTTGCACGTCGGATTTTTCGGACTTCCAGATCTCCTCGAGGTCGGCGTACTCGCGCCCCAGTTTGTCGATCTCGGTCTCGATCAGCGCCAGCCGCTTTTGCGACGCCTCGTCCTTTTCCTTCTTCATCGCCTCGCGCTCGATCTTCAACTGGATCAGGCGCCGGTCGAGCTTGTCCATGACTTCCGGCTTGGAATCGATCTCCATCTTGATGCGTGCTGCGGCCTCGTCGATCAGGTCGATCGCCTTGTCCGGAAGGAAGCGGTCGGTGATGTAGCGATGCGACAGCTCCGCAGCGGCCACGATGGCCGGGTCCGTAATGTCGACGCCGTGGTGCACTTCGTACTTTTCCTGCAAGCCGCGCAGGATCGCGATCGTCGACTCGACCGATGGCTCCTGCACCATGACCTTCTGGAAGCGGCGCTCGAGCGCCGCATCCTTCTCCACGTACTTGCGGTACTCGTCGAGCGTGGTCGCGCCGACGCAATGCAGCTCGCCACGCGCCAGCGCGGGCTTGAGCATGTTGCCTGCATCCATGGCACCTTCAGCCTTGCCGGCGCCAACCATGGTGTGCAGTTCATCGATGAAGACGATGGTCTGGCCTTCATCTTGCGCCAGTTCCTTGAGCACCGATTTCAGCCGCTCCTCGAATTCGCCGCGATACTTGGCGCCGGCGATGAGCGCAGCCATGTCGAGCGACAGCACGCGCTTGTTCTTCAGCGTCTCGGGCACTTCGCCATTGACGATGCGCTGCGCCAGGCCTTCGACGATGGCGGTCTTGCCCACGCCGGGCTCGCCGATCAGCACCGGGTTGTTCTTGGTGCGCCGCTGCAGGATCTGGATGACGCGCCGGATCTCATCGTCGCGCCCGATCACCGGGTCGAGCTTGCCGGAGCGCGCCCGATCGGTGAGGTCGATGGTGTATTTCTTCAGCGCTTCACGCTGGCCTTCTGACTCGGCATCGCCCACGTTCTGCCCTCCTCGTACGGTGTTGATCGCCTGCTCAAGCGACTTGCGACTTGCGCCGGCCTCTGCGAACAGGCGGCCGCACTCCCCCGCTCCCTTTTCGGTGAGGGCCAGCAGGAACAGCTCGGAGGCGATGAACTGGTCGCCGCGCTTCTGCGCTTCCTTGTCCGCCAGATTCATCAAATTGCTCAGATCGCGACCGATCTGCACCTCACCGCCGTGACCCTCGACCTTGGGCAGGCGGCTCACCGCCTTCGCTACCTGATCGCGCAGACTCTGGACGTTCACACCGGCCCGCGACAGCAGCGATTGCGTGCCGCCATCCTCCTGGTCGAGCAGCGCCGACAGGAGGTGCACGGGCTCGATGAACTGGTTGTCTCGCCCGACGGCCAGGCTCTGCGCGTCCGCCAGCGCCTGCTGGAAACGCGTCGTCAATTTGTCGATTCTCATGTTGCCCCCTTCTGGCTGCCAGGCGCGATGTGCGCGCAGCCGGTTGCCTCAGTATTCATTCAGACCCTCTCGCGGGCATTGACTACAGTCAACTCCGAAGAAGGTCGCCACGAAAACACAGGTGGGGGGGTAATGCGCGGATTTCAAGCGCAAATCCGCAATGCGGCAAGCCTGCTCAAGGCTCCTTCCCCAGCATCGCCTATTCCCGACTGGGGTAGTGAACGACACCTGAAGGGGCTAGAGGGATGATCAGCGCGGTCGTGCGCCCTTGCTCTATTACCGCGCCTTGAGCGCCCGTCCGGCTGGCGCCGCGACGTCGACCGGGGGCCAGATCGCGCCCAGCGCCTCCAGCATGGCGACGATCAGCGAGTCCTTCGCACGCTCCGCGCGATAGACGAACCACAACGCCGATTGCATGCGCGCGGGCTCCCAAACCGCCCAGCGCCCGCTGGCTTGGCCTGCCAGCGCCACTTCCTCGCGTGCAAGCGACAAGCCGACCCCAGAGGTCACCAGATCGGCGATGACCGCCTCCTGGTCGGCCTCTGCAGCCTTGTGCGCCTCCAGTCCATGCTCGGCAAACATGCGCATCATGAGCTGGCGATGGCTGCTTTTGAGCGGCGTAGTGACCCACGGCATGGCGGCGATATCGGCCCAAGTCGCGTTGGTCAGCTGGGCCTTGCGCTCGAGCGGCGCGATCACTCGGTATGTCATCGGGCGCAGGCGACGTCCCTCCAGGGGCGATTGCGGCGTGTCACCGAAAAAGAATCCAGCATCCAAGGTCCCCTCGCGCACCTGCTCGAGGGATTCACCGGAGAATCGCTGGTGCAATTCCACTTCGATTAAGGGGAACCGTTCGACCAGTTTCGCGAGGAACTCGCCCACCCGAAGGTAACCGGGCTCCAGCACCGTCCCCACATGCAGCTTGCCCCGAACCTCGCCCTTCAACGCCAACGCTTCCCGACGCAGGTCGGCAGCAGTTTCCAGCACCCGCTCGGCGAGCGGCAACAGATGCGCCCCGGCGTGCGTGAGACGCATCCCGCCCGGGCCTCGATCAAAAAGCTCCGCGCCCAGGGCATCCTCGAGCGCCTTGATCTGGCCGCTGAGGGCGGGCTGGGAGATATGCAGCTTCTCGGCCGCCCGCGTCAAATGACGAAGTTCCGCGACCGTAACGAATGCCCTCAGTTGATACAGTTCCACTTGGCCCCCAGATGCGCTTGCCCGAACAGCGATAATATTGCATTGCACCAACCACTTGGCGTATAATTAATCAGACTTATGGAGTCGATCCAAAGAAACGATTGGCTTATCGAGAATCTTGGTCGTAACCTGCAGTCCTACCGAGTGTACTTGTGACGTTGTATTAATTGGATAGAGGAGATACTTAAATGACAACTACAATCCTTGAACCCGTCGTAGAGACACCTCAGCATTCCTTTCCTTGGCAGGCGATGCTGGCTTTCTTGACCGAGCCAGAGTCTAACGTTGGGACGGTTTTGCTGCAACGCAATAGCCTCAGTTCGGAAGCGACGGGCGACCTGTCGGCAGATACCCTTCTGGGTGTCATTGGCCGCAAAGCTGCAACCCGTGCGCGCATCCACAAATTGGCGGATCAGGACGAGCCTGATTCGAAATAGTTTCCTGACCGCGAAGGGCGTGGAAAGGATCGGTGCGGGTTCCTCCCCCTCCTCCTCCCCCGCTCTGTTCTGATCCATCCCTTCGCGAATTAGGAAATCTGCATAAGTCTCAAAGCAAGCTTCTCACCGCAAGAGTTTCCTGACCGCGAAGGGCGTGGATTGGGTCGGCTGCTGGTCCTCCTCCTCCTCCCCCGCACTGCTCCACTCCATCCCTTCGCGAATTAGGAATCGGCCGCCGACAGTAGCACCATTCCTTGAAGACGGCTTGTCCACCATGGGGCGCCCGCGGCGCACTAACGAAACGCGGTGACCGTCCAGATTCCCAGCGCTGTCATCAACAGTGATCCCCCAAGGTGCAACAGCGTGTGCGCCGCAGCCCAGGCATAGCGTCCACTGCCGATCAGCTGCACGGATTCGGCTGAAAAGCTGGAAAACGTCGTCAAGCCGCCTAAAAACCCTGTGATGATCAGCAAACGCCATTCGGGCGCAATTCCTACCGCCTGGTCAAACACCGCCACCGCGACGCCAATGAGGTAGCCCCCGACCAGGTTGGCCACCAGCGTACCGAGCGGGATCTCGGGGACCACCAGGTTCAACAGGATGCCCAGTGCCCAGCGCAGCCATGCTCCCAGTGCAGCACCGATACCCACTGCTGCCACGCCAAACCAGCTCACATTCCGGCCTTTGGTGTAGTCGATGACCACCGTGCGGCCGCTGCATCATCAGACACGCGTGCATCGACCCAGCGCGCGCCCTGCGGCGTCTGCTCCTTCTTCCAGAACGGCGCACGCGTCTTGAGGAAGTCCATGATGAATTCGCAGGCCGCAAACGCCTCTCCGCGGTGCGAACCGGTCACCGCCACGAGCACGATCTGGTCGCGCGGTTTGAGTTCGCCCACCCGGTGGATTACCAGCGCATCAAAGATCTTCCATCGCGCCTTCGCCTGGTCGATGATGGCCTGGATGGATTTCTCCGTCATGCCCGGATAGTGCTCAAGGGTCATCGAGCCCACGCTCGCGCCGTCGTTGCTGTCGCGCACCACCCCGACGAAGCTTGCCACCGCCCCCACGTCGGCACGCGAGGCGCGCAAGCGTGACATCTCCGCCCCGGCATCGAAATCCTGCTCCTGCACGCGCACCGGCACGCTAGCCCCCGGTCACGGGGGGAAAGAACGCCACTTCGTCGCCATCACGCAGCGGCGTATCCGGCCCGGCCATGTCCTGGTTGACCGCGACGCGCAGCACGCGATTACCGGACAGCGCCTGCTGCCAGATGTCTCCGCGCCCGAGCAGCAACTGGCGCAACGCCGCGACCGTCACGACACCCGCTGGCGCCTCCAGCACTTCACCATCGCATCCCAGCTGCTCGCGGATACTGGCGAAGAATTTCAACCGGAGCTTCACCGGAACAGCTCCGCATAAGGAAGGAATTTCACCGTGTCGCCACGGCGAATCACGCATCCTGGCGGGTTGTCGATCAACCCGTCCGACCACGCGGTGGACATCAGCACCGAGGAGTCCTGCGAAGGATAGAGGTCGAGACCCCCGTTGTCGTTTCGCCGCGCGCGCAGGAACTCGCGACGCGCATCGGCGTCCGTCCAGTCGAAGTCGGCACGCATCGGAATGCCATGCGAAACCGCATCCGTCATCCCCTGGGTGCGCATGACAAACGGGCGCACGAACCACAGGAAGGTCACGAAACTCGCCACCGGATTACCGGGCAATCCGATGAACGCGGTGGATTTTCCCGACTTCCCGACCCGGCCAAAAGCCAGCGGCCGCCCCGGCTTCATCGCGATGCGCCACAGTAGCAGTTCGCCTTCGGCCTCAACCGCCGGTTTGACGAAGTCCGCGTCGCCCACCGAAACGCCGCCGCTGGTGACGATCACGTCGCACTCGTCGGCGGCCTTGCGCAGCACCGCGCGCGTGGCATCCAAGTTGTCCGGCACGATCCCGTAGTCGCGGATTTCGCAGCCCGTGAGTTGCGCCAGGCCATTCAGTGTGAAACGGTTCGAGTTGTAGATTCTCCCCGGCGGGAGCGGATCGCCCGGCATTACCAGCTCATCACCGGTGAAGAACAGGCCGAGGCGCACGCGCCGACGAACCGGCAGCGACGCGATCCCCACCGATGCAGCCAGCCCGGTGTCCTGCGGGCGCAGGCGAATGCCGGCTTTGAGGATGACGTCGCCGCTCTTGATGTCGATGCCGGTCTTTCGTACCCAAGCCCCGGGCTTGGGCACTTCATTGATCGTCACGGTGTCCCCCTCCACCGATGCATGTTCCTGCATTACGATGGCATCTGCACCCGCGGGAATCGGCGCACCGGTGAAAATCCGCGCCGCGGCGCCCGGTGCCAGGGTCGCGCCCACCGAACCGGCCATGATGCGCTGGGCAATCTTCAGTCGCGCGCTCGGGCCGCCCACGTCGGCCAACCGCACGGCGTACCCGTCCATGGCGCTGTTGTCCATGGGCGGAACGTTCATGCCCGAACGCTGATCTTCAGCAAGCACGCGATCGGTGGCCGACAACGTGGATACCCGCTCCGTTTCTTCCACCGCGCGCGCACCCGCCAGCAGGCGCTCGAGCGCCTCGTCAACCGACATCAAGCCTTTGTTCATGGGGCTCCACTCCGTACCATTCGTCGACGCACCAATACCCGACATTCTGCTACCCCGCGGCACACGAGGCCTCCGCCGCGTTGTATTCTACGGTATATAACGTCTACCCAAGGGCGCATCTACCCAAGCGCTCCCCACGGCAATCACTTCCGATCGCGAGTCGCATGTCAGCGTTTCTTGATGGGTTTCTTGAGCAGGCGGTCAAAGGCGCCGACTCCGGTGCGGATGGCGCCCGACGCGCGCAGCTCCAGCGCCCGGAATTGCCGCAGGACATCGCGCCCTATCGGCGTCACGCGGGCGCCCCCGCCGCGCTTGCCGCCGGTTTCCGTGGACACCAGGGGCTCGACGAAATCGCGATTCATGGCCTCGACCAGCTGCCAGGCCCGCCGGTAGGACATTTCCATGGCGCGCGCGGCCGCAGAAATCGAGCCCGTGGCCTCGATGTGCTCGAGCAACTGCGCCTTGCCCGGTCCCATGGCGGGCCGAGCGCTGGTCATGATGCGAAGCGTCAGTCCCGGGTAGCGTGTTTTCGCCATGGCAATGGGGTTGGTCACGGTGCAAGTGGTGGTGTGGCCGCGCGGCCTCGTTGTGCCGTGCACACCCCGGACTATACCAAGCGATGAACCAGCCAGCGAACGCGCTCCCGCCCGCATTCCCCGGCTTCTTCGAGGCCTTTCAATTCTGGCTGAAGCTCGGGTTCATCAGCTTCGGCGGGCCGGCGGGCCAGATCGCGATCATGCACCAGGAGCTGGTGGAGAAACGACGCTGGATCTCCGAGCGCCGATTCCTGCACGCGCTCAACTACTGCATGACCCTGCCCGGCCCAGAGGCGCAGCAGCTCGCCACCTACATCGGCTGGCTGATGCACAGGACCTGGGGCGGCATCGTTGCAGGCGGCCTGTTCGTGCTGCCGTCGCTGTTCATCCTCATCGCGCTCTCCTGGGTCTACATGGCCTGGGGCGAGGTGCCCGCCGTGGCAGGGGTCCTCTACGGGATCAAGCCCGCAGTCACCGCACTCGTGCTGCATGCGGCCTGGCGCATCGGATCGCGCACGCTCAGGAACGCCTGGACCTGGACCATCGCCGTCGCCGCATTCGTCGCCATCTTCGCCTTGCAGCTGCCCTTCCCGGCGATCATCATTGCGGCCGGACTCGTGGGCTACATTGGCGGCCGCATGGCTCCGGAGCATTTTTCTGGCGCAGGAAGCCATGGCGGTGCAAAGGCAGGTTATGGCCCCGCAGCGATCGACGACCACACACCGCCCCCGGCGCATGCCCGCTTCAGTTGGACGAGCCTCGCGGCCATTGTGGTGGTGTTCCTGCTGATCTGGGCTGCGGCCCTGGCGGTGCTCGTTGCAACGCTTGGGTGGGACGCCACGCTCACGCAGCTGGGGTGGTTCTTCACCAAGGCCGCGCTGCTCACCTTCGGCGGCGCATATGCGGTCCTGCCGTACGTCTACCAGGCCAGCGTCGAGCACTATCACTGGCTGAGTCCGGCGCAGATGATCGACGGCCTTGCCCTCGGGGAGACCACCCCCGGACCGCTCATCATGGTGGTGGCATTCGTCGGATTCGTCGCCAGCTGGTCCGCCAGGGTTTTCGGCCCCGACCACCTGTTGCTTGCCGGCAGCCTGGGCGCGTTGATCGCGACCTTCTTCACCTTTCTGCCTTCATTCCTCTTCATCCTCGCCGGGGGACCCCTGATCGAATCGACGCACGGCAATCTTGCCTTCACCGCCCCGCTCACCGGGATCACCGCGGCCGTCGTCGGCGTCATTGTCAACCTCGCATTGTTTTTCGCCTGGCATGTGCTGTGGCCCAACGGATTTGCCGGCGCCCCGGACTGGATTTCACTGGCGATCGGCATCGCCGCCGCACTGGCACTGTTTCGCTTCAAGACCGGAGTCATCACACTGATCCTGTCCTGCGGGGTGGCGGGCCTAGCCGCGCGATTGCTGCTCGGGTGATGTCCGAGGAACGAGACTTGCCATGACAGAACGCATCATTCCCATCATCGACCATCGCCGCACGCTCCCCCCACCGAGCGGTGCGACAACGCTGCCGGGCGCCCCGATTGCCGACACGCGGGGCCGCGCGCTGCGCGACCTGCGCATCTCGGTCACCGATCGGTGCAATTTTCGCTGCACCTACTGCATGCCGCGCGAGGTGTTTGGCCCGGATTACCCGTTTCTCCAACGCGACCAATTGCTCAGCTTCGAGGAAATCGTGCGGGTCGTGCGCTTGTTCAAGACGCTGGGCGTCGAAAAAATCCGCCTCACCGGCGGTGAGCCCCTGTTGCGCCGTAACCTGGAGCAACTCATTGGAATGCTGGCGCCGCTGAATCTCGACCTAACGCTCACCACCAACGGCTCGCTGCTCGCGAAAAAGGCGCGCGCGCTCAAGGCCGCCGGACTCAAGCGCATCACGGTTAGCCTGGACTCCCTGGATGATCGGGTGTTCCAGGCAATGAACGATGCCGAGTACCCGGTCAGCAAGGTGCTGGAGGGCATCGATGCCGCGGCCGCCGCCGGGCTTTCGCCCATCAAGATCAACATGGTGGTCAAGCGCGGAGTCAACGACGCGAGCATCGTGCCGATGGCACGCCACTTTCGCGGCAGCGGCCATATCGTTCGCTACATCGAGTTCATGGATGTCGGCGCAACCAACGGATGGCGCATGGACGACGTCGTTCCCTCCAGCCAGATCGTGCGCATGATCTC
>CANJXQ010000098.1 GCA_947478805.1 Betaproteobacteria bacterium | reverse complement strand
GCATGAGTTCGTAGTCGTCGATCTCGCCGGACTTTCCCTGCAGCAGCAGTTGCACATTGGCCGTGTCGCCGCGGATGCTGGGCCATTGCGTCCATTCCAGTTCCTTGTTGTGGGCAACTTTCATGGGAACTGCTCCTCACGTTGTACACGGTGTGCGCGCACCTTGCGCCTGGATGCCCGAGGGTCGCCATCGCAGCCGCAATCCTCTGCGTAGAGCCCCCGATACTGCGGGTTGCGAGCAAAGGTAGCACAGGCAGGAAAACAGGGCAGCGATGCATGTCACACGATGCGGTGCCCCTCCCGGAAGCGCTTTTGCCTTGGACTGAAGTGAAGTAGTATTCGTGCCTGCGGCATTGCGGAACCAGTGACATGCAGTTTGACAGGTTAGCGCCGCATGGAATCCTCGCAAGGACACCGGTTTGACCTCGCATGCTGTTCCCGATCGGCAAGACAAGTGCCTGCTTTCGGGATCTTCGTGGCGGCCACGCTGAAGAAGCCTGCAGGCCCCTGCCACATCAATGCTTGATTGCCCGACAAGTTGATCAATCGATCCGGTATGAGTCACTTTAGCCTCACAGGCCCTTTCGCCGCTGCCGCCGCCGCCGCGCCTGCGCGGGTTCGAATTCTTTGTTTCGTCTAGGAGATCGCCATGTCCACGCAAGAAGTCACCCAACACACCTGGCCGTTCCGCTCGGTATTGTTCACGCCCGGCCACAAGCCCGATTGGATCAGGAAGACCACGCGCTACGATCCGGATGCGGTCGTCCTCGACCTCGAGGACGCGGTCCCGCCGGACTTGAAGGTGAGCGCGCGCCCGACGGTGAAGGAGGGCATCACCTTCCTCAAGTCGGTGGGCATTGGCGCGTTCGTGCGCATCAACCCCTTTGACAAGGGCGGCGCGGACGATGTGATCGAGATAATGACGCCGGGCCTCACCGCCATCTGCCTGCCCAAGCTTGCCAACCAGGCCCAGATCCGCGAGTTGAGCGAAGTGCTGTCGTATGCGGAGGGGAAGGCCGGCATGCCGCGGGGCATCGTGGACATCATTGCCATACCGGAAACCGCGGAAGGCCTGTGCGACATCCGCCTGCTGGCATCGGCCAGCCCGCGCGTGAAATCCATCATGTCGGCGATCATCGACCGGGTCAGCGACGATGTGGTGTTCACCGGCGATACGGCGGTGGCGGCCGGCTTCATCCCGACCAAGGAGGGCCTCGAGCAGGTCTACCTGACCTCCAAGATGTGCATGGAGTCGCGCGCCGGCGGCGCGCCTTATCCGATGGCCACCATCATCGGCACCAAGATCGGCGACGATGATGCGACGCGAAAGATCGCCGCGCGCATCAAGGCCACGGGGTTCACCGGCTGCGTATGCATCCACCCCAGCCATGTCGCGATCGCGAACGAATACTTCCGGCCATCTGTCAAAGAAGTGGAATTTGCGGCCGGTGTGCTCAATGCCATGAAGGATGCGCAGGCCAAGGGCCTGTGGGCGGTCAACTTCAGGGGCATCATGATCGACCAGGCGAATGTGGAGATTGCGCAGCGCACCATCGCCGAAGCGCGACGCCACAAGATGGCCATACCGGCTTTGAAATAAGGAAGACGACATGAGCAATGAATTGCCATTCAGCGGGTTGCGGGTGCTCGAGCTGGGAACGGTCCTGTCAGGACCGTTCGCGGGGTCGATGCTGGCCGATCTCGGGGCCGAGGTCATCAAGATCGAGACGCCCGGCAAGGGCGATGTGCAACGCCACGGCGGGCACAAGAAAAATGGCGTCGCGCCCTGGTGGTCGGTGGCAAGCCGCGACAAGCAGTGCATCACGCTGAACCTGAAACACGCGGAAGGCAAGGCCATCTTCGAGAAGCTCATCCGCAAGGCCGACGTGCTGGTCGAGAACTATCGCCCGGGCGCGTTGGAAAAGCTGGGCTTCGGCTGGGATGCGGTCAATGCCATGAACCCGAAGCTGGTAGTGCTGAGCATCAGCGGCTACGGGCGCACGGGCCCGTCGGCCGGCAGGCCGGGCTTCGGCAAGATCGCGGAGGGCCTGTCGGGCGTGGTAACCATGACCGGGCAGCCCGAGGTGCGGCCGTTGTTCATCGGATTTTCCCTCGCAGATACTTGCTCGGGACTGTTCGGCGTGCTGGGCGTGGCGCTTGCGCTCTACGACCGCGACATCAATGGCGGGCGTGGCCATCGCGTGGACATGGGCTTGTATGAACCCTTGTTTCGCATGCTCGATTGCCAGCTCGCCATCTATTCGAAGCTGGGCAAGCCGCCGGTTCGCACCGGGTCCAATGACGCCTACGGCTGGGGCATCGACAAGTCGCGCCCGCCGTTTTTCTGCGTGCAGGCGAGCACGGGAGAGTGGTTCCTCACCAGCGTTCCCAGTCCCGAGGTGGCAAGGCAACTGGTGGGCGGCAACGCGGCCGATGGTGACCAGAAGAATTTTGCCGCCTGGGCAAAGAAGCTGGCGCCCATGGCGCTGAGGGATGCGTTGGCCAAGGTCGGGGGCGACATCGTGCCGGTGCTCGATGGCATGAGCATCGCGAAGAACGAATACATGCGCGCGCGCGGCGACGTGATCGATACCAAGGACGCCACGGCCGGGGAACTCACGGTTCCCGGCTGGATTGCGCCGGCCCCTTCGGGCGGCGAAGTGCGGCGCACCTTCAACGACGCGACGCTGGGCGAGCGCTCCGCGTTCATTCTCGGCCGCGACCTGGGCTACTCGAGCGCCGAAATCGACAGACTCAAGAATGAAGGGGTGATCTGACATGAACGCCGCCAACAAGAACGGAACCAATACAGCAAAGGCGCCGCAGGCGCTGGCGGGTGTCGTCGTGCTGGAAATTGCCAGCGCGCCCGGTGCCTGCTTCACGGCGAGCCTGCTGGCCGACTTCAACGCGACGGTCTATGTGTGCGAAACCCTGCCCAAGGGCTCGGCAATGCGCGCGCTCGAGCCGCGCGAATGGTGGGCGATCGCGGCCCGCAACAAGAAATCGGTGGCGGTCGATCCCAAGGCCGCCGGCGCAGACGAGGCCATCAAGGCGCTGTTGTCGCTCGCGCATGTCATCGTCACCGACATCGCGCCCAGTGAGCGAAAGAACCATCCGTGGCTGAAGGGAGTCGACGCGATGCCGCGCAAGCCGCTCATCGTCGATGTGCTGCCCACGGGCGCGGACCGTCCCGATGCCTGGCCGTGGAGCAAGCGCGCCGATATGGCGGCCGCCCTGACGGGCATGATGGCGCTCACGGGCGAAGCCAATTCGGTGCCGGTGCAGCCGGAATTCCCGCTGGCCGAATACCTTTCCGGCGCGCTGGCCGCGCTGCGTGCAGTGGCCGAGTTGCGTCGCGCGGGGGTCACCCGCAGCCAGCCGCAGGAACTCATCGTTCCCATGCACCAGGCGGTCAATCGCATGATCGAGTGGCAGGTGCCGATCGCAACCGCCATGGGCCGTCCCGAGCTGCGCGACGGTAACACCTTCCCGATGAATTTTTCCATCAGCAACATGTTCCTCACCAAGGACGGCAAGTACATTGCGGTCTCGGCTGCCAATGACGCCACGGCGGCCAAGCTGCTGGAAATGATCGGCGGTCCGTCGCTGCGTGACGACCCGCGCTTCTCCACCACGCAGGCGCGCCTAGAGGGCCTGCACGAGATCTACGCCATCCTCGACAAGTGGATGGGCGATCGCACCTCGGCCGAGGTGAACGACACGGCCGAGAAGGCCGGTGTGGTGCTCGGTCAGATCTACGACGCGGACGACATCGCCAAGGAAGCGCACCTCAAGGCGCGGGGCAACATCCTGGAAATGCGCTCCGCCGAAGGGACGAAAGTGGCGATGCCCGGCATCATTCCCCGCGTCGAAGGCCTGAGCGTATCGATCCGGCACCTGGGGCCGGCGCTTGGTGCAGATACCGGAGAGGCGCTGGCCGCCGGAGGACTTGCGGCCGGCGCCATCGAGCGGCTGCGCAACGCCGGGGCAATCGCCTAGGCGGGCATTAAGCAGGCGAAGATCGACGATATTTAAAGTAGAAAGGGCTCAACATGCTCGGATTCAGATTCGAGCCGCAGGACCGCGCGGCCTGCTTCGCAGTCTCGGCCGCGCTGGCAATTCGTTCCAATTCTTTCGACGTGAAGTAGAAAGGGCTCAACATGCTCGGATTCAGATTTGACTCTTTGCAACTCCCGGCGCACGCCGAAGAGACACGCAAGCGTGTGCGCGCGTTCCTCGACAAGGAACGCAAGGCCGGAACATTCGTTCCGCATCGCTGTTCGTGGAATACCTTCGACCCGGAGTTCAGCAAGCGCGCCGGTGCGGCGGGGTTCCTCGGCATGACCTGGCCGAAGAAATACGGCGGACATGAACTGAAGATGCTGGACCGCTTCGTCATGACCGAGGAGATGCTGGCGGCCGGCGCGCCCTGCGGCGCGCACTGGATTGCCGATCGCCAGACCGGCAACCAGATCCTGCGCCATGGCAGCGAGCGGGCCCGCGAGCTCATCCTGCCGAAGATCGCGCGCGGAGAGTGCTACACCGGCATCGGCATGAGCGAGCCCAATTCCGGGTCCGATCTTGCCGCGGTGAAAACACGCGCGGTAAAGGTCGATGGCGGCTGGAAGATCAACGGCAGCAAGATCTGGACATCGAATGCGCATCGCGCGCACTACATCATCGCGCTGGTGCGCACCGAGGCCGCGACCGAGAAGCGCCACGAGGGCATGACGCAGTTCATCATCGACCTCAAGTCGCCCGGGGTCACCGTGCGCCCGATCCGCAACATGTCGGGCGAGGAGGAGTTCAACGAGGTGTTCTTCCAGGACTACTTCGTCGCCGACGACATGATGGTGGGGGGGCTCGGCGAAGGCTGGAACATGGTGACGGGTGAGCTCGTGTTCGAGCGTTCCGGCCCCGACCGGTTTCTCTCCGACTATCGCCTGCTGACCGAGCTGATCGATCGCGTCGGCAAGAATCCGGGCGAGCGCCAGGCCGTGGAGATCGGGCGGCTGGTCAGCCATCTCTCTGCACTGCGCCGCATGTCGACATCCATCGCCGGCATGATGGAGCGGGGCGAGAATCCGCTGGTGCAGGCGGCGCTGGTGAAGGACATCGGCACGTCGTTCGAGCGGGAAATCCCCGAGATCGCGCGCAAACTGGTGGCGGTGGAGGCGAGCCTCGACGATCCGGACGACCGCTTCGCCGAGACGCTGTCGGCAACCATGCTCTACGCGCCGGCGTTCACGCTGCGCGGGGGCACCCGTGAAATCCTGCGCGGCATGATCGCGCGCGGGCTTGGACTGAGGTAGGCAAACATGGCGAACGAACAAGAATCGATGTCGGCAATACTGCTTGAGCAGACAGACCGTCTGCTGGGCGAGCAGGTCACCAAGGAAATCATCTCTAAGGCGGAAGAGGGCCAATGGCCCGAGGCGCTGTGGAAGGCGGTGGAGGAGTCGGGCCTGACGCTCGCCATGGTGCCCGAGGATGCGGGCGGGGTCGGCGTGGAGGCTGCCGATGCGCTGCGCCTGGTGCGCCGCTCGGCGTTCCACGCGGTGCCGCTGCCCATGGCGGAGACGCTGCTGGCGCAATCGCTGTGGGTATCGGCCGGCGGGGAAGCGGTCGAAGGCGCAATGACGCTGGCGCCCTGCAACCCGGTCGATCGCATCGGCATTGCCGCCGATGGCAACGGCTTCAGGTTGTCAGGTACCGCGCGGCGCGTGCCGTGGGGCGGGAAGGCGGGGCACGTGCTCGTTCTGGCCACCGATGCCAAGGGTGCCTCCCACTTGGCGCTGGTGCCGCAGGGCAAGGCCAAGGTGAGTGCGCGCCGCAACCTCGCGTTCGAGGCACGCGACACACTGGTGTTCGACGGCGTGACGGTGCCGGCCTCGGCGGTGCGCGCCGCACCTGAGGCCGTTGCAGGCGAAGGCATGCTCATACTGGGCGCGCAGGTTCGCACGCAGCAGATGATCGGTGCCATGGAACGATGCCTCGACTTTGCGATTGCCTACGCCAACGAGCGGGTGCAGTTCGGGCGTCCCATCGGCAAGTTCCAGGCCGTCCAGCACATGCTGGCGGTGGCGGCGGGGCATTTCGCTGCGGCCACGGCGGCCGCTGATGCGGCCATCGAGGCGCATGGCAGCCGCGATGCGGAATTGGCGGTTGCTGTTGCCAAGTCGCGCGCCGGCGAGGCCGCCGGGGAAGTGGCGGCGATCAGCCACCAGGTCTTCGCGGCAATGGGATTCACGCAGGAGCACCCGCTGCATTTCTCGACCCGCAGGCTGTGGTCATGGCGCGATGAATTCGGCGCGGACGCATTCTGGCAGGAACGCATCGGCCGCCTGGTCTGCGCCAATGGCGGCGACTCGCTGTGGCCGCTGTTGACGGGGACCTGATTCGGGACGGTCGGCGGCCCGAATGCGCTGCCGACTTGTCCTTCTAGAAGAGCGGCCGATCCCGCGCTAGTTATAGAGCGGAGCGAGGGTTAAGCAGTGCGGCCGAGCCTGCGTAGCAGGCCGCGCGATCCCTTCGGCGATGCGGCCGAGCCCGTGCAAGCTGTGGAGCGGAGCGAGGGTTTAAGAGCGCGGCCGAGCCTGCGTAGCAGGCCGCGCGGTCCCTTCGGCGATGCGGCCGAGCCCGTGCAAGCTGTGGAGCGGAGCGAGGGTTTAACAGCGCGGCCGAGCCTGCGTAGCAGGCCGCGCGGTCCCACTATCTCCAGAACCGCCACCACGGTTGGTCCTTCAAGCCGCGCTTGAGGTATTCGCTGTCGGGGAAATTCTTGCGCAGCACGCGGTCGGCATCGTCGCGCAGTTCGGTCATCCCCAGTGAGTCGTAGCTCTTGACCATGATGAACAAGGCCTCCTCGGTGGCCGGAGACTGCGGATAGGTTTCCAGCGCGTAGCGGGCGCGACCTGACGCCGCCACGTAGGCGGTGCGACGGTAGTAGTAGTTGGCCACCTTGACTTCATGCTCGGCCAGCACGTTCACCAGGTACTTCATGCGCGCCAGCGCGTCGGGCGTGTATTTGCTGTCGGGAAAGCGCGTCGACAATTCCTTGAAGGCATCGAACGAGTCGCGCGCGGCCTTGGGGTCGCGCTCGGCCTGGTCCTGGTCCGCGAGTTTGCCAAGCAGGCCGACGTCCTGGTTGAAGTGCACCAGGCCCTTGAGGTAATAGGCGTAATCGACGCTGCTGTTCTCGGGATGCAGCTTGATGAAGCGGTCTGTCGCAGCGATTGTCGACTCGACATCGTTCTGCTTGTAGTAGGCGTAGGCGACCTCGATCTCGGCCTGCAACGCGAAGCGGCCGAACGGAAAGCGCGCCTGCAGACGTTCGTACTGCTTGATCGCCTTTTCATAGTTCAGCGAATCGAGATTGTCCTTCGCATCCCGGTACAACTGCTGCGCGGACCAAGTGACCGTTTCATCGACTTCCTTGCCGAAACCGGCACAGCCGACGACCAGAAGAAGGGCGATTAAAGCTACACTACGTTTCATGTCGGAGCACTCCGTAGAAGGGCACAATTATACCCCCGAGCCTTCGCCGGCAATGGCCCGCCAGGTGCGGGTGGTCCCCGACGACTGCGCCGGATTGAGGCTGGACCAGGCGCTCGCGCGCATGTTCCCGGATCATTCGCGCAGCCGCCTGACGAGCTGGTTGAGGGATGATCGGATCCGCGTGGATTCTGCCGCGGCAAAACCGAAGCAGAAGGTGTGGGGGGGCGAAACCGTCGAACTCGACCCGGTGGCGAGCGAAGCCGAGACCGCGTCAAAGGCCGAGGACATCGCCCTGACGGTGGTTCATGAGGACGATGAAGTCATCGTCATCGACAAGCCGGCGGGGCTGGTGGTGCACCCGGGCAGCGGCAACTGGGAGGGCACCCTGCTCAACGCCTTGCTGCATCATTCGGCGGCGCTGTCGGCGCTGCCGCGCGCGGGCATCGTGCATCGCCTGGACAAGGACACCAGCGGGCTCCTGGTGGTTGCCAAGACGCTGGTGGCGCAAACGAGCCTGGTGCGCCAGTTGCAGGATCGCACCGTGCATCGGGAATACCTGGCGCTGGTCTACGGGCGGGTTGCGCGCGACGGCGAAGTCGAGGCGCCGGTGGGCCGCGACCCGGCCAACCGGGTGCGCATGGCGGTGATCGGGTCAGGCAAGCAGGCCCGCACGCATTATCGCGTGCTGGAACGATTCGCCGATGCGACGCTGCTCGAATGCAAGCTCGACACCGGACGCACCCACCAGATCCGCGTGCACATGCAGTCCATCGAGCACGCGCTGGTGGGCGACCCGGTGTATCGCAATCGCAGGCTCGCCGGCGGCTCCGGCGCGTTGCTGGCGAAGTTCGGCCGCCAGGCGCTGCATGCGACGCGGCTCGAGTTCCTGCACCCGCGCACAGGTAAGTCGGTGAGCTTCGATTCGCCGCTGCCCGAGGACTTCCGGCAATTGCTGCTCTCCCTGCAGCGCGCAGCGCGGGCCGAACCATGAGCGCCCTGGGTACTCCGCTCGCGGACGCGATGGTCGTGCCCGACTGGCCCGCGCCGGCGCGCGTTCGTGCACTGACGACGACGCGCCTGGGTGTTGGCTCCACCGTGAAATCTGAGGCCGGATCGCTGGGTGCCGAACGCGGCGCCTATGCTGCCTTCAACCTGGGCAGCCACGTCGGGGACGACGCGTCGTCGGTGGCGGGCAACCGCGCGCGCTTGCGTGCCGTGTTGCCGGCGGAGCCCGTGTGGCTCGACCAGGTCCACGGCAACACGGTGATCGATGCGCCTGGCGCGGTGTCGTCCGGGGTGGCATCCGATGCGGCGCCCGAAGCCGATGCCGCCGTCACGCGCGCATCCGGAACGGTGTTGGCAATCCTCAGCGCCGATTGCCTGCCGGTGCTGCTGTGCGATCGCGCCGGGACCGTCGTCGCCGTGGCGCATGCCGGCTGGCGGGGGCTTGCCGCGGGCGTCATCGAGAATGCCGTGCGCGCCATGGCGGTCCCGGCACCGGGTGTCATGGCGTGGCTGGGTCCTGCCATCGGCCCGCGTGCCTATGAGGTGGGAGCAGACGTGGTCGAAGCTTTTACCCGCGATGATCCTGGCGCGGCCACGGCCTTCGTCGCGCGCCCCCAGGGCAAGTTCCTGGCGGACTTGTATGCGCTGGCCAGGCGACGGCTGTCCAAGCTCGGCGTGCTGCAGGTGTGGGGCGGCGAAGCCTGTACCTACAGCGAGCCGGCGCGGTTTTATTCCTTTCGTCGCGATGGTCGGACCGGCCGCATGGCGAGCCTGATCTGGATGGAAGGCTGAGGCCATGAGCACGCTTGCCTGGATCGTTCTGTTCAGCGTCGGCGGCGGGATCGCCTCGGTGTCCCTGGCGGCGATCTTCGCGCTCTCGGCCCGGGCGAACTGGATTCCTTCGCTGGTGAGCTTCGCGGTGGGCGCGCTGCTCGGGGCGGCATTCCTGGAAATCCTGCCGCATGCCTTCGAGCATGGTGGCGACGCGCGCGCGGTGGCGGCAACGCTTCTCGGGGGCATCCTGGCGTTCTTCGTGCTGGAGAAGCTGGTGTTGTGGCGCCACTCGCATTCGCACGAATGGGAGGAGCCGGCGGAGCACGGGCACGCGCATGGACATGGGCACGGCCATGCGCACGGGGAGGCAGCGGCAGGCGCCGATGGAGACCATGGCCGCAGCGGCATGCTCATCCTGATCGGCGACAGTTTCCACAACTTCGTCGACGGCATCCTGATCGCGGCGGCATTCCTCGAGAGCACGCAGCTGGGCATCGTCACGGCGGCGGCAGTGATCGCCCACGAGATCCCGCAGGAGATCGGCGACTTCGTGATCCTGCTGCATTCCGGGTACAGCAAGGGCAAGGCGTTTTTCTACAACCTCCTGTCGAGCTTCGCCATGCTGGCGGGCGCACTGCTGGCGTATTTCTGGCTGCAGGGCCTCAAGACCTGGATCAACCCGGTGCTCGCGCTGGCGGCGGCCAGCATGATCTACGTGGCGGTGGCCGACCTGATCCCCGGGCTGCACCGGCGGGTCGAGCTGAAATCGACGCTGCACCAGGTGCTGCTCATCGCTGCCGGCGTGCTCTCCATCGTCGGTGTGCGAGAATTGACCGGGCACTGAGTGTCCGCCGAGTGTTCGCTGAGTGTTCGCTGAGTGTTCGCTGAGTGTCCGGTGAGCGTTCGGTGCGTGTCAGGTAAGTGTCCGGTGGCCCCCCGCGGACATCGGGCACACTGATATCGATCCGACATTATTATCAATTTAGATTCTGATGATCCGTCACTCGGACATCAGCTGGACAATTAATATCATGAATATCCTGGTTACCGGCGCCGCTGGCTTCATCGGCTATCACCTGACTCAGCGCCTGCTCGCGCGCGGAGACACGGTCACGGGCATCGACAACCTGAACGCCTACTACGATGTGTCGCTCAAGCACGCCCGCCTCGCGACGCTGCAGGCGAGCGGCAATTTCCGCTTCACCCAGATGGATGTGGCCGACCGGCCGGCGATGCAGAAACTCTTCGCCGGCGGCGGGTTTGCGGCCGTGGCCCATCTGGCCGCGCAGGCCGGGGTGCGCTACTCCATCGATCACCCCGAGGCCTACATCGACTCCAACCTCGTGGGCTTCGGCAATGTGCTCGAGGGCTGCCGGCACGGTGGCGTCGGGCACCTGGTGTACGCCTCGTCCAGTTCGGTGTACGGCACCAACCACAAGGTGCCGTTCTCCGAGGACGATCCGGTGGACCATCCCATGTCCCTGTACGCGGCGACCAAGCGGGCCAACGAACTCATGGCGCATACCTACAGCCACCTGTTCTCATTGCCGGCGACGGGGTTGAGATTTTTCACTGTTTACGGCCCGTGGGGCCGGCCCGACATGGCCTTGTTCAAGTTCACCCGCGGCATACTGGCCGGGGAGCCGCTCGCGGTGTTCAACAATGGCGACATGGTGCGCGACTTCACCTACATCGACGACATCGTCGAGGGCATCGTGCGCACCATCGACCGTCCGCCCGCAGCGGGCGGCCGCAGCGGATCGCCGGCCACCAGCCAGGCGCCGTTTCGCGTCTTCAACATCGGCAACAACAGCCCGGTGCAGCTGTTGCGCTACATCGAGGTGCTGGAAAAGTGCCTGGGCCGCAAGGCGGTGCTGGAACACAAGCCCATGCAGGCGGGCGATGTGCGCGCCACCATTGCCGATGTCAGCGCGCTCGAGCGCGCCACCGGTTTCCGCCCGGCGACCTCGGTGGAGACAGGCATTGCGCGCTTCGTGGACTGGTATCGCGACTACTACAAGGTCGGCTGACTCGCTCCGGTCCTTGCTGCCATGGCGGGCGGTACCGGCACTGCTGGCGGCACCGAGGCATCCACGCCATCGGCGACCCTGAGCAGCACCTCTTCCAGGTCGTCCAGTATCCGCTCCCACGAAAGCCCCTCGGCGACTGCGCGCGCGCGCATGCGCATCGCCGCCAGCGTGCGCCCCTGATCCTCCCGATTCCGCGCCGCCAATTGCACCGTGGCGGCAATGAATGCCGACGCATCGTCGAAGGGCACCAGCAGGCCGGATTCTCCATGCCGGATGTGCTGGTGCGCGGCGGCGTAGTCGAAGGCCACGACGGCAAGCCCGCTCGCGAGGGCCTCCGTGGTGACATTGCCGAAGGTTTCCGTGGTGCTGGGAAAAAGAAAATAATCCGCCGAGGCGTAGTGGGCGGCCAGGTCTTCGCCCTTGCGCATGCCGCAGAAAATGAAATCCGGATGGGCCTGCCGCAACGCGGCTGCATCGGGGCCGTCGCCCACCAGCACGATGCGCGTGCGCGCATCGGCGGCGCGCAATGCCAGCGCGGCGCGCACGAAGAGCCTGAGGTTCTTCTCCGGCGCGAGGCGCCCGACATGCAGCGCCACGGGTTCGTCATTGCTGCAGCCCCACGAAGCGCGCAATTCGCTGCTGCGCCGCATCGGGGAGAACAGCCGGGTATCGATGCCGCGCCCGACCACCGACAGGCGCATGAATCCCTTGCGGGCGAGCTGCGCGCGCATCTCCTCGGTGGGCACCATGGTGGCGGCGCAACGGTTGTGTAGCGTGCGCAGACCCAACGAGACGAAGCGGGCGAGGAGCCCCAGGCCGTAATGCCCGCTGTAGGCGTGGAAATTGGTGTGGAAGTTGGAGGCCAGCGGAATGCCGAGCCGGCGCGCGGCGATCATCGCCGCCCAGCCCAGCGGGCCTTCGGTGACGATGTGCACGAGGTCGGGCGGCGAGGACTGCCAGGTGTTGGCCAGCGTGTTCGGCCAGGCGAGGCCCAACTGGAGTTCGCCGTAACGCGGGATCGGCATGCCGCGGACCAGGTATTCGCGCAGGCCGGCTCGCGGCGGCGTTGCCGAGGAAGTCTCGCCCGGAAGGCGCGGCCGGATCAGGTCGATGGCGTGGCCGCGCTCGAGCAGCATGTCGACCATGCGCCCCATGGTGCGGGCGACGCCGTTGATTTCCGGGGGAAAGGTTTCCGTGACCACCGAAATACGCAGCGGGCGTCGCGGGTAAGCAGATGAGCGCGGTGCAGGCACAGGACGACATGGTGCGAGCGCCATGTGAAAGGCATGTGACCGTTCGCTGAAGGTTTTGTGACCCTGGGGTGAGGCGATCATTGCCGGCGACACGCGGGAATGGATTGCCCGGGTTTATGCCGGCAGGCGCAACAAGGGCTCGCCCATGCGAATGACATGACCGGAGCGGATCCCTTCGCACAGCGCAAACCCCGGCGGCGCGAAGACGATGATGGTGGAGCCGTGCTCGAACCAGCCCATTTCCTCGCCCTTGTGCAGCGATGCGCTGCAGGGCATGACGTTGGGCCCGCCGTATTTCATGCTGAGGAGCACGTCGAGGAAATGCAGCCGGATGCTGGCCACCAGGATGGCCGCCACGGGAACCAGCGTGATCGGGTGCCCCCCCTCAGCCAGGCGGCACTCGATGATGGCGCGCTCGTTCTTGCAGAACAGGCGTTCGACGCGGGCGAGCGCAATAGGGTTGACGTTCCAGGTGTCCCCGGCGATGTAGGTCACGCGCTCCACCGTTGAATCGTGCGGTGCGTGGAAACGGTGGTACATGCTGGAGGTCAGCCGCAGGGTGACGTAGGTGCCGTTGCGGTAGCGCTCCACCTGCTGCGTATCGCCGAGCAGGTCATGGAGTTGATAGGGAAAGCCCTTGGCCTGGATCAGCGTCGTTCCCTCGATCCGGCCGCAGGCGCCGACGATGCCGTCGCTGGGGCTCACCAGCGTGCGGGCATCCTGGACCACCGGGCGGGCGCCATCGCGCAGTTGTCGCGTGAAGCAGTCGTGCAGGCTGCGGAATTCGGTCTTCTTCGCCTCTGAGAGATCCAGGTCGGCAAACAGCCTCCAGGCGGCAATCGACATCCGGCACACCAGCGGGTTCTCGATCCGGCTGAACCAGCCCATGAAATGGGTGAGGGCCTTGCGCGGGATGCGGTTGGTCAGCAGGAAGTTGAGATCTTCCTGGCTGGTCACCTGGCGGGTTACCTGGCTTAAGGTTTGCCTGATCGCGCGGGAGAGCATTGCGTAAGTAGTCATATCGCTGTCATGTTTCCCATGTACATGTCATTGCATTCGAAATGACGGGGTGACTTGTGAACGAACTGCTCAATCCGGAATTGCTTGGCACTGTCGGGGCGGGAGGGGCCGCAGTCGCTGCCGCGGCGGTGCTGCTGCCCAAGCTGAAGTCGCGCCTCGAACTGTCGCTGGCCAAGCATCCCTCGCTGGCCGGGCATTCGCGCATGTCGCGTCGGTTTGCCTCGCAGGTGCCGTACTACGAGTACTCGGAAGCGGAGATTTTCAGCAGCGACGGTGCGCCCGCTGAAATAGTGGAAACCCGCCGTAAGGCCTTCATGCGCCTCGCCGACACCTACCGCGAGCGCTTCCGCGAGACGGTACGCCTCACCGCCGACGTACAGGACGGCATCTCCGACCTGCAGTTCACCAGTGCCTACCGGGTGCCGTTCCAGTTCAGCCGCTTCGTGCGCTCGCGCCTCAAGGCCGGGTCCTTCGTGGCCTCGTCTTCCGGCGTCACGGTGACCGACCTCGACGGCAACCGCATGTACGACCTGGCCGGTTCCTACGGCGTCAACGTGTTCGGTGCGGACTTCTACAAGGAGTGCATGGCCCGCGCCGAAGAGCGCGCGCACGCGCTCGGCCCGGTGCTCGGCTCCTATCACCCGGTGCTGGCGGACAACGTCAGGCGCCTGCGCGCCATCTCCGGCCTCGACGAAGTGTCCTTCCACATGTCCGGCACCGAGGCGGTGATGCAGGCGGTGCGCCTGGCGCGTTACCACACGCGCCGCAGCCACCTCGTGCGCTTCTGCGGCGCCTATCACGGCTGGTGGGGCGATGTGCAGCCGGGCGTCGGCAACCCGGTGCCCGCGCATGAAACCTACACCCTGAAGGAGATGGACGCGGACACGCTGCGCGTGCTGCGCCGCCGCCGCGACATCGCCTGCGTGCTGGTCAATCCCCTGCAGGCGCTGCACCCGAACAAGAGCGCGCCGGGGGATTCGACCCTGGTGGACAGCTCTCGCCGTGCGGCCTTCGACCGCGCCGCTTACACCGCCTGGCTCAAAGAACTTCGCGCCGTGTGCAGCCAGCGCGGCATCGTGCTGATTTTCGACGAGGTATTCGTCGGCTTTCGCCTTACACCTGGCGGCGCGCAGGAGTACTTCGGCGTCAGGGCCGACATGGTGACCTACGGCAAGACCCTGGGCGGCGGCCTGCCGGTGGGCGTGGTGTGCGGCCGCAAGGACCTGATGCGGCGCTACCGCGACGACCGGCCGGCGGACATCAGTTTCGCGCGCGGCACCTTCAACTCGCATCCCTACGTGATGGCGGCGATGAATGAATTCCTGCAGCGCCTCGACTCCGAGGCCGTGCGCGCCTGCTACGCCAACGTGGACCATGTGTGGAACGCGCGCGCGGAGCGGCTCAATCGCCGCCTCGAGTCGGAAGGCCTGCCCGTGCGGGTGGCCAACCTGTCGTCCATCTGGACCGTGTTCTACACCCAACCCTCGCGATACAACTGGATGCTGCAGTACTACATGCGTGCCGAGGGCCTGCTGTTGTCCTGGGTGGGCACCGGGCGCTTCATCTTCAGCCTGAACTACACGGAAGCCGACTTCGATGCGGTGGCCGATCGCTTCGTCGCCGCGGCAAAGGCCATGGCGGCCGACGGCTGGTGGTGGACGGAGCCCGCCCTCACGAACCAGGCCATCAAGCGGCGCATCCTGCGCGAGATGATCGGCGCGCGGCTGCGGGAACTGCTGCCCCGCCGGCCGCGCGTTGCGGTAACGCCTGAACCGGCCGCTCAAGCCCGCTGATTGGCGTGCTGGGCGTGCATGGGGTCGATCAGCTCGCCCCGCAGCACGTAGATCGGCGCGCGCCAGTACAGCTTCACGTCGTGGAAGGGGTCGGTGAGGATCTTGGTGAGCCATACCATGCCGGTCATCGCATCCTTCAGGTAGAAGAGATGCAGGGTGCGGAACAACAGGCCGCCCGCGCCGATGAAGAGCCACATCTGCGCCATGTGGCGCACGAACTCGGCCGGGTTGCGGTGCGCGGGGAACACGCCCAGCAG
>CANJXQ010000097.1 GCA_947478805.1 Betaproteobacteria bacterium | reverse complement strand
CTGTTCCACAAGCTGGCCGTCTTGTTCGCGCAGGCCAACCGGCAGTTCGGTTTCGAGATTTCCGGGTTCGTCGAGGCGCTGCAATACACCCGCTACGGGCCGGGGCAGCATTTCGACTGGCACCTGGATCTGGGCCCGGACCAGACCAGTGCGCGAAAACTGTCGCTGTCCCTGCAGTTGTCCGGCCCCGACGAATACGATGGCGGCCTGCTGGAATTCAGCAGCCTGAACCCGGGCGAGGAGGCGAGGCGACTGGGCACGGGGGTGTTCTTCCCTTCGTACCTTGCCCACCGCGTGAGCCCGGTGACACGCGGCGTGCGTCGTTCGCTGGTGGCGTGGGCTTACGGCCCGGCGTTCCGCTAGGCGCTTGAGGCATCGCCCAATGGCGAGCGCGGGATGAGCTTCCTCAAGCGGCTTTTCGCGTCAGGCAGGGGGGGAGATGCGCGCGCAGCCCGGACGGCTGAAGCGCACGCGCATTTCGATGCCGGGCGCTTCGAGGACGCGTCACGGGCCTACGCGAGCATTGCGGCGCGCGACCCTTCTCCCGAGGTGCACGTCAATCTTGGATACAGCCGGTTCCTGTGCGGGGATGAACGCGGCGCGGAAGACGCCTTTCGGCGGGCGCTGGCGATGGATGCCGGCATGGCGCAGGCGTGCGTGGGGCTGGGCGATGTCGCCGCGCGGCGCGGAGACCACCGGCTAGCCCTCGAACACTACGACAGCGCGGTTGCCCGCGCCCCCGCTCTGGCAGTCGCCCACAACAACCGATCGCAGTCGCTGATGGCGCTGGGCCGGTTGGAGGAGGCGTGGCGTGAATCGGAATGGCGCTTCGAGTCGCCGGGTGCAGAGGCGCTGTATCCGTATCGCTATCCACTTCCTCGCTGGGATGGCACCCCCCAGCGCGGAAGGCTCCTGGTGCATTGGGAGCAGGGTTTCGGGGACATGCTCCAGCACCTGCGATTCCTCAACGTGCTGGAGGAGCGCGGAATCGATTTCGTTTTCGAGTGTCCGCCGCCGTTGTTGAGGCTTGTCACGCGCAGCCTGCGACCGGGCCGCGCGGTGGAAGCGCGCGCTGGTGCCGCGGATACCTCGGGGTGCGCGCATGTGTGCGGATTGCTCAGCCTGCCGGCGCTGCTGTGCATCGATGCGCGGGCGATTCCGCTGCCGCCTTACCTCATTGGCGATGCGTCGCAAGGTAACCGGCTTCTGGAAGGGCGCGATGCCGGCAAGCTGCGACGGGTCGGACTGTCCTGGCGCGGCAGCAATTTCGATTCCTCCCGGAATGCCGTCCTGAACGATTTTTCCGCACCGCAGCAATCGGGCGTGCAGATCGTATCCCTGCAAAAGGACGTGACGGATGACGAGAAGAAGGGACTTGGCGCCATGGGCGCGCTGGAAATGTCCTCGCAGCTGATTGATTTTGCGGCGACTGCCGACATCATCGCGGCGCTGGATGCGGTGATCAGCGTGGACACCGCGGTCGCGCACCTTGCCGGTGCGCTGGGGCGTCCGCTGCATATTCTGCTCAACGAACGGCCGGCGGCGCGCTGGATGCTCGAGCGTGTCGATACACCTTGGTACCCGTCGGCCCGGTTGCACAGAAAGACTGCGAACGAGCCATGGAAGACTCCTGCGGAACGCGCACTTTCCCACGCGCTTGCTACTCTATAGGCGAGTGCCGTCCAGGCACAGCGCCTGGCGTTGTCAGCGCAATTTGTACATTAGATAACGTTAATCGCTAGAATGGGCGCCGCTACATCTTGTACCTGTAACCACACATGAGGGGACTCTGATGACCATGCAACGACGTTCATTTCTCAAGAAGGCCGGAATCGGTCTGGCAGCAGGCGCGGTGGCAGCACCTGCCATCGCGCAGACGGCTTCGCTACCCACGGTCAGCTGGCGGCTGGCCTCCAGTTTCCCGAAAAGCCTGGACACGATTTTCGGTGGCGCCGAAGCAATTGCAAAACGCGTATCTGCGGCATCGGGTGGCAAGTTCACCATCCGCGTGTTTGCAGCGGGTGAAATCGTGCCGGCGTTCTCGGTGCATACAGCGGTGCAGAATGCCACGGTGGAGTGCGCGCATACGGCTCCGTACTACTTCTTCGGCACCGACCCGACGTTCGCATTTGCCTGCGCCATCCCGTTCGGCCTGAATGCGCGCCAGCAGAACGCCTGGATGTATCACGGCGGCGGGCTGGAGTTGATGCGCGACTTCTTCAAGGATTACAACATCATCAATTTCCCGGCCGGCAACACTGGCGCGCAGATGGGCGGCTGGTTTCGCAAGGAGATCAAGACCGTCGCCGACCTCAAAGGCCTGAAGATGCGTATCGGCGGAACCGCCGGCGCGGTGCTGGAGAAAATGGGCGTTGTGCCGCAGCAGATTCCGGGCGGCGACATCTACCCATCACTGGAAAAAGGCACGATTGACGCAGCAGAATGGGTGGGCCCGTACGACGACGAGAAACTGGGCTTCTACAAGGTCGCCAAGTTCTACCACTATCCTGGTTGGTGGGAGGGCGGCCCCGAGCTCGACCTGTTCGTCAACATGAAGGCCTGGGAAGCGCTGCCGCCGGAGTACAAGGCCATCCTGGAGGCGGCGTGCTACGAAGCCAATTCGGACATGCTCGCCAAATACGACGCGCTCAATCCGGCAGCGCTCAAGCGCCTGGTCGCGAACGGCGTGCAACTGAAGCCCTTCTCCAACGAGATCATGGCCGCCTGCTACAAGACGGCGCAGGAGGTGTATTCAGACTTCGCCGCGAAAAATGCCAAGTTCAAGAAAGTGTACGATTCCTGGACGCGTTTCCGGGCCGAGCAGATCCAGTGGTTCTCGATTTCCGAAAACCGCTTCGACAACTTCATGACGGCGACGCAGCGTATTTCGCAGGCAGCGCCGGCCAAGGGTGCTCCGGCGAAGGCAGCAGCGAAGGACGCGGCGAAGAAATAGTTCCGGTACGGTACTTATGGCAACAAAAAACCCCGCTTCGGCGGTAATGCCGTTCAGTTAAGGTTCTTTTTTGAGATACCGGACGGTGTAGCGCTTGGGCAGGGCTTTAACGACACGGGGGCAGTTTCGCCCCCGTCGCTTTTCTACGATAGCGAATTGCAGCTGCTGTCGTAGCCGGAGCAGGAGGCCTGGCAGTTTGCCCGGAGTCGTATGGGCTGCCCACATCATTTCGTGCTGCACGATATGGAAGGCGCGCACGAAGCTCAGATCGGTCGGCTGCAGGCGGGCCGCCAAGGCGACCTTGGCCATCTCCAGGCGCACCAGGTTGTAGGCGATGAGTGTGCCCCAGATTTCCTGATAGACCCCCTGAGGCAGACGGCTGCGCAGCGTGAGTGCGCAGCCGAGCATGGACTGCTTGAGTTCACGATAGCTGGTTTCGATTTCCCAGCGCCTGTTGTAGCAGGCGATGATGTCAGCGGCTGAGAAGCGCCGACGATCCATCAGCGAGGTCAATAGAATTCGGCGCCTGCCACGGGAGGTGACGGCCACCACGGCACGGGCCTGCCAGGCCTCGGGTAATGTGGGATTGTTCTTGCGCGCCTGGGGTGAGACCCGCATACGCACGGTAAAGTCTGTGCCCGTGCCCGACAGGATCTCCCAGCGCGTGTTCGACTTGGCCGGGATCAGAAAGTGGCGTTGCTCACCACCGGATGTCAGGCTCAACAGGATCTCGGCGGCGAAGAAGCCCTTGTCGAAGACCGTCACGGAGCGCTCCGGGATGCGCTCAAGCAACGTCTTGGCATAGCGCATCTCGTTGGTGCCATAAGGACCGAACGCGATGTCTGCGATCAGATGCGTCGGGATGGCCGTCAACGAGACGGCCCGCACCTGCGGGTAGCTGGCGACCTTCTGGTTGACGTAGCCTTGGGCACCAAAGTGTGACCGGTTCTCGGGACTGTCCTGCGTGCGCAAGGTCGTGCCGTCCATGGCCAGCAGTACCAACCCCTTCCAGGCATGGGTCCGCGCATCCTGGCCGACCCACGCCCGCGCCGAGTGCTCAAATAACCACGACAGCGACTCCCGGCCAACCCGCTCGCGCGCCTGCGTAATCGCACTCTTGCTGACCGATGGCCTGGACTCATGGGGCAGCGCCAAATCCAGTGCATCGAGCACCTCGCCCATCGACTGGTGCCGGTACAGCGCTAAAGCAACCACCAACCAAACGACCTGCTCGGCCGGCAAACGTCGACGGCGCACACTCGCTACACCCGTTGCCTCCAACGCCCGCTCGATCCACTGCACCGGAAGATGCCGCCCCAGGCGTCCAAAGTCCGCCTGCCCCTGCATCTCCAACGTGCGGTACACATGACTCGACAGCATCGAGCCACACGTTAACACCCCTCAATTGCGTTTACAACACCCCGCCAAATGAAAATGCCGTTCAGCTTCTTAACTGAACGGCATTACCGCTTCGGCGGGGTTTTTTGTTTGCAGCGTGCCTGCTTGGTCACACGTTTGCGGGACCGCGTGGCCTGCTACGCAAGGTCGGCCGCACTGCTGGTTACTGCGCTGGCGCCGGTCCGGTGGATGAAGTGGGAGGGCCTCGCATTACGCGCTCCAGCGCCTTCGCGGGGTCGTCATCGGCGGGTGCCGCTGTATCGGTGCCGCTGCTCTGTTGGCCGGGGTCCCCGTCCATGGCCGGCGCCTCGGCAGGCACCTCGATCTGCATCTTGTTGACGTCCACTTCCACGCTCTTGTCGAGGAAGCTGGTCACCAGCCCCGGCCAGAACACCAGGATGGCCACGAGTATCAATTGCAGCACCACCCAGGGAATGGCGCCCCAGTAGATGTCGGAGCTCTTGACTTCCTTGGGCGCCACGCCGCGCAGGTAGAAGAGGGCAAAGCCGAACGGCGGGTGCATGAACGAGGTCTGCATGTTGGCCCCGAGGAGCACGCCGAACCAGATCAGGTCGATACCCAGCTTCGTCGCCACCGGTGCAAGCAGCGGGATGATGATGAAGGCAATCTCGAAAAAATCCAGGAAGAACGCCAGCACGAACACGAAAATGTTGACGAAGATGAGGAAGCCGACCTGGCCGCCCGGCAGCGAGGTCAGCAGGTGCTCGATCCACAGGTCGCCGTCCACGCCACGAAACACCAGCGTGAAGATGGTCGAGCCGACCAGGATGAAGATCACCATGGCGGTGATGCGCATGGTCGATTCCATGCCTTCCCATATCAGTTTCCAGCTCAGGCGGCGGTGCAATGCGGCCAGCACGATGGCACCAACGGCACCCATGGCCCCGCCCTCGGTCGGCGTGGCCAGGCCCATCAGGATGGTGCCCAGGACGAGGAATATCAGCACCAGCGAGGGCACCATGCCCCACAGGATCTTGCTGTATAGCGGCCAGCCCTTGAGAGTCAGCGCATCGCGGGGAAGTGCCGGCATGGACTTGGGCTTGACGATGCTGAGCACGGCAATGTAGCCACAGAACAGCAACACCTGAACAATCGACGGGCCGATGGCCCCGGCATACATGTCGCCCACCGAGCGGCCGAGCTGGTCGGCGAGGACGATGAGCACCAGCGAGGGCGGGATGAGTTGCGTGATGGTGCCCGAGGCGGCGATCACGCCGGTCGCGAGCTTCATGTCGTAGCCGTAGCGCATCATGATGGGCAGGGAGATCATGGCCATGGCGATGACCGATGCCGCCACCGTGCCGGTGATGGCGCCGAGAATGGCGCCGACGATGATCACCGCGTAGGCGAGCCCGCCGCGCACCGGGCCGAACAACTGCCCCATGCCCTCCAGCATGTCCTCCGCAAGGCCGCAGCGTTCCAGCACCGCCCCCATGAAGGTGAAGAACGGAATGGACAGCAGCAGCTCATTGGCCATGATGCCGAACACGCGCTCGGGCAGCGCCTGCATCAGCGTGAACTGGAAGAACCCGGCCTCGATGGAAATGAATCCGAAGAACAGGCCCACCGCGGCCAGGGCAAAGGCCACCGGGTAGCCGATGATCATGAACAGCACCAGCGCCCCGAACATGATCGGGGCCATCATGTCATGCGAAATCATTGCATCGGCCTTTCGTAGTGCAGGTCGGCTTTCATGTGCCCCGTGAGCATGGCGATGCGCTTGATGGTCTCCGAGAAGCCCTGGAGCGTCAGCAACAGGAAGCCCAGCGGCAGGAAAATCTTGACTGGCCAGCGCACCAGGCCGCCGGCATTGCTCGACACTTCTCCGCCCACCCAGGCCTCGTGGAACGTCGGCCAGGACAGCCAGGTCATGATGACGGTGGCGGGTAGCAGGAACAGCAGGCCGCCGAAGATATCGACCCAGATCTGGGCGCGTGTCGACAGCTGGTTGAACAGGATATCAACGCGCACATGCTGGTTGAGCGCCAGCGTGTGGGATGCGCCGAGCATGAACATGGCGGCGAACATGTACCACTGGATTTCCAGCCAGGCGTTGGAGCTGACGCTGATGGTGTAGCGGCTCATGGCATTGGCGGCGCTGACGACACAGGAGATCAGCACCAGCCAGGTGGCAATCTTGCCAATATGCCGGTTGGCGTTGTCGATAAAGCGCGAGAGCGCGAGCAGGGATTTCACGGGGCTGTCTCCTCCTTAGGATCGTCGGGGCCGGCCGGGACACGAGTCCGGTGGCCCACGTTGCGTCGGGGAATTGTCCCCCATAAAGCAGCAGTGTGGCAAAACGGCTTCGAAATGATGCAGATCGCCTAGCCCCGTTCTAAAATGCGGCCTGTCTGCGCTGGCACGGCGCGGCCCCTAGGGTGAAGGTAGTCCGTGAATCTTACGCGAAGCTTTCATTGGGCATCGCCCGTAAATCGAAAGGAACCCGCATGAAGAAGACTGTTTGCATCATTGTCGGCCTAGCATGGTCGCTGCTGCTCGCGGCGAACGCTGCGGCACAGGCTTACCCGAACAAGCCGGTCAGGTTCGTCACTCCCTATGTTCCCGGGGGGACCACCGATATCCTCGCGCGGCTGTTGGGCACCCGGTTGCAACAGGCGCTCGGCCAGCCTTTCCTGATCGAATCGCGCCCTGGCGCCGGCGGCAACGTCGGCACCGACATGGTGGCCAAGTCGGCGGGCGACGGCTATACCATCCTGATGGGCGCAAGCGGGCCATTGGCGATCAATGTCACGCTGTTCAAGGCCTTGCCCTACGATCCCACCAGCGACCTGGTGCCGGTGATCCACGTCGCTTCGGTGCCGCTGCTGCTGGTCACGCATCCGACTTTTGCGGCGAAATCGGTGAGGGAATTGATCGATGTGCTGAAAGCGAAGCCCGATGCTCACAGCTACGCGTCCGCGGGTACCGGCACGCCGCAGCACCTGTCGGCCGAATTGCTCAAGCTGCTGACTGGTGTCCGGGCGGCGCATATCCCTTATAAGGGCAGTGGCCCGGCCATCAACGACCTCATGGGCGGACAGGTAACGTTCGGGTTCGAAAGCATGATTGCCGTGGTGCAGCAGGTGAAAGGCGGCAAGCTCCAGGCGCTAGGGATGACCGACAGCAAGCGCTCCGCGCTGATCCCTGATATGCCTACGCTCGCCGAGGCAGGTGTGCCGGGCTTCGAGTCGATTGCCTGGTACGGCGTCATGGCGCCCAAGGGCACACCGCCGCAGATCGTGTCGCTGCTGAACGCCGAGATGCGCAAGGTCCTGGGCTCGGCCGAGGTAAAGCAGCGCCTGCTCGATCTCGGCTCTTCGGATGTGGCCGGGACGCCGGAGCAGTTCGGCACCTTCATCAAGTCCGAGATCGCCAAGTGGGGCAAGGTGGTGAAGGCCTCCGGAGCGACCGCCGACTGAATGGCCACCGGTGGAATACGCATGCGTCGGACGCTGTTAGTATCTCCGTTCCTTAGCCTTTGTCGCCCAATGCCGGACGAAAATTCCGCTAACCGATTGCAGCAGTCGCATTGTCAACCGTAGCTTTATCGTATCTTTATCTTGTGTCCATTCAATCTTGCCCAGGGGGAGTCCTTTCGTGAAAACCAATTCAATCCATCGCATTGCCGCACTGGCGCTGTTCGCGGGGGCGCTCGCCATCGGCTTGAGCGGCGCCGTTCGCGCGGCGGAGTTCACGCCGCAGGTCGGCCAGGCCGGCAAGGACGTCATCTGGGTGCCGACACCGGACGAACTCGTCGATCGCATGCTGCGCATGGCGCAGACGACGCCCAACGACGTGGTCTATGACCTCGGATCGGGCGATGGCCGCACGGTCATCGCCGCGGCCAAGAAGTTCAGCGCCAAGGCCATGGGCATCGAGTACAACCCGGACATGGTGACGCTCAGCCAGCGCAATGCCCAGCGCGAGGGCGTCAGCGCCAATGCCACCTTCGTCAAGGCCGATCTGTTCGAGACCGACTTCTCCAAGGCGACGGTGATCACCATGTATCTCCTGCCCAGCATCAATGCGCGGCTGAAGCCGAAGATCCTGGACTTGAAGCCGGGCACGCGCGTGGTCTCGCACGCGTTCGACATGGAAGACTGGGCACCCGATCAGATCGACATGGTCGAGGGCCGGCGCGCCATGCTGTGGATCGTTCCCGCCAAGGTGGGCGGCAGCTGGAAGCTGAAAGTCGGCGATGGTGCGGAGACCGACGTGTCGATCAACCAGCGCTTCCAGATGATCGATGGCACGGTGCAGTTGCCGCGCATCAACACCAGCCTGCGCGAGCCGCGTCTGTTGGGCGACCGCATCAGCTTCACGCTGATGGATGCCGGGGCGAACATCCAGGCCTTTACCGGTCGCATCATCGGCGACCGCATGGAGGGCACGGCGCGCGCTGCATCCGGTGCGGAAGTGCGTTGGTCGGCGCGCCGATAATTATATTTTTACTGGTATAAGCACTTGATGCCGATGTCCGTCTGACGGGCATCGGCATTTTCATTTGTTTTTAAATCAGGCGCGTCAGCGGCGCAGGTCCTTGAGGACTTCGCGCGCGGCATTGTGCCCCGGGGCGCCGGTCACGCCGCCGCCCGGGTGCGCACCGGCGCCGCACAGGTACAGGCCCTTGAGCGGCGAGCGATAGTCCGCGTAGCCCAGCACCGGGCGCGCCGAGAACAACTGGTCGAGCGACAGGCGCCCGTGCATGATGTCGCCGCCCACCAGCCCGAAGTCGCGCTCCAGATCGAGTGGCGACAGCACCTGCCGCGCGAGGATGCTGGCGCGAAAGTTCGGCGCGTATCGGGTCACCGTGTCGATGATGCGCTCGGCCGCCTCGTCGCGCCGCTCGTCCCAGCTGCGGCCGTCGGGCAGCACCGGGTTGAATTGCTGGCAGAACAGGCTCGCCACGTGCTGGCCGCGCGGCGCGAGGCTGTCGTCCAGCGTGCTCGGGATGAGCACCTCGACAATGGGTTCGGAGGACATGCCGTCCCGTTTGGCGTCGTCATAGGCGCGGTCGAGATACGCGAGCGAGGGGCCGATGATGATGCCCGACGAGTGATGCGGCTGTGCCTGAGTCCCTGGCGCGCAGGTGAAATCGGGCAGCTCGGCGAGCGCCACGTTCATGCGGAACGACCCGGAGCCGCATTTCCAGCGCTCCATTCGCGCGCGAAAATCGGGTTCCAGGGCCTTCGCATCGACGAGCTTGAGGTAGAGCAGCTTTGGATTGAGGTTGCCGATGACGCAGCGCGCGGTGATTTCGCTGCCGTCGGCGAGCGCGACGCCGCTGGCGCGGGCGCCCCCGGCGCCAATGTGCGTGAGGACGCGCTCCACGGCATTGCCGGTGGTGATTTCGACACCGTGCGAGCGTGCTTCAGTCGCGATGGCATCGCTGATGGCGCCCATGCCGCCGATGGCGTGGCCCCAGGCGCCGCGCTTGCCGTTGACTTCACCGAAGGCGTGGTGCAACAGGACATAGGCCGAGCCCGCGGAATAGGGGCTGGCGAAATTGCCCACCACCGAATCGAAACCGAAGGCCGCCTTGATCGGATCGCTCTCGAACCAGTCGTCGAGCATTTCGCCGGCGCTGCGGGTGAACAACTCCAGCAGGTCGCGCCTTGCGGGCATGTCGAGGCCCTTCAAGCGCAGGGCCAGCGCCGCGCCGCGCCCGAGGTCCGCGATGCCCCCGCCGACATTGGGCGGCGTGCGCAGCACGGCGTCCCGCAGCACATTGGCGACGCGCTCGATCATGGCGTAGTAGTCGGGCAGGCGAGCCGCATCGCGCCTGGAAAAGCGCGCGACTTCGGCTTGCGTGGTGGCGAGATCAGGCCCCAGGCGGAAACTGCCGCTGTCAGCCAGCGGCAGGAAATTCGAGAACGGGCGCTCGACCACGCGCAGCCCGTGGCGATGCAGGTTCAGGTCGGCGATGATCTTCGGGTTGAGCAGGCTGACGGTGTAGGCGGCCACCGAATTGCGGAAGCCCGGCGCGAATTCCTGGGTCACCGCCGCGCCGCCGATCACGTTGCGGCGCTCCAGCACGCGCACGCGCAGGCCCGCGCGCGCGAGGTAGCAGGCGCACACCAATCCGTTATGGCCGGCGCCGATGATGATGGCGTCGTATGCGGGTGTTGAGGACGACATGGGAGGGCAAGCTTACCGCAGGCGCGGGCGCCAGCGGTCGCTCGCGATCACCGCTTCAAGATAATGGCGAGGGCGGGGGCGAGGGCGAGGTTGGGGAACGGCCGCTGCCGACCGCGTTTCCAACCGCGGGCAGCGGGAACATCTCGGCGACAAAATCGGCGAACGCCCGCACCTTCGCCGAGAGGTGGCGCGTATGCGGGTAGAGCACGGACACCGGCAGCACGGCGGTGTCCCATCCGGTCAGGATCGCCCGCAACTGGCCGGAGGCGAGGGCGCGGTTCACCGAAATGTCCAGCAGGTAGATGATGCCGACGCCGGCGATGGCAGCCTCCACCAGGGCGTCGGCATTCATGATGTTCACTTTGCCGTCGACCGAATGCACATGCTGCTCGATCGCCTCGCCGCGCCCGCGCGAGAACTGCCACTGGGTGACCTGCTCGCTGATGGGCGACATGAAGCCGAGGCACGGGAAGCGCGGCAGGTCCTCCGGAGACTCGGGCTCGCCATGGCGGGCGATGAAATCCGGCGACGCGCAGGCGATGAAACGCGCATCGTAGAGTTTCTTCGCGATGAAATTGGAATCTTCCAGCACGCCGGTGCGCACCGCCGCATCCACCCCCTCGTGGATGATGTCGACGCGACGGTCGGTCACGGTGATGGTCAACTGGATGTCCGGGTAGCGCGCGATGAATTCGGGTAGTGCGTGAATGAAATACAGGCGCCCGAAGGTGGTCGGCAGGTCCACGCGCAGCGGACCCTGCGGGCGGCTCCGGGTCCGGGCCAGCGAGGTCTCGGTTTCCTCGACATCGGCCAGGATGCGACGGCTGCGCTCGTAATAGGCGAGGCCGTCATCGGTCGGGTGCATGCTGCGGGTCGTGCGATTGATCAGCTTGACCCCGAGGTGGGCCTCCAGGTTCTGCACCAGCGTTGACACCGAGGCGTTGGACATGCGAAGACGCCGCGCCGCCCGGGAAAAGCTTCCGGACTCGACAACATTGTTGAAAACCTGCATCGCAAGCAATCTGTCCATCGTATTATTCGTATTTACTGAAAAGTAAATTCAATAATAAACTATTTATTCCATTATAGAAAATTGATATATTGCAACGCAACAGAAACGATTCTGCATTGTCTAACGCAGTAAGTAACAAACGATGGGTTGCGGTGCAGGTTAGTAGTCGTTCACTCAATTAGCAGAACCTGGAAAGGGCGCCAAATGAACACGCGGATACCGACGGTTAGAACAGTGATGTCCTTGGTGGGAGCGACGCTGGCTTTGCTGCTCGCAACCCTTCCCGGCGTGGCCCAGGCGCACATGCAATTCACGGAACTGCGTGGCGTGCCCGAGCACCTGGGTGCCCACAACCTGGCAGTGGACGTGGACTGGTTCTGGGCGATGCTGCTGTTGCTGGCCGTCGTGGTCACGCTCTGGGCGTTTCACCGCAGGGATCGCAGCAAGTAGTGATGTGCAGTGGGCCGGTCGGCCGTTGATCTGAATTGAAGGCGCCCGGGCCGGTATCTCCGGGCACAGTTGCAACCGGACACCCGCGGAGTTCCCTCCTCCTCCTCCTCTTGGACTCCCGGGGCTGGCGCCCAAAATCTGCCAGGCGGGTGTTCCGGTTCATTCACATGCGCATCAGTTCAATTGATCGCGTTCCGTGCTTGTGGCGATGACCTCGCCGTAATAGCATTCGCGTCGGCGTGCGCCATGCCAGCGAACGCCGTAACCCAATTCCACCAGCGGCCACCTGAACCGGAATACCGGCGGGCCTGGCCCTTGCCGACAGGGCAGCGGCAACGAGCCATGGGAGGGCTCGCAGCGATGAACAAACCACACCACGATGGTGCAACTGCCGCGGGCGGCGCATCGGCGCCGCGCCAGGTCCTCGACCTCAAGGATGCCGTTGCGCTCATTGTCGGCATCATCGTCGGTGCCGGCATCTTCAAGGCGCCGTCGCTGGTGGCCAAATTCTCCGGCAGTGCGGAGGCGATGATGGCGGCCTGGGTGCTCGGCGGCATCGTTTCCATTCTCGGGGCCCTGTGCTATGCGGAGCTGGCGACGTCGCGTCCCAATGCCGGTGGCGAATACCACTTCCTGGAACGCGCCTTCGGGCACGACATCGCGCGGCTGTTCGCATGGGCGCGCATGACTGTCATCGCCAGCGGGTCGATTGCCATTTTTGCCTTTGTGTTCGCCGACTACGCGACGCAGTTGGTGCGGCTGGGGGATTACTCGTCGTCGATCTACGCCGCGCTCATCATCGTGGTGCTCACCGCGGTGAACATCATCGGTATCGACGCCGGGAAGCGCACGCAGAACTGGTTCACGGTAGTCGAGGTCCTGGGCCTGGTGGCCATCATCGCGGCGGGCTTCTTCTTCGCACGACCGGATGTCGCCGCGCCTGCGGCAGCGGCAGTGGCAGCTGCGGCTCCGGCCGCCGGCGGCGCCAGCATTTCGATGTTCGGCCTGGCAATGGTGTTCGTGCTGCTGACCTACGGTGGCTGGAACGACGCGGCCTACCTGTCGGCGGAGATCAAGGATCCCAATCGCAACATCTCCCGTTCGCTGCTGTTCGGCTTGGGGCTGGTGACGGGCCTGTACCTGCTCGTGAGCCTGGCCTACCTGTCCGGGCTTGGCATCGAGGGCATGGCCAAGTCGGAAGCCGTTGCCTCCGACTTGCTGACGCGCGCCTGGGGTAGCACCGGCGGGCACCTGATCGCCATCATCGTCGCGGTAGCGGCGCTGACCTCGGCCAACGCCACCATCCTCACCGGTGGGCGCACCGCCTATGCGCTGGGGCGTGACTGGCCGATGTTCCGGTTTCTGGGCCACTGGGATGGCAAGCGGGGCGTGCCGCGCAACGCCATGATCGTGCAGTCTCTGATCGCGCTTGCGCTGGTGATGCTGGGAACCATCACGCGCAAGGGCTTCGAGACGATGGTGGATTACACGGCGCCGGTGTTCTGGCTGTTCTTCTTCCTGACCGGCATGACCTTGTTCATCTTCCGGCACTGGGAACCGCATGCCGAGCGCCCGTTCCGCGTGCCCTTCTATCCGGTGACGCCGCTGCTGTTCTGTGGCGTATGCGTGTACATGCTGTATTCGAGCCTCGCCTACACCGGCGCTGGCGGACTGGTGGGTGTGGGCGTGCTGGTGGTGGGCGTCATATTGCTGCTGTTCGACAAGCGCACGCGCTGAGCGGCGCAGCGAATCCGCTGCGTCGCGCTGTTTCGCGGTGTTTCCTTTGCAGACGCGTAACCGCACCCCGTGATCCAGTATGATGTCGCGCCGCGCATCGACGCACGATGGCGCACATCATTCATGTCAAGTCGGAAAAGCATGCCAAACAAGAAAAGCACTACAAAGAAGAGCACCGTAAGGAAGAGCGTCGAACAGCGCACCGCAAAGAAGAGCACGGCGACCAGCCCCGCGTTCCGGGTGCGCCAGTCGGCCATTCATGGGCGCGGCGTTTTCGCGGTGAAGAAGATTCGCAAGGGCGCGCGCCTCGTCGAGTACAAGGGCGAGCGCATTACCTGGGAGGAGGCCGAGCGCCGCTACCCCAAGGACCCGGTGCCCTATCACACCTTCCTGTTCGAAGTCGGCGACGGGTCGCAGTGCCTGGATGCGGTGCGTCGCGGTTCCTCAGCCAAGTGGATCAACCACGCGTGCAAGCCCAATTGCGAAGCCGAGGAGGACGAGGACGAGCGCGTTTTCATCGTTGCCCGTCGCGACATCGCCGAAGGCGAGGAGCTGACCTACGACTACAACCTCACGTTCGAGGAGCGCATCTCCAAGGCCGAGCAGAAGCGCCGCTATCCGTGCTGGTGCGGCGCGAAGAAATGTCGCGGCACCATGCTGGGCCTGAAGAAATAGCGGGGCGCCTATTTCGGCGTGGCGATCATCATGTTTGCGACCAGCATGATCGCGATGACCGCAGCCACATACCACATGGGATTGAAGCCGGCGGGCGCGAAGTCTTCGTCGTGGCTCGCGTGAACGGCTGCGGCCGCGTTAGCGGCCACCGCTCCGCCGGCAGGCACAGCCGGTGTGACGCGGGTCTTGAACTTGGAGAAGAATTCGTCGGCCATCTTCTTCGCCACGCCGTCGATCAGGCGTGAACCGATCTGCGCCAGCTTGCCGCCGATGTTGGCCTTGCAGATGTAACTGAGCCTGGTGCCAGCCCCTTCCGGCGAGAGCGACACATTCGCCGTGCCCTTGCCGAATCCGGCCGCGCCGCCCGAGCCTTCGAAGGCCAGTGAATAGGACGTGGGCGCGTTGACATCCATCAGGATGAGCTTGCCGGTGAATTTGGCCTTGACCGGGCCGACCGCCGCCGTCAGCACGATCTTGAATTCGGTGTCGGACACGCGATCCAGCGCATCGCAACCGGTGATGCAGTCCTTGAGCACGACGGGGTCGTTGAGGCCTTCCCACACGGCTTGCTGCGGCAGCGGGATGATTTGTTCGCCGGTCATTTCCATTGCGGTGTTCCTTCTGATGATTGTTTGGTTCGCGGCCCAACCGGGTTGTCGGGCACTGCGCGGGCACTGCGCGGGTACTGCGCGGGTACTGCGGGTCGGGCGGTGTGCGGTGAAACGATCAGGCGGCCAGTCGGCGCTGCGAGCGCTCGGGCGGCGCGCGCAATGCCGCCGCCAGATCGACCAGGCTGTTGATGTTGTGCGCCGGCATGAAGGCGTCCACATAGGGCAGCATGGCGCGGATGCCGGCCGGCCGCGCCTCGAAGCCTTCGAATCGCAGCAGCGGATTGAGCCAGATCAGGCTGCGGCAGGATTTGCGCAGCCGCTCCATCTGGCGCGACAGCCCCACGCCGACGTCGCCATCGAGGCCGTCGGTGATCATCAGGATGGTGGCGTTCTGCGCCAGCACGCGGCGCGACCAGCGCAGGTTGAATTCGGTGAGGCACTGGCCGATGCGCGTGCCGCCGGCCCAGTCGTTGATCATGGCGTGCACCGCGTTCATCGCCACGTCCACGTCGCGATGGCGCAGGTGACGCGTGATGTTGGTCAGGCGCGTGCCGAACACGAAGCTGGTGACGCGGTCCCGGTCGCTGGTGATGGCATGCAGGAAGTGCAGGAACATGCGCGCATAGCGGCTCATGGACCCGGAGACATCGCAAAGTACCACCAGCGGCGGGTGGCGGTAGCGCGGCGAGGTGCGCTTCAATGGAATGGAGCCGCCGCCCGTGCGCAGCGCGGCTCGCAGCGTCGCACGCGGGTCGATGCGCTGGCCGCGGTCGTCCGGGCGCCTGCGCCGGGTGCGTATTTCCTCGATGGGCAGCCGCAGATTGGCGATCAATTTCTTCGCCTGCGCCAGTTCATCCTGGGTCATGGTCTCGAAGTCGGCGTGCTGCAGCACTTCGCGCGCGGAGAACGAGAACGTGGCGTCGACCTCGACCTTCTGCTCCTCCTCGCCCT
>CANJXQ010000096.1 GCA_947478805.1 Betaproteobacteria bacterium | reverse complement strand
CAAATGCGGCCAGGCGCACCATCATGCGTTCGTCGGTTTCGGAGGGATGCCTTGCGAGGGTCAGCGAATAGTCCGCGTAATGTCCGCGGTCCATGTCCGCGATTTGCAGATCGGCTTTGAAAATCGTTGCCTTGAGTGCCATGAAGTTGTTACTTTCGGGAAGTGAGTTCAAACATCAAAACATCGGGCACGGCATCAGGCACGGAAACTACCCGCGACTTGGCCGTGATTGCAGCCACGCGCCGCTGGCTGGAGGCCGCGGTCATCGGGCTCAACCTATGCCCGTTTGCGCGCGCGCCCCTTGCGGCCGGTCGCATCCGTTTTTCGGTCAGTCGCGCCGAGACGGTGGAGGCGCTGCTCGACGACCTGCAATCCGAACTGCGGCGCCTCGCCGCGGCCAGTCCTGAAGAATGTGAAACGAGCCTGCTCATCCATCCGCATGTCCTGGCTGATTTTGCCGATTACAACGATTTCCTCGACGTGGCTGACAAGGTCCTGAAGCGATTGAAGCTGGTCGGCCATATCCAGATCGCGAGCTTTCATCCGGACTACCAGTTTAGCGGCACGCTGCCCGATGACATGGGTAATTTCACCAATCGCTCGCCGTATCCCATGCTGCACCTGCTGCGTGAGGGCAGCATCGAGCACGCGCTTGCCGCATATCCGGAGCCCGATCGCATTTACAAGCGCAATATCGAGACGTTGCGTGCACTGGGTCGCGCCGCCTGGGATCGCATGGCGCTCGGGCCGGCGGGCGATGAATAGCCGGGGCGCGCGGCCGGCGACGGGCGATCAGGTCGTCCCGAGGTAACATTGCGGGCCTGACGTCGCGTCGCGACCTCAGGGCAAGCGGTTTCTAGGTCAACAGGGGAGTCACCATGCGCGCCGCGTTGTACAAACAGTTGGGTTCCATCGAGAACATGGTGGTTGAAGACCTGCCGTCGCCCACCGCAAAAAAGGGCGAGGTGGTTGTGTCGGTCAAGGCGATCGGCATCGCGTTTCCCGACGTGCTGCTTGTTCAGGGCAAGTACCAGGTCAAGTTCGATCCGCCGTTTTCCCCGGGCTTCGAGTTCTCGGGCATCGTCAAGGCCGTGGGCGAGGGGGTTGACGCATTCAAGCCGGGCGATGCCGTGATGGGGCGCGGTTATCAGTGCTGCCGCGAGGAAGTGGCGGTGGATGTGAAGCAGGTGTGGAAAATCCCCGCCAGCATGGATTTCGGCGTGGCGGCGGGCTTCGGCATGAACTACGGGACCACGTATCACGCGCTGAAGGACCGGGGGCAACTGAAGGCCGGGGAAACGCTGCTGGTGCTGGGCGCATCGGGCGGTGTCGGCATCGCCGCCGTGGAACTGGGCAAGCTGATGGGGGCGAAGGTGATCGCTTGCGCCTCGACGCAGGAAAAGCTCGACACCTGCAAGCGCGTGGGTGCCGATGAACTCATCAATTACGAAACGCAGGACCTGCGCGCCGAGATCAAGCGCATCACCGGCGGCAAGGGAGTCGATGTCTGCTACGACCCGGTGGGCGACAAGTTCGCCGATCCCTGCGTGCGCAGCATGGCCTGGGGCGGGCGTTACCTGGTGATCGGCTTTGCCGCGGGAGAAATCCCGAAAATCCCGCTCAACCTGGCGCTGCTCAAGGGCTGTGCGCTGGTGGGCGTGTTCTGGGGCGACTTTGCGCGTCGCGAGCCCGAACTCGCTTACCGCAACACCGAAGAACTCATCCGGCTCATCGCCACGGGCAAGCTGAAGCCCTATATCTCGGCCACCTATCCGCTCGAGCGCACCGGCCAGGCGCTGGCGGACCTGCTCACCCGCAAGGTGCAGGGCAAGGTGGTCGTCACCACTGGCCGCTGACAAGAAAACGTACCCATGACCCAGGCATTGATCGATGTTCGCGTGGTGTCCGCGCGCAATGTCGCGCGCGACACGCGCTTGTATGAATTGGCCCGGCTGGATGACGGCGACCTGCCCGATGCCGAGGCGGGGGCGCATATCGGCGTGCACATGGCCAACGGCATGATGCGGCAGTACTCGCTGGTGCATGCCGCGAAGAACCCCAAGACCTATGTCGTCGGCGTCAAGCGCGACGCAAACAGCCGCGGTGGCTCGGTGTGGATGCATTACCAGTTGCGCGAGGGAACGCAGATTCAAATCGATGCCCCACGCAACAATTTCCCGCTGGCCGAAGATGCGCCAAGCAGTGTGTTTTTTGCCGGCGGCATCGGCATCACGCCGATCTGGTGCATGGTGCAGCGCCTGCAGTCGCTGGGCCGCCCCTGGAAGTTGTATTTTTCCTGCCGCACGCGCGCCGACGCGGCCTTCCTTCCCGAGTTGATGGCGTTGGGCGTCGAGCACACGCATTTTCACTTCGACGACGAGGCCGGCGGGTTCCTCGACATTGCCACCGCAGTGGCAACGGCGCCGAAAGACGCCCACCTGTATTGCTGTGGTCCAGCCCCGATGTTGAGTGCTTTCGAGAAGGCGGCGGCGGCCTTCCCGCCAGATCGAGTGCATGTCGAATATTTCACCGCCAAGGACGCTGCCTCGACTGCCGGCGGTTTCACGGTGGACTGCGCCAAGAGCGGGAAATCGTTCGTCATTCCGCCCGGTCGCAGAATCCTGCATGTGCTTCGCGAGGGCGGCATCCAGGTGTCGTCATCGTGCGAGGAAGGCATCTGCGGCGCCTGCGAAGTGGATGTGCTGTCAGGCGTTCCGGATCATCGCGACGCCATCCTGACCGCGGCCGAGCGCGAAGAGAACAAGACCATGTTCGTCTGCTGCTCGGGCGCGAAGACCGACAAGCTGGTGCTGGACCTGTAATGGCATGTTGATCGGGTAGCCGATACCGATTCCCGCTGAGATTTCCCCTGTGCACGGCGTCTCCAGGTGGTTTTTTGGCGCATACTGGGAGTTCTTGGCGTCGCCGGCCTACGGCAGCGCCCCTGGATCGTGACGGCGCCCTCTGTGCACCCTTGCCGGCGCCCGATATTTCCCCACAGCACAATGAGGATTCTCCATGCGCGGAGTCAGCAGCGTTACATACGGCGGCATTACGCACGACGACCAATGGTGGGGATTCAACAAGGAGCATGGCTGGGTGGTGCTCGATCGCTCGCTGGAGATCAACAAGCCCGGCTTGAAGGAGCAACTGTTCTTCCTGCGCTGCAAGGACATGACGACGTTCGCGGCCAAGCGCGATACCTGGAACGCGCCGCAGTACGTCTACGCGCCGAAGTACCTGAGCGCGCTGGGCGCGGAGATGTCGGTCGATGCGACCGCGGCGCTCGACGGCTACAAGGCGCGCTGGCCCGAGATTCAGGCTGAGATCCAGCGCCAGTATCAGGAGACCCTGCCCAAGCCGGTAGAGCCGCCAGCGCCGCCCAAGCGCGTGCGCAAGTCCGCCAAGAAGGTCGCCGAACCCGTCGTTGAGGCGGATGAGGCACGCGAAGCGAAGGACGACGAGGCGGCCGAGTAACCACCGCTGCCACGCCGGGTGCGCGAGGCAATTCGAGACTTCGCGTCCCATGGCTGCCTGTGCACAGGCCTGGGCAGGCCCCCGTCATGCGCTCGGGCAAACGGAATGTCGGCTGCTAGAATCGTCAGCCAATGCCGGAGCGTCCCCGGCGATCCTGAGAGGGGAACAATATGAGCGGTAAAAAGAAACTCCGTGTCGGACTGATCGGTGCAACAGTTACGCGCGGCTGGGCCATGGCATCGCATATTCCGGCCTTGAAGGGGTTGCCGGGCTTTGAATTGGCGGCTATTGCCACTTCCCGGCGCGAGACTGCGGATGCCGCAGCGAAGGCGTATGGCGTACCGCTTGCATTTGCCAATTATCACGAGATGGTGCGGCACCCCGACATCGACATCGTTGCAGTCTCGGTCAAGGTGCCGCTGCATCACGACATGGTGGTGGCCGCGCTGGAAGCCAAGAAACACGTTTACTGCGAATGGCCGCTCGGCCGGGACAGCGCCGAGGCCGAACGCATGGCGGGGCTTGCGCGCAGGAGCGGCGTGCAGTGCATCGTCGGGTTGCAGGCGCGCGGCGCGCCGGTGGTCAATCGCGTCAAGGACCTGGTGGCCGAGGGCTACGTCGGGCGCGTGCTCGGCGTCACCATGGTCACGACCAGCCCGACCTGGGGTGACACTACCGATGCGGCGAGCGCCTATCTCTACAACAGGGCCAACGGCGCGACCCTGTTGTCGATTCCCGGCGGTCATTCACTGGACGCCCTGTGCTACAGCCTGGGTGAATTTCGCGAAGTGTCGGCTTCGGTGATCTCCCATGGCGGGGAAGCGAAGATTGCGGGGACCGCTAAACGCGTACTGAGAACGGCGCCAGACCAAGTGGTGGTCAACGGTGTCCTGCAAAGCGGGGCCGTGGTGTCGTTTCACGCGCGCGGTGGCATGTCGCGCGGCACGCCGCTGCTCTGGGAAATCCACGGCGACAAGGGCGACCTGGTCGTCACCGGCAACGCCACTGTCCAGTATGCCGAGCTGAAATTGCAGGGCGCGCAAGGTGGTGAGGCGTTGGCCGACCTGCCGATTCCCGCCAGCTATCGCAAGGTGCCGGAAGGCATGCCCCCGATGCGCCCGTACAACGTGGCCCAGATGTACGTGGAACTCGGTGAAGCGATCCGCAAGGGTCGCCCCGCGCGCCCCGGCTTCTACGATGCCGTGATTCGCCACCAGATGCTGGACGCGATCCAGAAAGCATCCGACACGGGAACTCGCCAGCGTAACTAGAGGGACCTAGAGGGACCGCGCGGCTTGCTACGCAAGCTCAGCCGCGCTGTTAAAACCAGAGGGACCAGGCGGCCTGCTACGCACGCTCGGCCGCGTCGCTGGAACGGGACCGCGCGGCTTGCTACGCAAGCTCAGCCGCGCTGTTAAAACCGGAGGGACCGCGCGGTCTGCTACGCAGGCTTGGCCGCGTCGCCGAAAACGGGGCGGGCCACGGCCCTCATCGATCGAAGCGCGCACCCTCCAGCACGCGCGCGCAGGCATTGCGCGCTTTCAGGCGCGCGGCCTCGATGCCCTCGCCCAGCGCCAGCGTGACGCCCATGCGGCGCTTGCCGCGTACTTCTGGCTTGCCGAACAGGCGTAGCGCCGTGTCGGGTTCCGACAGCGCGCGCTCGACGTTCTCGAACCGGATGTCGTTCGAGTTGCCTTCCACCAGCACGGCGCAGGAGGCCGCGCAGATATTGCCGACGGCCCGTGAGCGGATGTTCGGAATGGGCAGTCCGAGAATGGCGCGGGCGTGCAACGCGAACTCCGATAGATCCTGCGAGATCAGGGTGACGAGGCCGGTGTCGTGCGGGCGCGGCGACACCTCGCTGAACCAGACGCGATCGCCCTTGACGAAGAGCTCCACGCCGAAGAGCCCCCGCCCTCCCAGGTTGCCGGTCACAGTGGCGGCGATGCGCCGCGCCTCATCCAGCGCCGCGGCGCTCATCGGTTGCGGCTGCCAGGATTCCCGGTAATCGCCGTCGATCTGAAGGTGCCCGATGGGGTCGCAGAAGCTGGTTTCGATGCCTGCGGGTCCCTGATGGCGAACCGTGAGCAGGGTGATTTCGTAGTCGAAGTCGATGAAGCCTTCGACGATGACGCGCCCCTCGCCGGCGCGGCCGCCAGCCTGCGCGTACTCCCACGCCGCGTCGATGTCCGCGCTAGTCTTCACCACGCTCTGGCCCTTGCCCGACGAACTCATCACCGGCTTCACCACGCAGGGCATGCCGATCGCCGCGATCGCCGTGCGGTACTCGGCCAGCGTGTCGGCAAAGCGATAGGGGGAAGTGGCAAGGCCGAGCTCTTCGGCGGCCAGCCGCCGGATGCCCTCGCGGTCCATGGTGAGGCGCGCTGCGCGCGCCGTGGGAATGACGGTGAACCCTTCGCGCTCCAGCTCGATCAGCGTGGGCGTGGCGATGGCCTCGATCTCCGGCACGATGAGCTGCGGGCGCTCGGTCTCGATTACGCGCCGCAATGCCACGCCGTCGAGCATGCTGATCACATGCGAGCGATGCGCCACCTGCATGGCTGGCGCATTGGCGTAACGATCCACGGCGATCACCTCGCAGCCGTAGCGCTGCAGCTCGATGGCTACTTCCTTGCCGAGTTCGCCCGAGCCGAGCAGCATGACGCGCGTGCCGGAGGGCGAGAGGGGGGTGCCGATAGTGGTCATTGGATTTCGGGAATTATGATCAATTCAGGAGGAAATGATCCGCTGTTATTGAATCAAGAACGGAAATATTATCAAAGCTTGGGCGGCGTTCCCGCCGGGGCTACTTTTGCCATGCATCCTTCAGTGTCACTGCACGATTGAAGTCCGGCTCGCCGGTGACCGGGTCAAGTCGATCCGGAACGAAATAGCCGTGGCGCTCGAACTGGTAGTGTTCCCCAGGCTTGGCGGTGCGCAACGACGGTTCCAGCTGCGCGGTCACAGTCTTCACCGATTCCGGGTTGAGATCGAGGATGAAGTCGCGCTCGACCCCATCGACGCTGCGGCCCGGGTGCGGCACCTTGAACAGGCGGTCGTACAGCCGCACTTCGGTAGCAAAGGCGTGCCTGGCGCTCACCCAGTGGATGTTGCCCTTGACCTTGTAGGTGTCTGAACCCGGTGTGCCGGACTTGCTGTCGGCGAAGTAGTTGCAATGCACGGCGATCACGTTGCCCTTTGCATCCTTGTCGTAGCCGGTGCACTCGATGACGAAGCCATAGCGCAGGCGCACCTTGTTGCCCGGCGTGGTTTCGCCAGCAGCATTCACGCCGGGGGGAAACAGCCTGAAGTAGCCCTTTGTCGGCGCCTCTATGAAGTCTTCGCGCTCGATCCATAACTCTTTCGAGAACGGCACGGCGCGCTTGCCCCAGTCAGGCTTTTGCGGATGGTTGGGGGCGTGGCACTCTTCTTCCTCGCCCTCCGGATAATTGTCGATGATGAGTTTCAGCGGGTCGAGCACGGCGGTGCGCCTTGGGGCTCTATCGTTTAGATCCTCGCGCATGCACTCCTCGAGCGTGGCGTAGTCGATCCACGAGTCGGATTTCGAGACGCCGATGCGCTCGGCGAACATGCGGAATCCCTCCGGCGTGTAGCCGCGCCGGCGCGCACCGACCAGCGTGGGCATGCGCGGGTCGTCCCAACCATCGACGAGTTTTTCCTCCACCAGTTCGATGAGCTTTCTCTTGGACAGCACCACGTAGGTGAGGTTGAGGCGGGCGAATTCGTACTGGCGCGGCACCGGGCGCTGCAGCAGGCCCCCCTCGGCGAGCTTCTCCAGCAGCCAGTCGTAGAACGGGCGCTGGTCCTCGAACTCCAAGGTGCAGATGCTGTGGGTGATGTTCTCCAGCGCATCCTCGATGGGGTGGGCGAAGGTGTACATCGGGTAGATGCACCAGGTGTCGCCGGTGCGGTGGTGGGTGGCGCGGCGGATGCGGTAGATGGCCGGGTCGCGCAAGTTGATGTTGGGAGAACTCATGTCGATCCTGGCGCGCAGCACGTGCTCGCCGTCGGCGAAACGTCCCTCGCGCATGCCGCGGAACAGCTCGAGGTTCTCCTTCACGCTCCGATCGCGGTAGGGGCTGGGCTTGCCCGCTTCGGTGAGCGTGCCGCGCAGGGTGCGCATCTGTTCGGCCGACAGGCTCTCGACGTAGGCATTGCCGGTCTCGATCAGGTATTGAGCGGCTTCATACATGAAATCGAAGTAGTCGCTGGCGAAATACAGGTGCTCGGTGCCGAAGGCATTCCAGCCGAATCCCAGCCACCTCACCGCGTCGAGGATGGCATCGACGTACTCCTGCTCTTCCTTCTCCGGGTTGGTGTCGTCGAAGCGCATGTGGCAGACGCCACCGTAGTCGCGTGCCAGGCCGAAGTTGAGGCAGATCGACTTCGCGTGGCCGAAGTGCAGGTAGCCGTTGGGTTCCGGCGGAAAGCGCGTGCGGATCTTCGCCGGGTCGGCCGGCTTGCCCGCGTGCGTCGCTGCCGCTCCCGGCTTGCCACCCCAGGTGCGCGAGGCGTTGGTTCCCCGGGCAAGGTCGTCTTCGACGATGTGCCGGATGAAGTTCGACACGGTGGGGGCCGCGGCAGGGGAGGCTGAGGCAGGTGACGCAGAGGTCGAGCCTGCGGGCGAAGCGGGTTTCTTGGACATGGGGACTGCCTGAAAAGTCAGTCCTGATTCTACCGTAGGCCCTGCGGCACCCGACCGACCCCATGAGCTGCGCAACCTTACGGTTGCTGCTCGGCGAGCGCGGCCATGCGTGCCGCGCGGGCGTTCAGCCCTTTTTGGCGCGCGAGGTGGGCTTCAGCAGCGCATCGCCATCGATGACGACGGTGTCTTTTACCGTGCACACCGTGGACATGGTGATGCGGCCTTTGGCGAGGTCGATTTCCTTCACGGTCACCGTCGCCTTGACGGTGTCGCCCGGACGCACCGGCGCCTTGAAGCGCAGGTTCTGGCCCATGTAGATCACGCCGGGACCGGGCAGGCGGTTGGCGATGGCGGCCGAGATGATGCTCGCGGTGAGGATGCCATGGGCGATGCGGCCCTTGAACGGCGTGGTGGCCGCGAACTCGTCATCGATGTGGATGGCGTTGTTGTCGCCGGACACGCCGACGAACATGGTGATGTCGGCATCGGTGATCGTCTTGGTGAAGCTGGCCTGCATGCCGACCGTGAGGTCCTCGATGTCGTAGCCGTTCAGTGCATTCATGTCGCGCTCCCGTTCAGTGTGGATGTGAGGAATCTACACGAAACGCAAACGCAACGGCACCATGGCATTGACGACGATCAATAGCGCCCGGGCTGGGCATGCATCCCCGCCGGGTTCCGGTGGCGCGCCGAGGGAGGGGCGGCGCGTTCCGGTGGCCCGACGGGCATGCATTCGTTGCGCAGGCGCTAGCGCGCCTCCGCGATGGCGCTGACGCCCACTGTGACTTGCGGGCCGGGGTTGTAGGGCATGGTGGTGATGACATCGCGACCATTGAAGCGGTACACGACCGTGTAGCCCTTGACCATGTCGCGCGTCGTCTCGACGCGGCGGCAGGGTTGTTCCACATACTGCGGTGCGGGCTGGGCTGCGGATTGCCGGTTGCCGACCTGATCGCCGATGACCGTGCCGGCGATGGCGCCGCCGGCCGTGGCGAGGACGTTGCCGTGGCCCTGGCCGACCTGCTTGCCGAGGATGGCGCCGGCGATGCCCCCGACGATCGGCCCGATCAGCGAGCGCTCGGGCTCCGGTGTCCGGGCCGTGGGGCGATAAGTTTGTTCGCGCCCGCAGTCGCTGGAGATATCAGTGACCTTCTCCAGGATGGGCGTTGCGGAAATGACCTTGGCGGTTTCGGTGATGTCAGCGGCTTGCAGCCCGAACGAGGCGCCGCCCATGCCGAGGGCCAGGGTGGCGGCGGCGGTGAGCCGGGCGGTGGTTAGGCTCAGTCTTGCTTTCATGTTGTGCTCCCCGTGTAGTGAACGAATCGACAGTGAGGCATCGACACGGCACCATTTGAGCAGCAGGGTGTAAGCGCGATGTGTCCGGTAGGTAACGGTTTGTAAGGGGGAGCCGAGCCGCAAAATGTCGCCTTCGCCCGTGGCGCCGTCTCGAGCTGCGCGATGCAGGGGACGGTCGTACCCCTTGGCTGCATGGATCAAGGGCTGATCGGGCGGGATATCATGCATCCCTAGCACCTGTTTTCTTTCGGTTTTTCGCAAAGCCCTCAGCGCGTGTCCATTTACTTTACGTTCGGCCTGTCCTTCTTCGGTTTCCTCGCCGCGCTGTCGACCCGCCTGCTGATCTCGCTGCTGGCGCTCGACCAAGGTGCGCCGCCGGCGACCGTGGGGCTGTTGACGTCGATCCTGGCGCTGTGCCCGCTCGCGTTGTCCTTCCCGATCGGCAAAATGGCCGATCGCTACGGCTCGCGCTGGTTGCTGTTGTTCAGCGCGGCCACGACGGCTTGCGGATTGTCGATCCCGGTGTTCGTTCCGGGGGTCGATGCGCTGTATGTCACCGCGCTGCTGGCGGGATTGGGATTTTCGGCCAATACCGTGGTGCTGCAGAACCTGGTGGGCATACAGAGCAAGCCCGAGGAGCGCACGCGCAATTTCAGCAATTACAGCCTGGTCACGGCCTCCTGCTTGCTGCTATCCCCATTGCTGACGGGAACACTGGTGGAGTTTGCGGGGCATGCTCCGGCGTGTCTCTACGTGGTTACCCTGAATTGCAGCTCGATGCTCATGCTGCTGGTGTGGGGCGGAAGATTGCCGCGTGGCAGCGGCAAGGCCAGGGCCTCCGGCGACAAGGCGACGGTTGGCGGCGATCGCGCCATGTGGCGCGCGCTGGCGGTGAGTTCCTTCGTGCAGTTGAGCATCGACTTGTTCCAGTTCTGCGTCCCGGTGTACGGCCACAACATTGGGCTGTCGGCCTCCGAGATCGGGCTTGTGATGGGTGGTTTTGCCGCTGCGGCATTCGTGGCCCGCATTGCCATGCCGCGGCTCATCGCCCGCATGGGCGAGTTGCGGCTGCTCGCATGGTCATTCTGGCTGGGCGCCGGGGCCTTTTTGCTGATGCCGCTGTCGCACAGCGTGGCCGTATTGTCATTGATCTCCTTTGCGTTCGGCATCGGCATGGGCTGCGGCACGCCCTTGTCCATCATGCTGATGTTCAGCCACTCGCCCGAGGGCCGCTCCGGCGGGGCGCTGGGGCTTCGCCTGACCGCCAACAACACCTTGCGGGTGATCGGCCCGACGCTGTTCGGTGCCATCGGTTCGGCATTCGGGCTGTGGCCGATTTTCGTGATGAGTGCGGCCGTCATGGGCGTCGGCGGCCTGATGAGCCGGCCCGGCGTGCCGCTGAAGGGCCCCTGATCGTCATGGTTGCGACGATTTGCCTCGCGCTGGCCTTGCTGACGTGGATCTCGATGACGGGCGCGCGGCTGCTCTTGACCCTGTATGCCATCGAGTTCGGCGCGCAGCCCTTCACCGTCGGCATGCTGATCGCCACCTTGCAGGTGGTGCCGCTGCTGGTGTCGTTGCCTACAGGCCGGCTTGCCGACCGCTACGGCACGCGCTGGCTGATGATGCTCGGTTTTGCCGGCGTGTCGGTGGCGATGCTGCTGACCCGCTTCGAGCCCTCGCTGGCCATGCTCTTCGTGGCGTCGGCCCTGAACGGCGTGTTGCTGGGCGTCAATGGCGTGGCGCTGCAAAGCGTGATGGGCGTGGTGTCCCGCCCTGAGCAGCGGGCGCGAAATTTCAGCAATCTCGCGCTGGCGGGCTCGGCGAGCAACTTCGTCGGGCCGCTTCTGGCCGGGGTGTCGATCGACCATCTTGGCTATGGCGGCGCAAGCCTGGTGCTGCTGTCGGTGGCCATTGCGGGCATGCTGGCCTTGCTTGCATGGGGCGCCCGCCTGCCCGCGGGCAGCGGGCGGCGCGCCGCCGAAGCGGGCCGTGGCGGCCTGCCTCCCTGGCGCGCACTGTGGCAGGTGCTGATGGTGAGTGCGCTGGTGCAGATGTGCACCGACCTGTTCCTTTTTTACGTGCCGGTGTATGGGCGCAGCGTCGCGCTCTCCGCGACGGATATCGGCGTGATCACGGCGGCGTTTGGCGTCTCCACGGTGCTCATGCGCGCCATCATGCCGAATCTGCTGCGCCGGCTGGGTGAAGCGCGGATGCTCGCCTATTCGTTCTACCTGGCGGCAGCGGGCTTCATGCTCATTCCCTTCTTTTCCACCGTCGCGCCACTGGTGGCCGTGTCGTTCCTGATCGGCATCGGCGCCGGGAGCGGGCAGCCCATCACCATGATGATGGTGGTGGCACGCTCGGCCAAGGGTCGCTCGGGGGAAATGCTCGGGCTGCAGCTCACTGCCAACGGCATCGCGCGGACTGGCGGCCCGGCCCTCCTGGGCGTGGCGGGCTCATTGGCGGGACTTGCGCCGGTGTTCGTCATCAGCGCGGTGTTGATGGCGCTGGGGGGCGTGGTGAGCGCCGGGATCGTCGCGCGGCAGCGCGCTCGCGATGGAACGCATGGGGGAGGCCCGTGACCGATGGCATTCCAGTTTGACAATTACTATCAAACTGGAATAGCCATCTATGCTGCTATTGGATAGGTAATATAATTATTATCAACGCATCCGCGCCGATCTCAGTGGTTGAGGATTTTCGACAGGAATTCGCGCGTGCGCTCGTTGGCGGGGTTGGCGAAGAATTCGCCGGGTGCGTTCTGTTCCACGATCTGGCCCTGGTCCATGAATACGATGCGATCGGCGATGGAGCGGGCGAATCCCATTTCGTGCGTCACGCACAGCATGGTGATGCCCTGGCCGGCCAGCTCGATCATGACGTCGAGCACCTCCTTGATCATTTCCGGGTCGAGCGCCGAGGTGGGCTCGTCGAGCAGCATGATCTTGGGCGTCAGGCACAGCGCGCGCGCGATGGCCACGCGCTGCTGCTGGCCGCCCGAGAGCTGCAGCGGGTACTTGTTGGCCTGGTCGGCGATGCGCACGCGCTCGAGCTGCGCCATGGCGCGCTCGCGGGCCTCGTTGAGCGGCAGCCTGCCGACCCAGGTGGGGGCGAGGGTCAGGTTCTCCAGCACCGACAGGTGCGGGAAGAGATTGAATTGCTGGAACACCATGCCCACGGTGCGACGCACAGTTTCGATGGCCTTGGGGTCGTCGCTGAGCTCCACTCCGTCCACGATCAGGCGGCCTTCCTGGTGTTCTTCCAGCCAGTTGACGCAACGAATCAGCGTGGACTTTCCGGAGCCGGACGGGCCGCACACGACGATGCGCTCGCCACGCGCAACCGACAGGTCGATGTCGCGCAAGGCGTGGAACTGTCCGTACCACTTGTTCACCTTGTCGAACTGGATGATGGGGGAATCGCTGGTGTCGCTCATTGCGCATTCCCCGCGGTCTGGTTGCTCACGGCCAGGCGCCGCTCGACCCAGTGACTGTATGACGACATGGCATAGCAGCCCGTCCAGTAGATGACCGCGATGAACAGGTAGGCCTCGAAGTAGAACGGTCGCCAGTCGGTGTCCCCGCGCAATGCCAGGCCGAGCGCGCCGGTCAGCTCGTACAGGCTCACCACGGTGACCAGCGAAGTGTCCTTGAAGGTGCTGATGAAGCTGTTCATGATGGCCGGAACCACGTGCCTGAGCGCCTGCGGCAGCGCGATCCGCCGCTGCGTCTGCCAGTAGCCCAGGCCCAGCGACTTGGCGGCCTCGATCTGCCCGACGGGGATGGCCTGCAGCCCGCCGCGCACGACTTCGGCCAGATAGGCGGCTGCGAACAGGGTGATGCCGGCCAGCACCCGCAGCAGCACGTCCGGCGTCATGCCCGGCGGCAGGAACAGGGGGAACATGAACGAGGCCATGAACAGCACCGAGATCAGCGGCACGCCGCGAACGAGCTCGATGTAGCCGATGCAGGCGGCACGCACCGCCGGCAGCGGCGACAGGCGGCCCAGCGCCGCCAGCACCGCGATCGGGAATGCGGCCGCGATTCCGAGCGTGGCCAGCAACAGGGTCAGCGGCAGGCCGCCCCAGCGCGCGGTTTCCACATACGTCAAGCCGGCCACGCCGCCGCGCATGAGGAGGAAGAACGCGGCGAAGGCGGCAATCCAGGCGGGCGCCAGCCAGCGCCTCCAGCAGCGCGGCCGGCAACTCGCGACCAGCATGAGCACGAGAAGGAGCGAGGCAAGCAACGGCCGCCAGTGATCGGCGTGCGGAAAGCGCCCGAACAGGATGACGCGGTATTTTTCGGTGATGACGCCCCAGCACGCGCCGGGCCGCGCGGCATCGTGGGCGACGGCGCGGCAGGCGGCGTTGTCGTTGCTGAACACCGCGTTGAAGAGCGCCCAGTCGAGCAGTTGTGGTAGGTACCAGGCGACGAGCGCGGCGATGAGCACGGTCGCCACGCCGTTCTTCCAGTCTGGGAACAGGTGCGTGCGGATCCAGGCACGAGCGCCGAGCATGCGCACCGGGGCGGCGCGCGCGGGGATGACGATGAAGGTGGCGGACATGCTCAACGTTCCCTGATCGCCGCGCGGCTGTCGTACCAGTTCATCAGCCATGCTGTCGCCAGCGACAGCATGAGATAGATCACCATGATGACCACGATGCATTCCACGGCGCGACCGCTCTGGTTGAGCGTGGTATTGGCGACCGAGACAAGATCCGGGTAGCCGATGGCCACCGCCAGCGAAGAGTTCTTGGTGAGGTTCAGATACTGGTTGGTCAGCGGCGGAATCGTCACGCGCAGCGCCTGCGGCAGCAGCACCAGGCGCAGCGTCTGCCCGCGCGACAGGCCCAGCGCTCGGGAGGCCTCCAGCTGGCCGTGCGGCACCGCCTGAATGCCCGCCCGCACGGCTTCGGCGACGAAGGAGGCCGTGTAAATCGACAGCCCGAGGGTGATGGCAAGAAACTCCGGCGTCAGCGACCCGCCGCCCGAGAGGTTCATTTCGCCGGTCTGCGGGATGTCGAGGCCCGACGGCATCCCGCCCAGCATCCAGCCGGCGAGGCTCGATGCGGCAACCAGCCCGAGCATGGGCCAGGACAGCGCGCGCGCCCGGCCGCTTTGCTCGAAGTCTCTTGCCGCGCGCCGCCGGTAGCGCCAGGCAAGGACGAGGCCCGCGAAGCAACCGATGAGCGTCAGGAGGTGTCCGGCCTCCCACACCGGCAATGGGTAGGACAGGCCGTTCTTGCTCAGGTAGATGCCAGAGTCGGGAAACAATACCGGTTGCAGGGCGGCCGTGGTGTCGGGCAGCCAGTCCGTCAGGAGCAGGTACCAGACCAGCAGTTGCAACAGGACCGGGACATTGCGGAAAAGTTCCACGTAGGCCTTGCACAGCTTGCGAAGGAGCAGGTTGCGCGACAGCTGCCCGATGCCGATCAGCGTGCCGATCACCGTGCACAGCACGATGCCGGCGACGGAGGCGCGCAGCGTGTTGCCCAGGCCGACCAGGAAGGCCTTCCAGTACGGATCGGCGGAGTCGAATTCGATGATGCTTTCGCCGATGGAAAACCCGGCCGGCTGCAGCAGGAAGTCGAACCCGCTCTGGATGCCGCGGGCACGCATGTTCTCCAGCGTGTTGCGCGTAAGGTACCAGGCGATGAGCGCGAGCACGAGGACCAGCGCCGCCTGCCATAGCAGCCCGCGGGTGGCTTGGCTGCGCCAGCGCCAGCGTCGCCCCGCAGAGGGCGGCGGCTTGCGCGGCGGAATTGCGGGCCCGGTCGTCACCGTGTCCCGGCCTTGGGCACCAAGCGATTCGGCGCCTGTGCGGCGACTTTGCAGCAGGTGCGAATCGCGGCGGCGCTGGCTATCGGACCGGCGGCGCGTACATCAGGCCGCCCTTGTTCCAGAGGTTGTTCAGGCCGCGCGGCAGTTTGAGCGGCGACTTGGGGCCGACATTGCGCTCGAAGATTTCCCCGTAGTTGCCGGTGGCCTTGATGGCGCGATAAGCCCATTCCTTGTCCAATCCCAGCAATTTCCCGCTGTCCTCCGCCGTGCCCAGGATGCGCTGCACCGACGGGTTGTCGCTGGATTTCATCTGGTCGACGTTGGCTTGCGTGACGCCGTACTCTTCGGCTTCCAGCAGCGCATAGATCACCCACTTGGCGATGGCGAACCACTCGTCGTCACCGCGGCGGACCATGGGACCCAGCGGTTCCTTGGAAATGATTTCCGGCAGGATGATGAAGTCGTCCGGATTCTGCGCTTCCTTGTTGCGGATCGACGCCAGTCCAGAGGCATCCGTGGTGTAGGCCTGGCAGCGCCCGGCGAAGAAGGCCTTGAAGCTTGCCTCGAAGCCCTCGAACACCACCGATTTGTACTTCAGCTTGTTGGCGCGGAAGTAGTCGTTGAGATTCTTCTCTGTCGTGGTGCCCGACTGCACGCAAACTGCCGCGTTGTTGAGCTGCTTGACGCTTTTCACCTTCAGCTTTTTCGGCACCATGAAGCCCTGGCCGTCGTAATACGTGACAGCAGTGGTATTCAAGCCGAGCGATGCGTCGCGTGTCAGGGTGAAGGTGGTGTTGCGCGACAGGATGTCGAT
>CANJXQ010000095.1 GCA_947478805.1 Betaproteobacteria bacterium | reverse complement strand
TGGTGTGGCCGCAGTGGGTGCACCTGCAGTTCGGCGAGACGCTGCTGGTGCATGGCGCCGCGGGCGGCGTGGGCCTGGCCGCCATCGACATCGCCAAGATCCTCGGCGCGCGCGTCATCGCCACCTGCGGCTCGGAAGAAAAGATGCGCGTGTGCCGCGACCACGGCGCCGATGAAGTCATCAATTACCGCGTCGAGGATTTTCGCGAGCGCGTGCTGGCCCTGACCGGCGACCAGGGCGTGAACGCGGTGTACGACCCGGTGGGCGGCGACGTGTTCATGCAGTCGCTGCGCTGCATGGCCCCCGAGGGCCGCATCGTGCCCATCGGTTTCGCCGGCGGCACCGTCCCGCAGATCCCCGCCAACATCCTGCTGGTGAAGAACCTCAAGGTGCTGGCGCTCAATTACGGCTACTACTGCGGCCAGTGGGGACGCGACCCGAAACTGCACAAGGACATGGGCAAGGTCTATGAGCCGCTGGTGCGCCATTCCATGAACCAGATGTTCCAGTGGGTGAACGAAGGGCGCATGCGCCCGGAGATCAGCCATGTGTTTCCCTTCGATCGCTGCAAGGAAGCCATGGCCGCCGTGCTCGGCCGCGACGCCATCGGCCGTGTTGCCGTGGTGTTCGATGAAGAGGCCAGGCGATTGGGCTTGTGAGGCAGCGCGCCCGGCCCGCAATGCCGCGCAATATCCCGCTGGGCGCCGGCCATCAAGAAACGAAAGACGCGATGAACGCACACAGCAATACAGTCAACAGCCCTGAAACAAGGGCGCGCACAAGCGCGCGCCTGCAACAACACCGCGAGGCCGCGGGCCTGGCCGCGATGCGCTCGGAAATGCACCAGGGTGTTGCCGTGCATCGCATGGGCACGGGGCCCGCGCTGGTGTTGCTGCACGGCGGGCGCGGTTCCTGGTGCCACTGGATTCACAACATCGGCCCGCTATCGCGGCACTTTTCGCTGCATGTGCTTGACCTGCCTGGCTTTGGCGCGTCGGCACCAGTGCCGCGCGAGTGGCCCTACGCGGACTATCTCTCGCTGCTGTCGAAGGCACTGGTGGAGATCACCGACGGCCGGCCGTTCCTGCTCGCCGGGTTTTCCTTTGGCGCGCAGACTGCGGCCATGCTCACGGCGCACCACCTGGGCGGGCAGGTCCTGCGCCTGTCGCTGCTCGCCCCCGCGGGCTGGGGCAATGACGGCGACAACGGGCGCGAGCAGCGCAAGAGCCTGCGCGGCGTCACGTCCGTGGAGGCGCGGCGCGACGTATTCCGCCACAACCTGGGCACCAACCAGATCGCCGACCCCGTTCGGATCACCGAGCACACTGTCGACCTGCTGGAATACAACATCGCGCACAGCGTCTTCCACAGTCCGCGGGCGGGCTCCCTGCCGGTGCTGCTGGACGCATTGCCCAAGATCCATTGCCCGCTGCAGGTGATGGTGGGCGAGCGCGACATCCTGCAAAAGCCATCGCTGGAATGGCGCATGGCGCGCATTCGCGAAGCTGCACCGCAGGTGATCGTCGAGCCGCTCGCCGGCGCCGGTCATTGGGCGCAGTACGAAGTGCCCGAGGCCTACAACCAGCGCCTCATCACGTTCATGCAGTCGCAGTCGGCGGGCAGGCAATAGCGGCGATGCGCGCCTCCGACCCGTCGCTCGCGCGGCGCGCCTTTCTCGCGCGCAGTAGCGCCCTGGCCCTGGCATCGTTCGGCTCCCTGGCCTCGCTCGCCGGCTGCGGCAGCTCCCAGGCGACACTGGAACGCCTGGCACCGGATGCCGTCATCCTCGCCTTCGGCGACAGCCTCACCTTCGGCACGGGCGCCGGCAACGGGCAGAGCTATCCCGCGCAGCTTGAACGCCTGGTCGGCCGCAAGGTCATCGCCGCCGGCGTGCCCGGAGAAGTGTCCGCGGCGGGGCTGGCGCGACTGCCCGGCGTACTGGACCAGGTGCAGCCCAGGCTCGTCATCCTGTGCCACGGTGGCAATGATTTCCTGCGCCGGCTTCCAGATGCCCAGGTCGCCGACAACCTGCGCGCCATGATCCGCGTGGCGCGCCAGCATGGTGCCAACGTGATGCTGGTGGGCGTTCCCAAGCCCGGCTTTTTTCCGTCGGCCCCTGACTTCTATGCCGACATCGCCTCGGAATTCGCCATCCCTTACGAGGAAAAGGCTCTGAAAAAGATCCTCACCGACAATGCGCTGAAAGCCGACCTGATCCACCCCAATGCCGCTGGCTACGCGCAATTGGCGGGGGGGCTGGCCGAATTGCTGAGGAAAAGCGGTGCGGTTTAGGGACCGCGGTGCCTGCTACGCAGGCTCGGCCGCGCTGTGAAAGCCATTAGGGACCGCGCGGCCTGCTACGCAGGCTCGGCCGCGCTGTGAAAGCCACCTTGCCGGACTGCATTGCAAGATTTTCGCGGTGCCTCCAGCACTTCATCCGGCGCGCCGAGCGACGGCGCTTGAATTCCTCCCGGTAAGGGTTCACGATGCGCGCCATGAATGCGTTCGGCAATCTGCGCGGGAAACTGAATTGGCTGGCATTGACAGCCGTGCTGGCGGTGCTCGCTTCGGGCGGTTGCGCCACGGTGCCCAAGGCGTTCCCGAACCTGGCGGAGCCCTCGCAAGCCCCGGCCCGTCCAACCGTTGCCGGCCGGCCCAAGATCGCCCTGGCCCTTGGTTCCGGCGGCACGCGCGGTTTCGCGCATGTCGGCGTGATCAAGGCGCTCGAGGCGGCCGGTATCCGGCCTGACCTGATCGTCGGCACTTCGGCCGGCGCCGTGGTCGGCGCGCTGTACGCCTCCGGCCACGACGGCCGTGCGCTGGAGGCCATTGCCATGGACGTCGAACCCTTGTCCCTGCTCGACGTGGCGCTGCTGGAGGGCGGCAAGATTCGCGGCGTGGCCCTGCAGGACTTCGTCAACCGGCAGCTCGACGGCCGCGCCATCGAAGCCCTGCCGCGCGAATTCGCGGCGGTGGCGACACGCGCCTCCGACGGCGCCATGGCGGTGTTCAATCGCGGCAATGCCGGGCTCGCGGTGCGCGCCTCGAGCGCCATCCGCTGGCGCTTCATCTGGCCCGTCATCGGCGGCGAAGCCTATGTGGACGGCGTGGATGTCAGCCCGGTGCCGATCCGCGCCGCGCGCGCGATGGGGGCGGACGTGGTGATCGGTGTAAACGTCATCGTGCGCCGTGACCGCATGGACGAGAACACGCGCTGGAAGAGATTCTACGAGCACCGCCGGCGCATGGTGGATGCCGAGGCGCGTGAAGCCGACGCCATCATCCATCCGGACACCGGCGAATCGGCGGGCATGTCCTCGGATTACCGGCGGCAGGTCATCGCCGCGGCAGAGGCGGCCACGCGCGAACAGCTGGGTCGCATCCTGGCGGCCATTGCATCTAAGACACGCGTCGCCGCGCCGGCATCCAGGGATCGGGTCGCGGCGGCCGGACTGTCACGATAACAATTTCAGTATTGGTACAGTAGCAGTGTGGCGCTACTGCCCACTTTGATAACTTCTAAAAGGACAAGCACCATGGGCCACCGACTATCCAAGATCTACACGCGAACCGGCGAGGGCAGGACCGCGCGGCCTGCTCCGCAGGCTCGGCCGCGCTGAAAGGACAATTATCATGGGACACCGACTTTCAAAGATTTACACCCGCACCGGCGACGCCGGCGAGACGGGCCTCGGCGACGGATCGCGGGTGCCGAAGGATGGGCTGCGCATTGGCACGCTGGGCGAGGTGGACGAGCTGAATTCATGCATCGGCCTGCTGCTGGCCGAACCCCTGCCCGATAACGTGCGCGCGGCGCTCGATGGCGTGCAGCACGACTTGTTCGACCTCGGCGGCGAGGTGTGCATTCCCGGCCATACCAGCATGAAGGACATGCAGGTGGATCGCCTGGAGAAGCTGCTCGACGGATTCAATGCCGACCTGCCGCCGCTGAAGGAATTCATCCTCCCCGGCGGCACGCGTCCCGCCGCCCTTGCCCACCTCGCGCGCACCGTCTGCCGCCGCGCCGAGCGCGCACTGGTGTCGCTCGCCAATCACGAGGCGGTGAGCGAAGTCTCGCGCGTCTACCTGAACCGCCTGTCCGACCTGTTGTTCGTCCTCGGCCGCGTGCTCAATCGCGCGGGCGGCGGTTCGGACGTGCTGTGGCAGCAGGGCAAGAACCGCTGACACCAACTAATCTGCTTTCGCCCCCGAGTTCTTCACCACCTTCGCGTACTTGTCGTACTCGCGGCGCACGAAGGCGGAAAAATTCTCCGGTGTATTGTTGGGGATGGGTGCGGCGCCCATTTCGTCCAGCCGCTGGCGCACGTCGGCAAGCGCCAGGATGCGCACGACCTCCGTATTGAGCCGCGTCACCAGTTCGCGCGGCGTGCCGCCCGACACGAAAATGCCGAACCAGGTCGTGAGATCGAAGCCGGGCACGCCCGACTCTTCTACTGTGGGGATATCGGGCACGAACGGCGAGCGCTTGTCGGTGGTGACCGCCAACGCCCGAAGCTTGCCCGCCTTCACCTGCGGCAGCGAGTTGGCGAGGTTGTCGAACATCAGCTGCACCTGTCCCCCGAGGAGATCCTGCATCGCCGGTGCGCCACCCTTGTACGGAATGTGCGTCATGCGCACCCCGGCCATGGTGTTGAAGAGCTCGCCAGCAAGGTGCCCCGTGGAGCCGGTGGAGCCGGAGCCGAAATTGAGGCTGCCGGGCTTTGCCTTTGCGAGGGCAATGAGCTCGCGCACGTTGCTGGCGGGCACCAGCGGATTCACCACCAGGATGTTGGGCACCTGCGCGACCAGGGCCACCGCGACGAAGTCCTTGAACGGGTCGAAGGAGACCTTCCTGTAGAGCGAGGGGTTGATTGCATGCGTCGCCACTGCACCCATCAACAGCGTATAGCCGTCAGGCGCGGATTTCGCGACCATTTCGGCACCGATGTTCCCGCCGGCGCCAGCACGGTTCTCGACCAGCACCGGTTGCATCCAGGCGTCCGTCAGCTTCTGACCGATGAGCCGCCCCATCAGGTCGAGCGGACCGCCGGGCGGATAGGGGACGACGAAGCGGATCGGTTTGACCGGATAGGCCTGCGCCGTGGCCACGCCGCACGCCACGCTTGCACCGACCAGGAGAACCAGGGCAAGGGTGCGACGCCAGCAGGATGGATGCAGATGCGTGTCAGCCATGGAAACTACCCCCGCAAAAAAAAGGACGCACCCGGGGTGCGTCCTTTGGTCGTACCTAAGCCAAGGCCCCTATTGGTCTGACTCGGTAAACACCTCGTCCCGCTTCTTCTGGAGGAAGGGCAACGCAATCACGATGAGCAGCAGGATGGCCAGGACCAGCATCACCGCGCTGATCGGGCGCTGGAAGAACACCGTGGGGTCGCCGCGCGACAGCAGCATGGCGCGCCGCAGGTTCTCCTCCATCAATGGGCCGAGGATGTAACCCAGCAACATCGGCGCCGGCTCGCTCTCGGTCTTGACGCAGATGTATCCGAACAGGCCGAACAGCGCGGTCAGGATCGAGTCGAAAGCGCTGTTCTGCACCGAGTACACGCCGATGGTGCAGAACAACAGGATCGCGGGGTACAGGATGCGGTAAGGCACCGTCAGCAGCTTGATCCACATGCCGATCAGGGGCAGGTTCAGGATCACCAGCATCAGGTTGCCTACCCACATGGAGGCGATCATGCCCCAGAAGAGGTCCGGCTTCTGCGTCATGACCTGCGGTCCCGGGGCAATGCCCTGGATCATCATGGCGCCGATCATCATGGCCATGATGGCGTTGGACGGGATGCCCAGGGTCAGCATCGGGATGAACGAAGTCTGCGCGGCAGCATTGTTGCCTGCCTCGGGACCCGCGACGCCGCGGATGTTGCCCTTGCCGAAGGGCTCGCGATCCTTGGTGAGTTTCTTCTCCACCGCGTAGGCGCCGAAGGAGCCCAGCAACGCACCGCCGCCGGGCAGGATACCCAAGGCCGAGCCGAGGATGGTGGCGCGGATGATGGACGGCACGCAGTATATGAAATCGTCCATGCTCGGCAGCAACTTGCCGACCTTGGCGGTGAACACTTCGCGATGCTCGCCCTGCTCCAGGTTCAGGATGATTTCGGCGTAGCCGAAAGTGCCCATGGCAATGGCGACGAAGCCGAGGCCGTCCGACAGTTCAGGCACGCCGAAGGTGAAGCGCGCAACGCCGGAATTCACGTCCGTGCCGATCAGGCCCAGCAACAGCCCGAGGATCACCATCGCAACCGCCTTGACCACCGAGCCGTGCGCAAGAACCACCGCACCGACCAGCCCCAACACCATCAGGGAGAAGTACTCTGCAGGGCCGAATTTCAATGCCACTTCCGCAAGAGGGGGCGCCGCCACTGCGATCAGCAGCGTCGCCGCCGAACCGGCGATGAAGGAGCCAATGGCCGCGATGCCCAGTGCCGGGCCCGCTCGCCCCTGTCGTGCCATCTGGTAACCGTCCAGCATGGTAATGGCCGACGAGGTTTCGCCGGGCAGGTTCACCAGGATGGCCGTCGTGGAGCCTCCATATTGCGCGCCATAGTAAATGCCGGCCAGCATGATCAGCGCAGAAGTGGGGGACAGGGTGAAGGTCACCGGCAGCAGCATGGCAATGGTCGCCAATGGCCCGATGCCAGGCAGCACGCCGATCAGCGTGCCCAGGAGCACGCCGATGAAGCAGTACCACAGGTTGGTCAGCGACAGCGCAACGCTAAAGCCCAGGCCCAGATTGCTCAGTAGTTGTTCCATTCTTAACCCCTCAACTCAGGCCAGACCGGGAACGGCAATCCCAGGCCGTAGACGAATGCAGCCGCGCAAAATATCCCCAATCCGATCGCAAGGAACAGGATCTCCCTGAACTTGAACTCGTGGCCGGCGAGGGACGCCCCGAAGACCAGGATGATCGTGGTGATGACAACGCCGAGCGGCTTGAGCAGGTAACCGAAGAGCACGGTGACGAGCAGGATCCAGGACAGCGAACGCTTGCCGAAGGAGGCAAAGAACAGCACGATCGCAACGCCGTTGATCAACAGCGCGAACCAGGGATGAACCCCGACCAGCATCGCCTGCTTCCAGTAGGCGATGCCACCGATGACGACGGCGGCGAGCATGAAATAGCGCCGGAACTCGAACAGTCGCCATGAATACTCGAGATGGGACTTGAACGAGCGCGCGACAACGATGATTCCCAACAGTGTCAGCAAACCGCCGAGCCAGGTCGGGAAATAGGCTGGGCCCATGCGCAGGGCGGAACCCATCGAATAGTTGCGCGACACAAGTACGAACGCCAAACCGAACCCGATATACATCAGCCCGGCCCAGAAATCCTTGCCATTCTTTATTTGCATGTACCCTCCTCCTCTAAGGACGCCGCGTATTCTGCCATGAATAGGCGCGTTAATGTCACTGGAATTTTGGCGCTGCCACCCTGCAGCCTGGCGGTGCAAACACCCCCGAGCAATTCAGCATCCCGTCAGACTGCCCATTCGTCCGCCTACTTCTCACGCTCCTCGTACTTGTCCATATAGGACACGAGCCGTGCACTGGTCTGGCGCAGGCGCTGCGACAGCATCATCACCAGCTCCATCAGTATCTTCGCGCCGAGGATGGGCTGCTCGAGGATGATGCGCGCGAGATTCTCGCGCGTGAGCACCGCAACGAGGCAACGATCGGCGGCCACGCAGGAGGCGAAGCGCGGCTCGCCGTCGATCATCGACATTTCGCCCACCGTCTTGCCCGGATCGAGCACCGCGATGAGGCGCGGCGCATTCCAGCGATCCTGCTTGAAGACCTCGATCCGCCCCTCGATCAGCAGCATCATGAAATCACCGGCGTCGCCCTCTCGGATGATCTCCACGCCCGACTCGGCGCGATACACCGCCATGAAATTGCTCATGAGCCGAATTTCGGCGAGGTTGAAATTCTCGAACAGCGGGGAGCGCTCGATGAGCGTGTGCATCTGCCCGGCATATCCGGTGGCGTCGCCAAGCGGCTCGAGGTGTTGCAGACGGACTGATTCGGCGGTTTCGCTCATTGTGTCCCTGGCGTGCGCCCATCCGGTCCGGGCGCGGCTGCTCGCTGCGCATTATGCACAAATCCGCAGCAGGCGGCTATCGGGGACGCCCCCTGCAGACCATCAGGCAAGTGAACCCCGGCCAGCCATTGGTTCAGGCGGCTTGCCGCCACGCCGCCAGGCAGCAGCCCGCGCTTCGCGCAATCCGCGCGCCGCATCAGCGGATCAGCCAATAGCTCGATGCCAACCAGCCCAGCAATGCCCCAATGAGGTGCGGATCGCGCAACACATCCCGCGCTGCGTCTGCGCCTGCACCGTGCGCGTACATGGCGTGCAGATAGCGAAACAGACCGTAGAGAACAAAGGGCAAGGTCCAGATCAACTTGTCCGTTCCGTGCATGGCCACCGTCTGCGCGTCCATCGCGTAGAGGGCATAGCCGATGGCCGATCCTGCCGCGCAGATGCCGATCAGCGGATTGAGCAATGCCGGCGTGTAGTCTTGCAATGAGCGCCGCTGGGGCACGACCTCCCTCCCGGAAGAATCGCCGTCGGATGCGAGACTCACCAGTTCGGCGCGGCGCTTGGCAAATCCCAGGAACAAGGTCAGCATGAGGCCGCAGCCGAGCAGCCAACGCGAAGGCTCGATGCCGACACCCAGCGTGCCGGCGAGGATGCGCAGCATGAAGCCTGCGGCGATCAGGAACACATCGAGGATGGCGACGTGCTTGAGGCCGGCGCTGTAGGCCATGTTGATCGCGATGTAGGCCAGCGCAATCACCGCTGCCGTAACCGATGCCGAGAACGCGCACAGCAAGCCGCCAACCCAGAGCAGCAGCGCCCAGGCCAGCGCAACACCCACGCTGACATCGCCGCTCGCCACCGGGCGCTCGCGCTTGTGCGGGTGCGCCCGGTCCGCGTGGCGATCCATGATGTCGTTCAAAACGTAGACGCCGCTGGAGACAAGGCAGAAGCCGCCAAACACGGCCGCGACACGGATGACCAGATCCTGATCCGACCAGCCGTGACCGAAGATCAGGCCGACCAGCACGAAGCCGTTCTTCACCCACTGGTAGGGGCGCATCAGGCGCCACAGCGCGGCGGCCGTACTCACCGGCAGCCTCCCATCGCGGCGCTCCTCATCCGGGGCGGCTTCATCTCACGGGGCAGCTTGCGCCGTCGAAATAACGCTCGCAGAAATCGCAATGCCCCTGCGGCAGATAGCGCGGCATCGCGTAGTAACGCTGCCTCACCTTGGCCAGCACCTGGTCGCGATAGACCGCGTACTTGAAGCCGCGCCCCAGCACCACATGAAAGGCAGCGCCGGCGATGTCGAACTGCCGGTACTCCACCGAATCGAAGTAGGGCCGATAGTCCTCGTCGCGCGGCGGCGACTTGCGCAGCACCGCGATGTTGCGCCCGGCGAACTTGCGAAAGTCGGTGGCGATGTCGTCGTGTCGCGCATGCGACGACGCCTCGCCGAACACGAACACATAGCGCCCGCGGTAATAGGATGCCGTCACCGCGGCCGAATACCCGTCCGCGGCCAGCTCGAACTCTCCCTCGTAGGGCTTGAGCTCCTTGAGCACATCGTGAATCCGGAAGTGGAACACCACGCCGTCGTAGATGCGCATGCCCTGCCAGCGCTCCAGGGGCAGGCCCGCGCTCGCGAGGATGCCTGCGACATGCACGGCGCTGAACACGCCCAGGAAAATGGCGGAGGCCTTGAGCGCGCGCCGCGACAACAGCAGCGCACAGGCGGCGAAGAAGAACGGCACGAAGGACAGCACCCAGTGCAGGCCGATCTGCTTGACCGAGGACAGCAGCGCGAAGATCAGGAAGGGCAGCCCGCCGAGGATGGCCAAAACACGCAACGACGCATCGCCGCGGATCCGCCCAAACCAGCTGCGCCAGCCGCGCTCGCGCGCCTGCATGACCAGTGCCACCAGCGCAACCGGTGCCAAGGTGTACAGCACCGTGGCCGCATAGAGCGCCGGGGTGCGCCATGACCAGCCGGCATCATCGTGCCGGTTGTACAGGTTGAACATCAGGTTGGCCCAGCAATTCTCGAAATTCCAGTACAGGTTGACGGCCACGAATGGCAGCGCCGCCGCGCAGGTGATGAGAAAGCCGCGCCAATGGCGTTGGCCTCGCGGCGATGCCAGCACGACACCGAGAAATGCCACCCCGAGCAGCGCGGCGAAATATTTCGAGAGGAAAGCCAGGCCGAGAAACACGCCGGCAGCGATGAACCAGGCGGTGCTGCGCTCGCCGCCGTTGCGGTCGTCGCCGACTGCGTCGTCGAATGCGCCAGCTCGTTCGCCACCGCGGGGGGCATGCGCGCGCCAGAACGCCAGCCCGGCGAGGAACGACCAGAACACCAGCGGCGTATCGGTGGTGATGAAGACGTTCCATACCTGCACCGGCACGAGCAGGAGACCAATCGCGGCAAGGGCGGCCCGATCCTCGACCTGCGCATCCGTCCCCGCATCGCCACGATGACGCAGCACGGCATGCAGCGCCAGCGCCATTGCCGCGGGCAGCACCGTGATCGGCAGGCGCAACAGCCAGGGCGCATCGGAAATTTTCAGGAGCAGCGCCAGCAACCACCCGACCATCGGCGGATGGTCGTAATACCCCAGCGCCGGCGCCGCGCCCCAGTAGATGAAGTAAGCCTCGTCGCCGGTAATCGGGAATACCGCCGACAGCCACAGCTTGAACGCCAGCGTGACCGCGACCAGTGCGTAGAACCAATGACGGGGCGCAGAGGTCATCGACGTCGGCGTCATCGGCCCGGCACGACTACGAAGCGGCGCGCAAAGTAATCGTCCGCGCCTACTTGGATGCCGCTTTCGCAGCCGACTTCACCTGCGCCCGCCGCTTGCGCACGCCCGCGGCCAGTGCCTCCAGCACCGGTACGCTGTCCTCCCAGCCGAGGCAGGCGTCGGTAATGCTCATGCCGTATTCGAGCGGCTTGCCGGCCACCTGGTCCTGCCGCCCGCCTTTCAAGTGCGACTCGACCATCACGCCGACGATGCGATCTTCGCCCGCGGCCAGCTGGCCCGCGATGTCCTTGGCGACATCGGCCTGGCGCAGGTGGTTCTTCTCGCTGTTGGCATGGCTGCAGTCGATCATCAGGCGCTCATCGAGCTTGGCCGCCTTCAACGCCTTGGCCGCGGCCGCCACGCTCGCCGCATCGAAGTTGGTGTGCTTGCCGCCGCGCAGGATCAGGTGGCAGTCCTCGTTGCCGCGCGTCTCCACGATGGCCACCTGCCCGTTCTTGTGCACCGACAGGAAGTGATGGTGCTGCCGGGCGGCGAGAATCGCATCCACGGCGATCTTCACATTGCCGTCGGTGCCGTTCTTGAACCCGACCGGCGCCGACAGCCCGGAGGCGAGTTCGCGATGCACCTGCGACTCGGTGGTGCGCGCGCCGATGGCCCCCCAGCTGATCAGGTCGCCGATGTACTGCGGCGAGATCACGTCGAGGAATTCGCTGCCGGCCGGCACCCCGGCCTGGTTGATGCGCAACAGGAGGTCGCGCGCGATCCTCAGGCCCTCGTCGATGCGAAAGCTCCCGTTCAGGTAAGGGTCGTTGATCAGGCCTTTCCAGCCCACCGTGGTGCGCGGCTTCTCGAAGTACACGCGCATCACGATCTCGAGGTCCGCCGCGTGACGCTTGCGCTCCTTGGCCAGGCGCGTGGCGTATTCGACCGCCGCATGCGGGTCGTGAATCGAGCACGGCCCGATCACCACCAGCAGGCGATCGGACTCGCCGTGCAGGATGCGCTGCAACTCGCGGCGCGTCGAGGACACCAGCGCCTCGACCGGCGTGCCCTGGATCGGGAAGAAGCGGATCAGGTTCTCTGGGGCGGGCAGCGGCACGACACCGCCGATGCGCTCGTCGTCGGTGGCCGAGGTGCGATCGATCGGCGCGTGGGCCGGGTACAGTTCCTGTGCGTTTTCCATGTCTATTCCTGCAGGTCGATGTTGATCAATTTCACCCTGGCAAAAAAAAACCGCCAGGCTGTTGGCTCTGGCGGTTTCTGGTGTCCGTTACGCGCGAACTAGCCCAGTTTCTCCGCCAGTGGTCGGAAAAACCAAAAGTACCCAAAATAAAAACGGTTGCTGTTCACGGGTTTGCTCTCGAGGACGAATATTCAAGGTTGCAACAGCCGTCATTGAAACACGCCCCGGGCAGGGAATGCAAGTTTCACGATCAGGGCTCGGCTCGATCGGCTCGTGTGCAGGCTTGTGCGCTCATCGCATTTTCGGATTGAGCGAGCCGCGGTTGTAGTCCTTGTCGCCTTCCTGGACGCGGCGACCGATACCGAACCATCCGCCCTGCCCGGAGCGCTCGCGGGCAAGTTCACTCTCCACGGCCTGGCGCTGAACGACGGCCTTTTTCTCATCGACGTATTCCCAGCGACCGTTGTCGAAGAGCCGCACCTTCTCGCCGGTGGCCGTGGTGGCCTCCAGCGGATTTTGCGCAGCCTGCGCGATTCCACCTGACAACAAGATCGCGCACATGACCGGTACCGACAGAATGCGCATGCTGCCTCCTGGATCCTAGAGTTTGGAACCCACCCAAGCCGCCACCGAAGCGAGCGCCTGCGGCAGCCCCGACGGATTGGTTCCGCCGGCCTGCGCCATGTCGGGACGGCCGCCGCCCTTGCCGCCCACCTGCTGGGCGACGAAGTTCACCAGTTCACCCGCCTTGACCTTGCCCGTGAGGTCCGCCGTCACGCCGGCGATCAGGCTGACTTTCTCGCCCTCGACCGAGGCCAGCACGATGGCCGCGGAACCCAGCCTGGTCTTCAGGCTGTCGAGCGTCTCGCGCAGGATCTTCGCATCGGCGCCATCGAGCTTTGCGGCCAGCACCTTCGCCCCTTTCACATCGAGCGCGCCCGAAGCGATGTCGTCGCCCTGCGCCGAGGCCATCTTCGACTTCAATTTCGCCAGTTCCCGCTCCAGTGTCTTGACGTTGTCGAGCACCTGCTCGATCTTGTGCGTGAGTTCCCCCGGCTGCGCTTTCAGCACATGCGCCGCACGTGACAGCTCCTCCTCGCGCGACTGCACCCAGGCCAGCGCGCCTTCTGCCGTCACCGCTTCGATGCGACGCACCCCGGCCGCAACGCCCGACTCCGACACCACCTTGAAGAATCCGATGTCGCCCGTGGCGCGCACGTGCGTGCCGCCGCACAGCTCGGTGGAGAATTCGCCCATGCCGATGACGCGCACTTCGTCGCCGTACTTTTCTCCAAAGAGGGCCATGGCGCCCGCCTTGATAGCGTCGTCGTAACCCATCACCTTCGAGGTGACGGGATGGTTGGCGCGGATCTCGCGATTGACGAGATCCTCCACCGCACGCAGTTCATCGGCATGCATGGGCTTGCCGTGCGAGAAGTCGAAGCGCGTGCGCTGCGCGTCCACCAGCGATCCCTTCTGCTGCACATGGTGGCCCAGCACCTTCCGCAGCGCCGTGTGCATCAGGTGCGTGGCCGAGTGGTTCCACGCGGCGCGATGGCGCGCGCGGATGTCCACATGCGCGCTGATCGCATCGAAAACCGACAGGCGCCCGCGGGCAACCCTGCCATGATGGCCGAACACATCGGGCTGGATCTTCTGCGTGTCGGCCACCTTGAAGGTGGCGTTGGCCGCGACCAGTTCCCCGACATCGCCCACCTGCCCGCCCGACTCGGCGTAGAAGGGCGTGCGATCGAGCACCACGATGCCGTCCTCGCCCTCTGCCAGGGTCGTCACGGCGGCGCCATCGCGATACAGCGCCACCACCTTCGCCTCGTCGAGCCGCAGCGCATCGTAGCCCTTGAATTCGGTCTTCGCCCCCGAGTATTCGACGCCGGCGGCCATCTGGAACCTGGAGGCTGCGCGCGCCTTGGTGCGCTGGCCCTCCATCGCCGCCTCGTAGCCCGCGATGTCGATGGACTTGCCGCGTTCGCGCGCCACGTCGGCCGTGAGGTCCACCGGAAAACCGAAGGTGTCGTAGAGCGTGAACACGGTGTCGCCGTCGATGGTGTCGCCCTCGCGACCGAGCGCAACCTCCAGGATCTTCATGCCGTGCTCGAGCGTCTCGGCAAAGCGGAATTCCTCGGACTTGAGCGTTTCGGCCACTTCCCGCTTTACCGCGACCAGTTCGGGGTAAGCCTTGCCCATCACGCCAATTAAGTCATCCACCAGCTTGTAGAAGAACGGCTGCGACTGGCCGAGCTTGTGGCCGTGGCGCAGCGCGCGGCGGATGATCCGGCGCAGCACATAGCCGCGGCCGTCGTTGGAGGGGATCACGCCATCCACGATCAGGAAGGAGGTCGCGCGGATGTGATCGGCAATCACCTTCAGCGAGGGATTGGTCAGGTCCTTCGCGCCTGATTCGCGCGCCGCCGCCTTGATCAGGCTCTGAAACAGATCGATCTCGTAATTGGAGTGCACATGCTGCAGCACCGCCGCCACGCGCTCCAGGCCCATGCCGGTGTCCACGCAGGGCTTCGGGAGCGGCGTCAGCGCTCCCTTCTCGTCGCGGTTGTACTGCATGAACACGAGGTTCCAGATTTCGATGTAGCGATCGCCGTCCGCATCGGGCGATCCCGGCGGACCGCCCGCGACCTCCGGTCCGTGGTCGTAGAAGATTTCCGAACACGGGCCGCAGGGGCCGGTGTCGGCCATCTGCCAGAAATTGTCCGAGCCGCCGCCCGGCTTGTCGCCGATGCGCACGATGCGCTCGGCCGGCACGCCGATGTCCTTGGCCCAGATGTCGAAGGCCTCGTCGTCGGTCTGGTACACCGTGACCCAGAGCTTGTCGGCGGGCAGCTTGTAGATACCGGTCAGCAGTTCCCAGGCATAGTGGATGGCGTCGCGCTTGAAATAGTCGCCGAACGAAAAATTGCCCAGCATCTCGAAGAAGGTGTGGTGGCGCGCCGTGTAGCCCACGTTCTCCAGGTCGTTGTGCTTGCCGCCGGCGCGCACGCAGCGCTGCGAGGACGTGGCGCGGGTGTAGCTGCGCGCGTCCTGGCCGAGGAACACGTCCTTGAACTGCACCATGCCCGAATTGGTGAACAGCAGCGTCGGGTCATTGCCCGGCACCAGCGGGCTGGAAGCCACGATGCTGTGGCCCTTGGACTGGAAAAACTTCAGGAACTGCTCGCGGATGTCGGCGGATTTCATGGCGATGATTGGCTACTCGGAGTGGGCGATACAAGGCACGGATTACCCGCTCGGGGGATCGCGCAAATATCTGAAAGATGGGCATTTTCGCCGGAAACCCGGGGCCGTGCAAACCGGTGGGGGCAGCACCGTTGACGTGACCGGCGCGATGTCGCCCCACAGAACAGGATGCCCGCACGCGCAATGCTGTAGCACAGCTACGGAATGGCGCACTCCGCGTCGTTGCGGCCCTTGCCCAGGCTGCCGCCGGTTCCCGCGTTGCGGCTGATCGCCAGCGGCATCGTCACCTGGATGCCCTGCTGCGGCGGCACGGCTGACGGTGCCGTCGTCTGGTTCGCCACGTAGCCGAACTGCCCGGCATTCAGCACCTGCTGGCCGGCGTTGTTGCTGATGGACACCGACCCGTCCACCACGTCCACGTGCAGGCCGTTGGCCGGCGCACCGCCTCCGGGCATCGGGATGGCCCCGCAGTTGTTGTCGCAGAACAGCAGCCCGAAATGCGTGCCGCGGATGCCGATGGTGGCGCTCGGGGCCGCCACCTTGACCCGGTCGCGGTTGCGGCGGCCCAGGAGGCCGGTGACGCTTCTCAAGCCCCCCTTCAGCAGGCTGAAGAACATGTTGTCGGACTCGGGCTTGGCCTCGTCGTACTTGAATTCCTCGATCTTCATCTGCGAGTCCGGGCGCAGCACCACCTCGGCACCATCATCGAATCGAAGCCTTGCGTAGGTGCCCTGCACCGTCTGCAGCGTGTCACCCTCTGCCACTCCCGACTTCACCGACAGGAAGCGCTGGCTGCCTGACCAGCCCGAGCTTTCTATACCAATGTAATTGAGAGTGTAACGGTTCGAAGTGCTTTTAATAAAGGACTATGGATTGTGCATAGGTGGCGCTCCTGTTGGGGGTTTTAGCTGGAAGCTGCCCGCATATGCGGGCAGCTTCGTTA
>CANJXQ010000094.1 GCA_947478805.1 Betaproteobacteria bacterium | reverse complement strand
TATCCGCCCCGCTGGGCTGTCGGCAAGGCTGACCACCTCGCCATAGCCGATGGTGGCGATGGTGATGAAGGTCATGTACAGGCAGTCGAGCAGCGAATACTTCGGGCCGCCGATGATGCGGTAGCCGATGGTGCCGACCGCATGCGCCATCACCAGCGCAGCCAGGGGGCCGCCGAAGGCGCGATAGAAACTGCCGAGGATGTTGTCCTTCATGGCTGCGCGCGCCTTGCCGTGCGCTCGCGCCGGCGCTGTCGCCAGGAATACACGACATGGAAGCGCCAGGCCGCCTGCACGCCAAGGTAACCGATGATGCCCAGCGACACAGCGAGTGTGACAAGGCCGATGAATAGCGGCTTGCCCAGCGACAATATCCAGCGCAGGTAGATTTCCGCCGATTCCGCGAAATGCATGAAATCGAAGGTGGGCGGCGTGGTTCTGCCATTGCCGCCATCCACGATCAGCCGGCCGATTTCGTAGGCGACGAAGTAGAGCGGGCCGATAGTGATCGGGTTGGTGTAGAGGGTCGTCACGAGCGCAACGGGCAGGTTGACATGCAGGGGAACCGCGAGGATCGCCGCGGTCAGCATCTGCAAGGGGCCTGGAACCAGCCCGGCGAACAGGCCGATGCCCACGCCGCCGGCCACCGAATGCCGGTTGAGGTGCCACAGGTTGGGATGCTGGAGGAATGTGCCAAAGCGATTGAGATACCGGTTCTCACGTACGCTCTGGTGCGTGGGGAGGTATTTGCGAAAGAACTTGCGTGGCATGGACGGGTGAATTCTAGCAGTCTGGCGGGGCCGGTCTGCGACAATGACGAGGGTGTCACACAGTTCACCCATACGGCGGTGCCTGCATTGACACGGATCAAAGGCATCGCATAGTGTGGTCCGCGCAGTGTGGTTCGTGTCGCGTAGGGTATCGGGGAGCAGGGAATGACAGGCAGGGAAGGGCAGGTGCACGAAGTTCGCTCGGCGTCGGAAATGGACGAAGTGCTGCGCTGCCCGGTGTTGGAGAAGCGCGGGCACGGCAATTCGCCGCATGCCGAGGAGTTCGTCCTGGCCGGAACCCTGATCTACATCTGGGGGGACGAGCACCGCAGGCGCCGCCGCATGTACGCGCCCCTAGTCAGTGCCGTGGCCCTGCGAGATATCGAAGCCTGGCTCGGGCCGATGCTGCAGCGGCGACTGGACGCGTTGCCCGCGTCGGCGGATGGCAGGGTGCGCGCGGACGTCCTGACCCTCGCGCGCGACGTATCGCTGGCCATTGCCGCGCGCATCATCGGTCTCGATGACATGGAGTCGCTGGAACGGCTCGAACGCCTGGGTGAGTTGGGCGACCGGCTGGTGGCCTCGCTCAAGGCGCACTTGGAGTTCGAGAAGGCGCCGGGCATGCAGGGCGCCTCACCCGAGGCGCTCGCCGATGCCAAGGCGCGCTTCATTGCGATCCGCATTGCCGAGGCCAAGACGGCCAAGCAGTGCTTCATCGATGAGTTCTACCGTCCGGCCCGCGCACGGCGCGAAGCCCTGGTGGAGCGCCAGCGCGCGGGTGAGATCGAGCAAGCGCAGTTGCCGAAGGATCTCATCACGCTGCTCGTCACCCACGATGCGCAGCTGCGAACCGAGCCGTCGTGGGACGAGGATCTGCCGGTGCGTGAATGCACCATGACCCTGGCGGCTTCCGACCACACCACGTCGATGGCCGCCTGCCACGTGGTGGCGGATCTCTTCCACTGGACTGCGGCGCACCCTGAAGATCGCGGCAGGCTGACGGACCTGGCGTTCCTGCGCCGTGCGTGCAACGAGTCGCTGCGGCTGCACCAGGTCACTGACCCGGCAACCAACTGGCGCCACGCACGCGAGGATGTGACGCTCAAGAACGGCCGCCGCGTCGAGGCGGGCGATCGCGTGGCGCTGTGGTACGGCGTGGGCGGCATGGACGCGGACTATTACGGTGCGGATGTTGCAAGCTTCAACCCGTGGCGCGCGGAGTCGGGAAACCTGCGCCGTCCCTATGGATTTGCGTTTTCCGGAGGCTCCAAGGTGTGCCTGGGGCTCGCGCTGGTGGTCGGTTCGGGCGGCGAAGAGGATGCGCGTGCCGACGACTTTCGCGGCGACCTGCCGCTCATGATGCAGGCGTTCTTTGCTGCGGGCATGCGCCCGGACCCGGAACGTCCGGCGGTGCCGCGCTCGCATGTGCACGCCTCGCCCGCCGACGCGCGCGAGATCCTGATGTGGAAGACGTTCCCGGTGATCTTCGACGGCCTGGGCAAGTAACCAAAAATCGCATGACACGAAGGACGACGCAATGAACCTGAAGGGCAAGATTGCACTGATTACGGGGGGCGCAAAGGGCATCGGCGCGGCCACGGCCAGACGCCTGGCCAGAGCGGGCGCCATCGTCTGGGCTGCCGATGTGGACGATGCCGGCGGTCGCGAACTGGAAAAGGCCCTCGGCGCGCCGCACCGCTACGTGCACCTCGACGTCACCGACGAAGCCGCTTGGGGCGCGCTGGTGGCCGACATGAAGGCTCTGCACGGCGGCATCGACATCGCTTTTCTGAATGCCGGCATCATGTTCCGGCCGCGCGGCGCGCCCGCCCTGGGAGACGACCTCGTTGAGCTCGTGACGAAGGATTTCAACCGTTACCGTCAGGTGATGGCGATCAATACCGACGGCGTGCTGCTCGGTGCGCTACGGTGCCTGCCCGCCATGGAGGGCAGGGCCGGGGCGCACATCGTAGTGATGTCATCCGACAGCGGCCTGCGGGCGCATCCTTGGGACCTCGCCTACGGCATGTCCAAGCGCGCGCTGCTCAGCATGCTGGAGACGTTCGCGCCGCTGTATGAAAAGCGTGGCGTGACCATGACGGCCATCTGCCCGGCAGGCGTCGACAGCGGCATCTCACCGGCGGATTTCAAACAGCGACGGATCGCTTCCGGGCAGGACTACGCTTCGACGGACTTTGCCGCGGCGGCGGTGGAGACCATGCTCCAAGAGGGCAAGCCGGGCGAAGTGTGGATGGCGCGCCATCAGGACCATGGCTTCTGGGTGTACCCGCTGCCGGCCGTGCCGGCGCAGGTTGACGCCATGCCCGGCAAGCCGAAGATATTCCCCTACGTGCCCATGCAGGGGTAGCCACCCGACCAGCGGGGCCAAATCAGTTTGCGCTGGCGACCTTGCCGGTCTTGATGATGCCCTCGGCGCGACGCTCGATGTCCGCGTGGACCGACGGGTGGGTGAGGATCCAGAAGCGGTCGTTGCGGATGGCGTCGAACACCATCTCGGCCACCTGCTCGGGCGTGAGTTCGTCCGGAAGCTTGCCCTGCGGGTGACTCGCCACCGGCGCGCCGCTGGGGACCAGCTTGTTGCTGTTCTCGCGCAGGTTCGTGCGCACGGTGCCCGGGCACAGCACCGAGGCGCTGACGGGCAGCTTGTCGTGGCGCAACTCGTTGTACAGCGTCTCGCTCAGCGCGATGACGCCTGACTTGGACACCGAGTAGGGCGCGTTCATCCGTGCCGTGATGAAGCCGGCGGTGGAGGCGGTGTTGACGATGTGGCCGGGCTCGCCGCGGGCGAGCATGTCGGGCAGGAAGGCCCTGACGCCGTGGATCACGCCCCACAGGTCCACGCCCACCACCCAGCGCCAGTCCTCGATGCTGGTTTCCCATATACGGGTCATGGTGCGCACGCCGGCGTTGTTGCACACGATATGCACGCCGCCGAAAGCTTTTTTCGCCGCGGCGGCCAGCGCCTGGACTTCCTCCCACTTCGATACGTCGCAGGCCACGGCGAGCACCTCGACTCCAGCGGCGCGCAGCCTTGCCGCGGAGGCCTCCAGGTGCGGACCCTTGATATCGGCCATGACGATGCGCATGCCTTCCCTCGCGAAGCGCTCGCACATGGCGTAGCCCAGGCCGCTCGCGCCCCCGGTGACGACCGCGACCCTGCCCTTGAATTCCTTCATCAATCTTTCCCCCTTGGTATTTGTTAACTGCCTGAGTGGTGTTCCGACGGAAGGATTGTAGGAGTTTTCAGCTGGGGGGCGGGAGTCGCTTTCGTCGTGCTTATGATTCAACCTTCCTGTGCACCGCGCGTTAAGGGGGAATGACCGCGCCAAGCTACCCCGAAGGGAGACCTGCAAGCGATCGGGATTACCCAGGTGGTGCCGTTCCTTGGCCGCAGTGTGTCTGCTCATCGCATCTGGCCGGGGCCCAGTGAACGGACTTGTCGTGGTGGCGCCGGCATTTGTGGCGGGAATCATGCTGCTCCAGCGGCAGGGGGAACTGCCACCGGTGTGGATGGCGGGGGTGTGCGTCCTGCTGGCGTGCGCGGTTGCGCTGGCATGGACCTTCATGTCGGAACGGAACGGATCATCCGAGGCTTCGGCTGCGCGCCGATTTGCAGTCGCGCTGCTGGCATTCGTTATTGGGTTTGCGGCGGGTTTTGGGTGGGCCGCATGGCGAGCGCAGCAGGCGCTCTCCGATGCGCTGGATCCTCGCTGGGAAGGGCGCGATGTCACGGTGACCGGCGTCGTGGCAAGCCTGCCCCAGCCCTTCGAGCGCGGTGCGCGCTTCGAGTTCGACATCGAGTCGGCATCGGCGCGTGAGCACATTGCGCCGTCGCAAGTTCCGTCGCATGTGTCGCTGGCCTGGTACAACGGACTGAGTCCCGAGGAGTTCCAGGAAATCCAGCCGGTGCGCGCGGGTGAGCGCTGGCGCTTCACGGTGCGACTGCGCCGCCCGCACGGCGGCGTCAACGATCACGGCTTTGACTATGAAGCGTGGCTGCTCGAGCGCGGCATTCGCGCCACGGGCTATGTGCGGCCAGGCGGCTCGGAGCGTATCGATGGCATGGTCTGGCGCCCCGGCTATGTGGTCGAGCGAGCGCGCGAGTCGCTGCGCGAGCGCTTCTGGGACGCGCTGCCCGATGCCCGGTATGCCGGCATCCTGGTGGCCCTGGCCATCGGTGACCAGCGCGCCATCGAGCCCGATGAATGGCAGGTGTTCGCGCGCACTGGCGTCTCGCACCTGATGAGCATCTCCGGGCTGCACGTGACCATGATTTCGGGCCTGTTCGGCTGGCTGGTGCTTTTCATGTGGCGGCGCGTGCCCGCATTGGCCCTGAGGCTGCCTGCGCAGAAAGCCGGTGCTGCGGCTGCAGCTGCGGGTGCGCTGGCCTACTGCCTGGTGTCCGGGTTCGCAGTGCCCGCGCAGCGTACGCTGTACATGGTGAGCGTGGTGGCGCTGGCGCTGATCCTCGATCGCACCTCGTCGGCCATGCGTGTCCTGGCACTCGCGCTGCTGGTTGTCGTGCTCATCGATCCCTGGGCGGTGTTGTCGCCGGGGTTCTGGCTGTCGTTCGGTGCCGTCGCCGTGATTTTCTACGTGGGCGGGCACCGGACGGAAGAGGAGGCGCCGGAGGCGACGGATGGGGAGGCGAGACATGGCTGGCTGCGCCGCTCGCTTGCGAATTGGGCGAAGGTGCAATGGGCGGTGACCGTGGGGTTGGTGCCGCTGCTGCTGGTGCTGTTCGGCCAGGTGTCCATCGTGTCGCCACTCGCGAATGCGGTGGCCATTCCGGTGGTGAGCTTCGTCATCACGCCGCTTGCCCTGGCGGGCGCCTTGCTGCCCCTTGACGCCCTGTTGCAACTGGCCGGGTGGGTCACCGGCCTGCTGGTGCCGTGGTTGCAATGGCTGTCGAAAATGGATGGTGCGGTGTGGCAGCAGCATGCGCCGGCGTGGTGGACCGTACCACCGGCCTTGTTGGGAACGGCGTGCCTGCTGGCGCCCAAGGAATGGTCGGTGTGGGGCATTCAGGCGCGGGGATGGACGCTGCAGGCCGCGGGGGCGGTCCTGATGGTACCGATGTTCACGGTGGCGCCCCCCGGCCCGGGGCACGGGCAACTGTGGCTGAACGTGTTCGATGTAGGGCAGGGGCTGGCTGTGCTTGCGCGCACCGAACGCCATGTCCTCCTCTATGATGCGGGTCCCATGTGGAGCCCGCAGGCCGATAGTGGCAGCCGCGTGTTGCTGCCCTACTTGCGCGGCGAAGGCATCGCCAGCCTTGATGTGCTCGCCCTGTCTCATGACGACAACGACCATGTCGGCGGCGCAGCTTCGGTGCTGGCGGCGCTGCCGGTTGGACAGCTGCAAACCTCGATGATGGTGTCGGAATTGCCTGCAGCGCTGACCGCGTCGACCGTGCCATACCGGTTGCCCTGCCGCGTCGGCGATGCCTGGGAGTGGGACGGCGTCCGCTTCGAGTGGCTGCATCCGGGGAAAAAGGAACTTGACGACGCGTGGGGGGCGCCGAACGATCGCAGCTGCGTGCTGCGCGTGGCAACGCGCCACGGCGCAGTGCTGATCGCGGGGGACATCGAGCGGGCCGCGGAGGGCGTGCTCCTTGCCAGGGGTGCGAGCCTTGCCGCGGACGCTTTGATTGTGCCGCACCATGGCAGCGGAACCTCGTCGACGCCGGCATTCATCGAGGCTGTGTCGCCGCGGACCGCGATTTTTTCCGTGGGTTACCGCAACCGCTTCGGGCACCCGAGGGCCGATGTCTGGGCCCGCTATGCCGGCACGGAACGCATTCGCACCGACGAGGCCGGGGCGGTCAGCCTGCGATTTGCCGGGGGCGGCATGGCGGTCGAGCGTGCTCGAGTGGCACACCGGCGTTACTGGCATGGGCGATAATCAGGCGGCACGAATCGTCCAATTTTCATTCAGGGAGAACCAAGCATGATCAACGACAAGGCGACGCACGAAGTGGCAAAGAAGGCCTACAAGGAGCACACCGGCAAGGACTACGTCGCCAAGAGTTCGCCCCACGACCCGGCGGTGATGAAGGACCTGGTGTTCCTCGGCATGGACCGCACCTACGGTGACTCCTGGGCGCGGCCGGGCCTGGACATGCGCACCAAGAGCTTCATCTGCATGACGCTCACGGCAGCCCTCGGCTGCGAGGATCAACTGAGGAGCCACATCGTCGCGGCCCACCACACCGGCATCACCAAGGACGAGATGGTTGAGTGGCTCATCCACCTGAACGGTTACATGGGGACGCCGATGACCAATGTGGCGCTGAAGAATGTTCGCGCGGTGTGGAAGGACATGGCGGAGGGCAAGGGGGGCTGAGGGGCGCCAGAGCGCGGCCGAGGCCCCGCTCTGTCATGACGGCGCCCTGGGGGAAGGGCGCCGTACAGCCGTACTACTGGGGCTTCAGGCCGATCTGGTTTGCCACTTCGGCATAGCGCTTGGTGTTTGTCGTGATGACGCGGCGCATGTCCTCCGGGCTGGTGGAGAGCGGGTCGAAGCCGAACTTTGCGAGGATGGCCCTGCCTTCGGCGCTGTTCGCGCCGTCACTCGCCGCGCGGTTGAATCGGTCGATGACCTCCTTGGGCAGGTTCAGCGGGCCGAAAAAGCCGACGTTGGTCGCGTACTGGATGTTCATTCCCTGCTCGGCAGCCGTCCCCACGTCGGGCACCGCTGGTGACCTGCGCTCGCCCAGCACGGCGATCCCGAAGCCCTTGCCCCCATCGATCAGCACCTTGAGGGAGCCAATGGTGCTGTAGAAGAATTCGATCGAGCCGCCTGCGAGGTCGCGCATGGCGCTGGTCGATTCCGGGTAGGGAATCTCAACCATGTCGAGGCCCGCCGAGCGCACGAAGGATGCCATCTCCAGTTGCACCGTCGTGCCGCCGACCGTGCCATAGTTGAATTTCCCGGGATTGGCCTTCACGAGCGCCACGAAGTCGCGCAGGTTCTTTACCCCGAGCTTGGCCGAGGCGAACATCATGTACGGGGTCGTGCCGATGCTGGCCATCGGCAACAGATCCTCCGAGAGCGCCCGCTGGCCCTTGATGAACAGGTTGGAATAGAGAATGACATCCGGCGCATACATGACGGTATAGCCGTCGGGCGTGGCGCGGGCCACGTAGGAGCCGCCGACGTAGCCGCCGGCACCGGCGCGATTCTCGACGACTACCGGTTGCTTGAATTGCCCTTCGAGCACCTTGGCGAACTGCCGCCCGATGCCGTCGGTCGATGCGCCGGGTGAGGCGGGGATGACGATGGTCACCGCTCGCGTGGGGTAGGCCTGCGCCAGCGCGTCGGGCATTGCCCACGCCAGCGACGCGCACATCGACGCTGCAAGATACAGTGATTTCACGGTCCGCCTCCTCAAGGTCAATGAACGCATTTGCCGATGGCTTGCGGCTACTGCAATCCGAGCAGCTTGTAGATGTGATCCTTGCGCGCCGCCGTTCCCGGTTTCGGCGCCTCATATTGCTTTGGCAGCCCGCTGTTGTCGTAAAGCGTGATTCCGCCGGGGTCGGAGTTGAGCACCTTGTTCCCATCCGGGGACATGATGTAGTTTGCAAACAGACGCGCCGAATTGAAGTGTTTCGATTTGGCGCGCGCGGAGATCATGACCTGGATCTCCACGCCCGTGGTGTAGTCGGGCGTCACCGTTTCGAGCGGCCCTCCCTTGTCCTTGGTGACGAGAACCGACGGCAGCACCTGCGGGATCGCCACGGCGCCTTCGCCCGCGGCGAGGGCCTGCACCAGCGCCGGGCCGCCATTGACCACGCGCGGGTTCTGCGCCCGCATGCGGGTGAAAAACGATTCACCGTACTTGTCGAGCAGCAGTGCCCACAGGTCGGTGTAGGCGTCGGAGGTTCTCGGGTCGCCGAGCAGGAACTGTCCCTTCCACTTCGGATTGAGCAGGTCCGGCCAGTCCTTGGGAATGTCCGCGCCTTTCACCTTGTCGGTGTTGTAGAAGAACAGCCAGGGTGTCACCTGCACCAGCGCGCTCGATCCACGGTTGAATTTCGCGGGGAACTCGCCGCTTCTCACCACGGGCAGCGCTGCCGATGCGATCGGCTCGAGCCAGCCCTTCTTGACCCAGTCGTCGGCGATGCTGGTATTGCCGCTCAGGAAGAGTTCTGCCGCTGCGGTGCCCGAGTCGATTTCTGCGGCGTATCGCTGCAAGAGGCCAATGCCGGAGAGGCGGATGAACTGTGCCTTGATGCCGTACTTTGCTTCGAAGGCGTCGGCCGAACGCTTGCCGACGTTTTCACCGGCGGAAAGATAGAAAGTAATGCCTCCGGTTTCGGCCTTGGCGGTCTTGACCAACGCATCATGCTCGGCACGAGCCGCCGCCGCCGACAACGGTGCCTGTGCTTGGGCCGGCATCCATGCCCCGAGTCCGGCCGCGATGGCGGCGACAGTGACCAGTCTGGCGAATTCCCTTGAATTGTTCATGCGCTTTTTCCTTATTGGAGTCGCTGCGGCGTCCACACTTCTCGCGAGCAGGCGATGACGGCGGTGAATGAATTCATGCACACCGAGTGCAGTGCCTCGTCGCCTCCGGCAACGAAAATGCGGATATCGTCCGCGCCCTGGCAGGGCAGGATCTTGCCGTTCCTGACGCTCCACTTGCACACCGGGAAATTGCCATACTTCATGACGTCGAGCGGGATCTGTGCCGCGTCGAACAGTTCCGCCTGCAGGCGTTTGCGGTCATAGCCCTCTTCGGCAAGCCGCCTGGCCTGGCCCGGGGTGATGACGATCACGGGCGACCCGTTCGAGTCGAAGATGTTGGTGCCGATGCACTGCATCAGGCGGCCGAACTGGTAGATGAATGGCGCTGCCATCTCGATATGGCGCCCGGTGGTTGTCACCACATTGACGATGTTCTCGATGCCGGCAACGGTCACCACGCTCTGTTCGGGCCGGAATCCCCTGGAGACGTGATAGGGCTCCCAGGGACTGCGATCCTCCGCCTCGCCGAGGCAGCAGGTGTACTTCGCCGGCTGCCCGAGCGATGAGTGATCGACCTCGTCCGTCGCGCCGCCAAGATTACGCAGCGCGAGGCGGATGGATCGACCGATGGCGCCATTCGGGTGCCGTCCCGGCCCCATTGCATGATTGCTGCTGCCGATACCGAGTTCGCGCACCACGGGTCCGTTGATGAACAGCACGGGCGCGCACGGATTGGTGGTCGCCTGGACTCGCGGCAGGGTGAAGGCCGGATCCAGCATGGCCTCGATGGCCGCCAGCACCACGCCAAGATCCTGCGGTCGTGCGCCGGCCATCAGGCACACCACGGCAACGTCCTCGATGGTGACCGGGGCGTTGAGGGGTGGGATGCCGCCGATGACAAATCCCCGATGCATGGCGAAACCGGAATGTGCGATGAATCGCTCGAGCCGATCGCGCGTCGGCACGATGATGGGCAGCCCGTCCGTCATGTCCTCGGCACGAAAGTACGCCTGTAGCTCGAGTTCGTCATTGTCGAGTTGCACGGATACGCTCATTGATGCCCCTCGCCGAAGAGCGCCACGAGCGCGGTCCGGGCGGAGCGCTCGAGATCCGCGGGGTCGCTGAATTCGAAGTTGTCCTCCAGCACCACCAACCGGTGTCCCGGAGCTTTTTCCTGGTTGGCGAGAACGAATTGCGACAACTTGCGAAAGCGCCCCGTGACAATCGCGGCGGCCTTTACGCCCTTTCGTTCCAACTGCGCGCTCGTGGAACACGTCCACGCTGTGCAGCCCCCTCAATTACCGAGGCCGGTCACCACGAAATCGGCAACAGCCACGATTCCTTCGAGGAATTCCGGCGGCGCGGCGGAAGATTTATTCCCGGCCTCGTCTTCGCGTGGATTGCGAAAGTGCACCACGTCGAGCACCCCGTATCCTGCGCGCAGGACCTGTTCCATCGCGACGGCCATGTCCCGGGATGAACCCCAGCCATTCTCCAGGATGGCGATGCTCTTGCCGCGCGGATCGTACAGCGTGTCATCCCCGTGCCAGGCCACCGCCTGCTCGGATGGTCGTGGCAGGATGACTTCCACCTTTTGCATCGACATATCCCCCTCCATCTGTTTGCATTCGAATCTGCAGCCAGCGTGATCCTAACAAGTTTCCCTTGTCGTCGCCCCGCATTTGCATTTGAGCGAAAAATCCCGGGGCATGAAATGATTGCAACCCCGTTGTTTCATTCCAAGCCAGGAGCCGCAATTCGTGCCCATCGCCAAGGACAAGTGCGCTGCATTTCGCAGGCTGCATGAATCGGGTTGCTTCGTGGTGCCCAATCCGTGGGATGCGGGCTCGGCGCGCTACCTGCAGTCGCTCGGCTTCAAGGCCTTGTCGACCACGGGTTCAACGGCGGCGTGGGCCGATGGCGAGCCGGACGGCACTGGCCGCCTTGATCGCATGCTGGCCGTCAGCCGCAAGATCATCGACGCCAGCGACGTTCCGGTGACCGTGGACTTCGAGGGAGGCTTCGCGCAGGATCCCGCGGAGGTCGCGCGCAACGTGACGGGCGTCCTCGAAACGGGGCTGGCTGGCCTGTCGATCGAGGACTGGTCCGGCGACGACGGCAAACCGCTCGCCGAACTTGAGGAGGCGCTGGCACGCCTGAAGGCTGCGCGTGCGGCCATCGATCGCAGCGGTTCCGGCGCGTTCCTCACGGCACGCACGGAGTGCTTTCCCTTGGGTCATCCGGACCCTTTTCCCGAGGCGCTGCGCCGCGTCGCCGCTTTCGCGGCGGCAGGTGCCGATTGCGTCTATGTACCGGGGCTCACGACCGAGGAGCAGATCCGGGCCGTGGTCAAGGCAGCGGGCAGCACGCCGGTCACGCTGGCCATCACCAAGGCGACGCGCTTTACCGTGGCTTCGGTGGCCGCGCTGGGCGTGCGGCGCATCAGCCTTGGGGCGGCGCTGGCAAGGGCGGCGTGGGGCGAGTTCATGCGGGCAGCGCAGGAGATTGCGGGGCAGGGCACGTTCGATGCCCTTGGGCGCGCTGTCCCCTTCGGCGAACTGGACGGTTTCTTTCGGCAGGACCAGGCGAGGCGCAAACGCGGTCCTGGCTAGTTCCTGCATTGGCGCAACAACAGAAGTGATTTAACCGGTATTCTTTGCGCGACAGCAATGGAGAGAGGAGACTGCCATGGCGGTATTCGGGAAAACCATCGACGTCATACGCGAGACCGCACATGCGTTGATGAAGGTGCTCGAGCAGCATCACCAGGATGAAGTGGCGCTGCGGCGCGGGATTTCGACGTCGCTCGAACCGCTGCTCGCGCGTCCGGATCTGCTTGACTGGGGCGTGTCGCGGCTGGACTCCCATTCCGGGGGCTCGAAGATCCTGTATTACGACCCCGGGGTTCGCATCACCATCAATCGCTTCCCGCCTTCGCTCGACATGGCCGCGCACGACCACGCAACGTGGGAGGCGCTGAGCCTATACCGCGGTCGATTCAAGCACACGGCGTACGAGCGCGTTGACGACGGCTCGAAGCTGGGCTATGCCAAGCTCAACATCATCGAAGATCGCGTTCTCGAACCGGGTGAATTCGCCATGATCTACCCGCCGAAGGACATCCATTCGTTTCATGGCCTCACCGAAGACACCTGGGCCGTGTTCGTCGCCAGTGGTGTTCCGTCCCCCGAGCGCAAGTATTTCAACACCGTGGACAACACCTACATCCAGCGCTTGAAGGAGGACCCCAAGGCGCTGGCGCCCAAGCATTAGCGTCGGCCCCCGGCCACCACTCATCGGAATCACAGGAGCGACAGTGCGTCAGGAATTCCGCAAGGCCCGCTGGTATCGCACCATGCTGTTCGTGCCCGGTCACAACCTCGAGTGGATGCTGAAGGCGCCGAAGTATGGCGCCGATGCGTTGATCTTCGACCTCGAGGATGCGGTGCCCGTGGCGCAGAAGCCGCTGGCGCGGGAGCGCACGGCGAAGGCGCTCGACGCGTTGAAGGACGGAACCTTCGGGCGCTTCGTGCGGCTGAACGGCTGGCGGACCGGCAACATGGTCGAGGACCTTGTTGCCGTCGTGCGTTCAGGCCTGGATGGCGTGATGCTGCCCAAGGTGGAGGACGTCGAGGACATCACGGCGCTCGACCTGTTGCTCGATGACCTGGAGACGCAGCGCGGGCTGCCCAAGGGCCGCATCGAAATCCTGCCCGGCTGCGAAACCGCGCAGGCGCTGTACCGCTACTACGACATCTGTAAATGCTCAGAACGTGTGCGTCGTGCCGGCGGCAGCATGAACGCGGTGCCGGCGGGCGACGGCAATCGCGCCCTCGGCCTGCTCGATGCGACGGGGGAGGGCATCGAGGAGCGCAGCCTCGAGAACCGGATGCTGCTCAACGGCAATGCGGTGCTGGAAGCGCGCGCCGCCGGCGTGACGCAGATCCTCGGAGGCATGTGCACGCGGATCGATGACCTCGAACTCGTGCGCCGCGTGGCGCAGCGGGCGCGGCAACTCGGTGCCAGCGGCTCGCAGGTGATCCACCCGAGCCACGTGAAGATACTCAACGAAGTCTTTTCACCCTCCGTAGCGGAACTCGAGCAAGCGCGCGCCACCGTGGTGGCAATGGCCGAGGCCGTGGCCAGGGGGGAGGCTGCTGCGCGCCTGAACGGGCGCATGATCGACTACGCCCATGCGCGCTCGGGGCTGCAGTTGCTGGAGCGCGCTCGCTCGGTCGGTATCGACGTGGGTGTGGTCCCGGCGCTCGCCGTACCGTCTTTCGACGATCCGGCGAGACCGTAGCAACCCGCAGACTTCCGGCTACGCGCCGAGCTTCTTCCCCGGTGTAAATACGGCCTTGACGGGTGCGAAAGCCCGTAGCTGGAAGCCGTGCAGCGATGGCCTGGGTTCGGCCGGATCCAGGCGCAGGTCCGGAATCCGCTCGAGGAAGGCCTTCACTGCCTCCTGCATCTCCATGCGGGCCAGGCTTGCGCCAACGCAGGTGCGCGGCCCGGAGTTGAAGGCGATGTGGTCGCGCGGGGCGCGCCGGTTGAGGTCGATGGCATTCGGGTTGGGATATTTCTTGGGGTCGCGATTGGCGGCCCCTTGCGCCGATACGACGGCGCCGTCCTTGGGAATCAGCACGCCCTCGATTTCGACATCCTCATTGGCCTTGCGGGTGCGGAATTGCACCGGCCCGTACAGGCGCATGATTTCCTCGACGAAGTTGGGGATGCCCTTGTCGCCGGCGGCGCGGATCTGGTCCTTCACCTCGGGTTGCGTCAGGAGGACGTTGAACGCGGATGCGAGCGAGTGCACGGTGGTCTCGCTCCCGGCAAAGAACAGGTGGCGCACATTGGTGACGATGTCCTCGTCGTTCCAGTCCGCACGCAGGGTCGGACCGTCGCGCAACAGGCGGGAGATCATGTCGTTGCCGTCCTCCGCCGATGCGCGGCGTGCTTCGATGAAGGGCATCAGCACCCGGTTCATCTTGTTGGCGGCCGCGCGCGCCGCCTGCATGACATCGTCGCCGCCCACAGTGGAGTAGTTGAAGAACTGCTCGATCGGCTTCATGATCTCGAAACACTCATCGGCCCACTTGTCGTCCTGCCACGGCAAGCCCATGATGACGCAAACCGCCCGTACCGGCAGCATGGCGGCGAATTCCTCGATCAGGTCCACCTTGCCCTTTTCGATGAAGCGATCGATGAGGTTGTGCACGAGCGGCCGGATGCCGGGCTCGCGGAAGGGTTCGATGCCGGTGGCGGCAAACTGCCGCACCCACCAGGAATGCAACGCGAAGTGGTAGTCGCCCGTGGCCAGCTTCAGCCCGCGCCGGCCCTGGATCTCCTTGGCCTCGTCCGAAAGATCGGCAGTCCAGAAGCGCAGCTTGGAGACGTCGTTTTGCATCATGCGCCGGCAGCCGTCGGCGGTCAGCACCAGCCAGGCCTTCATGCCTTCGTCCCAGACGATGTCGCCGTATTCGCGCATCTTGTCGTAATGCGGGTAGGGGTCGAGGCCCTCCAATCCCTTGACGGTGAAGGGGCACTTTGCACCTGGTACTTGGTTTGCGAGATTCGCGCTCATGGCAATTTCCTCAGGAAGTAAGAAACGGTGGACTCGATGATTACTTGACGATGCCGGCCTTCCTTGCGACCGACATGAAGAAGGCGGATTCAACAGCGATGCGTCGCGCGGAGTCCTGCGGATTCAATGCGAGGACATCCAGGCCCGCCTTGGCAAAGGTATCCCTGGCTTCGGGCGTGGTCATGGCGCTCGACACCGCGGACGAAATGCGCGCGATGACTGGGGCTGGCGTGGCTGCTGGTGCGGCTATGCCGAGGCTGAATGGGATGAACAATTCCGCATGACCCATTTCGGTGAATGTGGGGACATTGGGAAATGCGGCCAGGCGGTGCGGGCCGGTGACCGCCAGCGGGCGGCCGCGGCCGGCCTGCGATTCCTGCACGGCGGTGCCGATGTCGTTGAATCCGACCTGCGCCTCGTTGGTGGCGACGAGCACGCGCGACTCCGATGTACCCTTGGTCGGAATGGTGACGAAGGCGATGCCGATCTTCTGGCGCATGCCCTCGAAGATGATTGCCGGATGGCTCTGCAGCCCCGGCGCGGTGAAGTTCAATTTGTTCGGATTCGCCTTGGCGTAGTCCACCAGTTCGGCAAATGTCTTGAAAGGTGTCAGCATATTGGTCCACATCACCAGCTGGCCCTCGACCAGCGTGGAGATGTGGTTGAAGTCCTTGATCGGGTCGAACCGCAGTTCCTTCTCGAAGATCGGGAACAAGGCGATGCCGGGCGAGGTGATGAGGAGCACGTAGCCGTCGGCGGGTGCCTGCTTGGCAACGAACTCGGCGGCGATCATCCCTCCGGCCCCGGGTTTGTTCTCGACCACGATGCTCTGCCCCAGCGCCTTGCCCATGCCGGCCGAGAGCACGCGCCCGAGAATGTCGTTCACGCCTCCCGGTGGATTGCCGACGATGATGCGGATCGGCTTGGTGGGGAAGGTCTGCGCGATCGCCGCCAATGGCGCGACGGCCAGCGCGAGGACGGCGATCGTCCTGCAAAGGACGCGATTCATTCCGGGCATGCTTGTGCTCCCTGGTGCCATCAGGCCTTGGCCGGGACGGCGCCGCTGATGTCGGCGATTTTCGGTCCGATCTTGGCTGCGATGCTGTTCATCAGCGCGAGATCGAAGTTGTAGACGCGCGCGGCATTGCCGCCGATCATCAGGCGCACTTCGTCTTCGGGGATTCCCGCGAATAGTTCGCGCGTGCGGTCCATGGATGCTGGCCAGGTGCCTTCCGGGTGCGGGTAATCGGAACCCCACATGATGTTCTTCACGCCCAGGCGCTTGCGCTCGTCGATCTCGGCGCGCGAGGCGTGCGCCGATGCGCCGATGAAGCACTGGCGATACCAGTAGTCGCTGGGCTTGAGCGAGATGGCGG
>CANJXQ010000093.1 GCA_947478805.1 Betaproteobacteria bacterium | reverse complement strand
GTCCATCATTGGTGCGCAACTTAGTCTCCAAGGCGAATATGTCATTGAAAGTCTTTTAAAGTCAGCAACTTAGGATATTTTTTTAAATTTGTCTAAATTTGACGAATTACGCTTAATTATCCAGTTTTTGATCTATGTATTCCAGATTCTAGGCAGCTGAATTTGCTAACTGTTTGTGGACAGGAAGTTGTGGCCGAGTACCCGGTTTGTCGCGGTAGCCGACTTTCCCGCCATGCTAGAAAATCTCAGAGATTGCTCAACAGCAGTCATCTATTTCACTCATAGAATTTCATCTTGCGTCTCACGCAAGTTAAGCCCAAATATTATTGATGCGCTGCAATCCGTCTCGAATTGGATATCCGCCTAGCTTCTAGTAGAACAACTTTTTCGACACCCTAATAGGGGCAAATTTATTAGTGATTCACTTGGGTATTTGATCAAGCAGGTCGGCGTCAAACACATTGTCGCAAAGTCTATGCGGGCTATGTCACGAGCCCGACTCATGCAAGCCCAATCATATCTATCAGTAGATTGGAGAAGGCTGGTTCTGAACCATGAATTGGCTTGGGAAAAGCATATGCAGCGCCGGTGCATCGGGAATTTAATCCAACGAGATCTCAATCTTCAGCGGTGAATCCAGATGCTTTAACTACAGGTCCCCAGCGCTCGATATCGGATCGAAGCATGGCGCCAAGTTCAGCGGAGGTCATGGTCAGAGGCCGCATACCGTAGCCAGCCAAACGCTCTGTGAGGGCGTTCCCAGATGTGGCCTTGTTCAGCGCCACCATTGTGCGATTGACCACATCGGCTGGTGTCTTGGCGGGAGCGAAAACGGCGATCCATGCCTCTGCGACAACATCCTTAAACCCAGATTCAACCATCGTCGGGGCATCGGGTGCAAATCGGTCACGCTCCCTTCCAAAAGTGCCAAGAACGCGAAGGCGCCCTGCCTTCATGAACTGCATAGCTTCTCCAATGGCACATATATTTGCGGGTATTTGCCCACCAACAACGTCCTGCAGCGCCGGTGCACCACCCTTGTAGCCAACGTGGGTCAACTCAATCCCGCGTGCCTTGCCGAGCATTAAGCCAGCAAAGTGGAATGAAGAACCGCTGCCAGGAGAACCAAAGGATGCCTTCGTAGGATTGGCCTTGCACCAATCCAGATAATCCACGGGATTTTTCACAGAAGCAGGCACAGATGGACCTGCACACAAAGCCAATCCGGCCAACGCAACCGTTGCCACGGGAACAAGGTCTTTAAGCGGGTCGTAGCTTAGTTTACGAAAGCTGTGCGGATACACCGTGAGTGAGAAGTCCGGGGTCATCAAAAGTGTGCTCCCATCCGGTTCAGAAGACTTGACAAGATCAACTGCGATACGACTTGCAGCACCTGGTTTATTTTCAACCAACATTCCCGCTGGGTAGTCGGCGCGTAGGACTTCGGCGGTCATGCGCGCGATTGTGTCGGTCCCGCCTCCTGGTGCGAAACCGACAATAAAACGGGCTGGCTTCGTCAAATTGGCTTGCGCAAATTGGGGCGCTATCGAAAGCGGCAGTATGGCCCCTACAGAAGTGGCTCTGAGGAATTGGCGTCTTTTAATCATTTATTGTCTCCTTAAGATTTTGAGGGAAAAATTCAAACTCTACGCATGTGTGGCACGTGTTCTTGGTATTTGCGAAGTTCTAACTTGGCAATCTGATTTCGGTGAACCTCATCTGGACCATCAGCAAGGTTCAGCAGTCAAATGCCTGAAATTCTGTTTGAGTCATAAATAGCGTCTCGCTTGCGCCTACGCAGCCTTGGCGAATTGCTCTTGAACCCCTTCGCGAAGCAAGTTGCGCTCTTTCTCTACGGCCTTAGCGTGCCGTTCCCTTACACCCCCGTAGCCTCTCACCTTTTCTGGCCAGCTAGCCAACGCGATCGCGGCCTCCACATCTCGGGCGTGATCGAGAAGATGCGCGATGTCCGTCTCGTACTGCGCCAGTAGCTCAGTCGCGAGCTTGCGCTCAGGCGAGCGACGGAACGGATCCAGTGGCGTCCCGCGTATGCACCGCAGATGTTGAAGCACACCCATTGCCTTTAGGACCCATGGACCCAGCTCACGCTTGCGCAGATCTCCGGTCAGCGGGTCTCGGCGCGCCAGCGGCCAAGCTCCAAGGTGGAAGTGGACCTTATAGTCGCCTTCGAACTGTGCCTGCAATTCGCGCTTGAACTCAGGGGCACTGTAAAGTCGCGCAACTTCGTACTCGTCCTTGTGCGCCAGCAGCTTGTAGTACGAACGCGCCACCGCCCGGGACAGACCACCGCCCGCGCCCAGCTCTTCGTCTTTGACGCACACATTGTCCACCAGCGTTCGGTAGCGCGCTGCATAGCGAGCATCCTGGTAGGCGGTGAGTCGACGTGCGCGATCTGCCACTATCTCGTCGAGATGAAGCAGCTTGCGCGGTGCGAACTCGATCACGCTCGACCCTTCCTGCGGAACGACGGCCGCTTTCAGCACCGCCTCGGGCTCAACTGCCATGCGGCGTCCCCAGTCGAAGCTCGAGCGGTTGAAATCGATATCCACGCCGCTCAGCGTAATCGCCTGCTCAAGCGACATCAAGCTCACCGGAATACGGCCATGCTGCCATGCAAAGCCCAACAGGAACATGTTGGTGGCGATTGAGTCGCCGAGCAGTGCAGTGGCGATTCCCTCCGCGTTTACGGCGTGCAAATCGCCGCCAATGCGCGTCTGGATGCGAGCCAGCAGACTGGACGCGTCCGGGTCCCAGTCCGGCATGCGTGTGAAGTCGCCGGTCGGGATAACAGCCGAGTTGACTATCACGAACGTGCGACCCAGCGCCATCTTAGAGAGAGCCTCCTGACCCGCAGTAACTATTAAGTCACAGCCTATAACAGCGTCTGCCTCGCCGGCCGCGAGGCGGGAAGACGGCAAGGTCGCACCAGCAGGCATGAAGCGCAGGTGGGACATTACGGCGCCGTACTTCTGCGCCATGCCGGTCAGGTCGAGCACGCTGGCGCGCAAGCCATCGAGGTGGGCAGCCTGAGCCAGCATCGCGCCAACGGTAACGATGCCGGTCCCGCCGATACCGGCGAGGACAACGTTGTAGCCGTGCTCAACCGACGGCAGGGTGGGAGCAGTCAGCGCAGGCCAAGCCTCCGCGGTATGTCGCACCTTGCGCCGCAGCCGCCCGCCTTGTACCGTGACGAAGCTTGGGCAGAAGCCTTGTACACAAGAGAAGTCCTTGTTGCAGGTCGACTGGTTTATGCGGCGCTTGCGTCCAAGCTCGGTTTCCAGGGGCTCGACCGACATGCAGTTCGATTTCACACCGCAATCGCCGCAACCTTCGCACACCTCGGGATGGATCCATGTCCTCTTGGCGATGTCGAGAGCGGGATCCTTCTTGCGCTGGCGCCGCATTTCGGTCGCGCAGGCCTGGTCGTAAACCAACACCGAAACGCCCTCGAATTCGCGCAGCTCGCGCTGTACGGCATCAAGCTCTGTGCGTGGTCGCACTGGGATTCCGTCGGGTGGTGGAGAGTCCCTGTAGCGCTGCGGATCGTCGGCAACCACTATGATTTTCCCCACACCCTCGGCGCGTGCGATTTCTATAACCTTCTTGACGGTAAGGTCGCCATCGTGCGGCTGCCCGCCGGTCATCGAGACGTAGCCGTTAAACAGGACCTTGTAGGTCATGCGAGCCTTGGCTGCGACGGCCTGGCGAAGAGCGAGGCTGCCGGAATGGAAGAAGGTGCCGTCGCCAATATTCACAAAGACGTGCGACTCCGCAGTGAACGGTGACTGCCCGACCCAAAGCATTCCTTCCCCGCCCATGTGCGTGATGGTGCCGGTGCTCTCTGGCCGAATCCACATCGCCATGCCGTGGCAGCCGATTCCGGCCATGGCGCGGCTGCCTTCGGGCACAACAGTCGAAGTGTTGTGCGGACAACCCGAGCAGAAGTTCGGCATCCGCACAGATCCGGCTGGCGCTTCTGTCAAAACGCTGACCGATGACAGCGGGACGCCGGCCAATGCCGCAATAGACTGCGCCACGACCTGGGGCGACATCTCGCCAGCAAGCGGCAAGCCGCCGTCGCCTGAGCGGACTGTCTTACCGGAGACCTGCACGCGCCCTGCGGCAGCCGAGTTGAACAGCAGAGCCTTTACCTGCTCCTCGAGGAAGGGCATTTTCTCCTCGACCACTAAAATGTGCTCCAGCCCATCAGCGAACCGGTCGAGAATTTCGGCGTCGAGCGGCCAAGTCATGCCTATCTTCAGCAGCCGGATGCCGGCCGCCGCTGCCGCCGCGTCGTCCAACCCGAGTAACGCCAGCCCACCGCGTACATCCCCCCAACTCTTGCCGGCGCCGATGATGCCGAAGCGCGCATTCGGCGGGTCAAGCTCAATCCGATTAATGCCGTTAGCACGCACGTAGGCCAGGACCGCCGGAAGTTTGTGTTCGAACAGGCGCGCTTCCATATCTTGCGGAGACTCGTTGGGCCGGATGTGCAGGCCGCCCGGCGGCTCGTCGATCGTGGGCAGCTTTACCGACGGCATAGTTCCAATCTGGACTTCGCTGCTTGTTTCGACCACGTCTGTAGCGAGCTTGAGTGCGATCCAGCACCCGCTGAAGCGGCTCATCGCGATGCCGTGCAAACCGTAGTCGAGAATCTCCTGCACGTTTGAAGGGTAGAGAATCGGGATACCACTCGACTTGAGCTGCAGCTCCGACTGCCCGGTGCGTGAGGAGGACTTGGCAGCATGGTCGTCGCCCGCTAGCGCGAGAACGCCACCGGTCGGCGAAGTGCCGGCTGTATTAGCGTGGTGCAGCGCATCGGCGCTGCGCTCGACGCCGGGCGTCTTGCCGTACCAGATGCCGAATACGCCGTCCACTGTCGCGCCTGGGTAGAGGTTAACGTACTGCGTACCCCAGACTGCTGTGGCGGCGAGGTCCTCGTTGATTCCGGGCTGGAAGCGCACATTCACCGCTGTCAGGCGCTCCTGGATCCGCCAGAGCTCAAGGTCGTAGGTGCCGAGCGGCGAGCCGCGATACCCGCAAATAAAGCCGCCAGTGTTCAGTCCGTTTCGCTGGTCGCGCTGCCGCTGCTCAAGCGGCAGACGGGCGAGCGCTTCAGTACCGGAAAGCACGACTGTACCCTCCACCAAGTCATATTTTTCGTTGAGTGAGCTCATGAACGTTCCTTGGAAGATGTAGGCACGGCATAAGCTGACGCACGTTGTGCCACGTCGAGCAAGGCAACACCGGCCTCCTTGCGGTCCCAGCAAACGCCCGCAACCGAGCGGAGCTGCGACTTAATCACCTTATTGGTCGGCGTGCGCGGCAACTCCTCGATAGTCTGCAAGTAGCGCGGAACCATAAAGTGAGGCAGTAGGCGGACGAGGTGCTCAAGCATCTCCTGCGTAACCCATAGGTGCCCTGGACGCAATACCACAAACAGTTTGATGTCGTCATCTGATTCGAAGCCGGAGGGCACGCCGATCGCGGCGCATTCGAGCACTGATGGGTGCAGAGCCGCCGCCGACTCGATCTCGTAAGAGGAGATGTTCTCGGCGCGCCGGCGGATCCTGTCGCCCAAGCGGTCAACGAAGTGGAACCAACCTTCGGCGTCAATGTAACCGGCATCGCGGGTGTGGAACCAAAGGTTGCGCCAGGCTTGCAGAGTTAGCTCGGGCATGCCGAAGTAACCCTGCATCATGGTCCAGGGTAGGCGCGCCCTGACGACGAACTCACCGACCTGCCCCACGGGCAGTTCGAGATCGGTCTCGGGATCGACGACGCGCACGTCCGCCCATTTGGTGTTCAGCTTGCCGCACGTGCCGGTGCGAAGCGGCTCGTCTAAAGGGCACCAGCAGGGATTGTTGATTTCTGTCATACCCCACAATTCGACGCCGCGCACGCTGAAGCGACGCTCGAAATCGGCCGCGATGCGGCGCGGAAATGGGGATGCCATCAGACGCTTAAGCGGGTTGTCGGCATCATCAGCGGCGGGCGGTTGCGCGTAGACCATCTCCAGCATCGCGCCGTGAGCGAGCGTCGCGGTGGCACCGCATTCACGGATGCGAGCTAGCCAGCTTTTGGCGCGAAATTGCCGGTCGAGCACCACATGCGCTCCAGACAGCAGCCCGGCATAGATCGAGATGAACTTGCCGGCTGTGTGAAAAATTGGGTGAAAAGCGTAGAGCGTGTCCCGTTCACCTAGCCTAAGCCCTTGCACCGTCTGCAACGCCAACGCATAGGCCTGTGCGTGCGGCATCATCACGCCCTTCGCCGGGCCGCTGGTGCCCGAGGTAAAGATGATGGAAGCGAGCGTCGAAAAGGCAGGTTCGTCCTGCACGTCTTGCACGTCCAGCTCTCTCGGCTTCAACGACGCAAGTGCTACGAGCTCGATCCGCGAGAATGGGGTCGGATCCGGTTCACCGGCGAAGTCCCCCAAGCGGAAATGGACGATGCGCTGCAGATGCTGCAGTTGCGGCTCGACCTCGCGCAGCACACCAAGGTAGCGCTCTTCGACTAGGATAACTTTCGCCTTGACGAGGTTCAGCGCATGCTCGAGCGGGCTACCGCGGTAGCCCGTGTTGATCATCACGTCGACCGCGCCAAGCAGGTTCGCGCCCATCCAGGCATGGACCGCGGTCCGGCAATTTGGCGCCATGACGGCGACCAGATCGGTGGCGCGGACACCCGCGGCGCCAAGCATCCCGGCCATCAAGAAGGCTCCTGCCCGGCACTGTGCAAAGGTCTGCGTGCCCTCTCCCTCAGTGGTCAAGAACGGCCGGTCGGGTGTCTGCGCTACGCGCGCATCAAGCGCCCGTGGCAAGGTCCAGGATTGCGGCTCGAGATCGGTAAACGATGTCACGCGTTGAGCTGCTTTCGCAAGGCGTGCGTAGCCAGCAGGAAGAAGCCTTGTCCAAACTGTGTGCTACCGAATGGAACGCCAGGCCCCCCGGGCGGCACCGCCACGCCAGGTACGGCGCCATCGCTGCCGATCGAGAGCGCTACGGCGCGCCAGCCCTTTAATGCCGACTCGAAAAGCTCGTCGCCGACGATGCCTAGCTCCGCTGCCTTGGCAGCGGCGTAGGCGAACATAACCGTCGACGAGGCCTCGAACTTGGAGAAAGGATCATCCAATATATGGCGCAGGAAGCCGCTGCGGTCCTGAAGCGACTGCATCGCAAGCAGCGCTGCACGGCATGTGTCGGTCAGGTATTGCGAGCGCGCATGTTTCGGCGCGATCTCGAGGAGGTCAACAGCTGCGCACACCAGCCAACCGTTACCGCGCGCCCAAAGGGTGGATTGCGGGAAGTGGTTCGGCGTCTCGCACCATGCGTGGCGCGCCAAGCCGGTGAACGGATCGATCAGATGTCTCGCCTGGATTTCGTATTGGGAAAAGGCCTCGTCGATGTGCTGTTGCTCTCCTGTGATCTGACCATAGCGAGCAAGAAACGGCGCCATCAGATAGATGAAGTCGACCCAGAGCTCCTTTGCTTCGAACCGACAAGAGATGCCGCCGTCCCGTGTGCGCGGGGCACGCAAGATTGCCTCGACCTGAAGCTTCGCTGCCTCAAGGTACCGGGGGTCCTTGGCGCGGGAGTGGAGTTCGAGCATCGGATAGCCGATGCTCGCGGACAGCGTGCCGGTAGGGGTAAAGGTGCGCACATGCCCGTGCATCAGATCGATCCGCTCGCTGTAGCAGAGGTAACCGTCACTGCCTTGGGTATCGACGGCGCGGTCGATCCAGCGTTTGACGCCGGCCACTGACTCGGGATCGTTCCAAGCTAGCACACCGGTTATGGCTGGTGCCTTCTCCCAAGGATCGCGTTCCTCGGGATGGGCGAGCGCCCAGCGCGTGACGCGGGCAACGAGTTCGTTCGGATCGAGGGTCATGAAAGGAGTCCTTGCGTAAATAACTTCGTCATTAAGAATCAGCGGTGCTTGTACTCGGGTGCACGCTTTTCGATGAAGGCGACAGCGCCTTCGCGCTGGTCGGCGAAAGCGAATACAGATTGGGCGAGGCGGCGCTCGAAGCGGACTCCTTCAGAAAGCGTTGTCTCGTAGGCGCGGTTCACCGCCTCCTTCGTTAGCATCACCATCGGTTGCGGATGCCCGGCGATCTTCTCAGCGGTTCGGATAGCCTCTTCAAGAAGCTGGTCGGCCGGCACAATACGACTTACCAGCCCGCATCGCTCGGCCTCGGCTGCGTCCATCATGCGACCACTGAGGCACATCTCCATCGCTTTCGACTTGCCAATGAAGCGCGCAAGCCGCTGAGTGCCGCCTGCGCCGGGCATCACCCCAACCGTGATCTCGGGCTGGCCAAAGCGCGCGTTATCTGCGGCGAGGATAAAGTCACACATCATTGCCAGCTCGCAGCCGCCACCGAGCGCCAGACCGTTTACTGCAGCGATGACGGGTTTGCGGGTGCGCGTTATCCGCTCCCAATTGCGAGTGATGAAGTCCTCGCCGTACGCCTGTGGATAAGTCTTGAAGGCCATTTCCTTGATGTCGGCGCCAGCGGCAAATGCACGCCCGCTGCCGGTAAGAATGAGACATCCGATGTCAGCGTCGGCTTCTAGCACATCCACGGCATGCGTCAGCTCGTCCATCAGGCGCTCGTTAAGCGCGTTGAGGGCATCGGCGCGAACCAGCGTGACGATGCCAACGCGCCCGCGTCGCTCCAGCCGCAAAGTCTCGTAAATCATGAGGGTGCCGTAATGACTTGGTAGGGTAAAAACTTGATCAGGTGGTCACCCGCTAGGACCTGTTTGCCATGCTGGTTCGTCACCTTCAGCTCGGCGTGTGTACGCTGCTTCTCGCGGTCGATGTGCGAGATCCGATACTCGATGCGGATCGTGTCGCCAAAGAAGACCGGGCCTAGGAACCGCAGTTTGTCGTAACCAGCAGCGACGCCGTCGACGCCGTACTTGATGCCGAACATCGCCGCTGCAGCGGAAGTGAAGCCCACCACCAACGCGCCTTGGGCAATGCGGGTCTTGTAGACCGAGCCCTGCATGTAACGCTCGTTCACGTGGTTGGGTGAGAAGTCACCGGTGATCCCTGCGAACTGGTAGACGTCTGATTCACTGATGGTCTTTTCGAGCACGACCGAATCCCCGACCTGGATGTCGTCAATTGACGCGTGCTTGTCGCTTGGTTGCAGCATATATTTACCCTTTAGTTGATGATTGCGGCCTCGCGCAGTTTCGCGATCCGCTCCGGTGCGATGCCCAGCTCGCGTAGAACTTCTTCGGTATGCTGGCCCAGGGTTGGCGCGGGCCGCAGCGCGATCCGCTCGACACCGGAAAAGTTGAGCGGGTTGCCAGTGGTGCGGACCTCACCGTGCACGGGGTGGTCGAAGCTAACCAGGATCCCGTTAGCCTCCACCTGCGGCTGCTTCAGGGCCTCGTCCAGCGATAACACCGGCGCGCAGAGAATGTCTGCGCGGTCGAGCCGATCGATGCATTCGGCGGTGGAGTGGCGCGCAAATCCAGCGCCGAGCTCGAGCCAGAGCGCAGTTCGATTCTGCATTTGCAGCGCCAGCGTCACGTACTCCGGCCGCAGCGAGAGGTCGTCGATCCCGAGCGCCTCGCACACCAGTTGCAGCGGATTTGGACGAAAGACTCCCACGAGAGTGACCGACCCGTCTGCGGTGCGAAAAATGTCGATTAGATTCTGCGTGATCCAGTTGACCGGTCGGCGGCGTAGCATCCATTGCGTCGCTTCCTGCTGCTGCAGGGCAAGCAGCGTGTCAAGCAGGCAGACGTGCAGGCATGCGCCCTGGCCAGTGCGCTCACGCTGATAGAGAGCGAGTAAGACGCCCTGCGCCAGGATCATTCCTGCCGTGAAGTCGCCAAGCGCGGTCGGGAAGAGTCGCGGCGAACCGTCCTCACCGGCATTGCGATGGGCCAGGCCCGACATTGATTGCGCGAGTAGGTCCTGACCGGCCTTGTGTACCAGTGGTCCATCGGGGCCAAATCCAGAACCTGAGGCGTAGATGAGCCGAGGGTTGAGCTGTTGCATGCTCGCATAATCAAGGCCGAGCCTCTCGACGACTCCAGGGCGAAAATTGTGCACCAGCACATCTGCCTGGCGTACAAGCTCGATCACGATCTCGCGGCCCTCGCCGCCACTCAGATCGATCGCGAGGCTGCGCTTATTGCGGTTCAGCGCCATGAAGTAGGCGCTCTGCCCTCCTCGCTCGGTTATGAACGGATCGGTCGAACGGCTCAGGTCGCCCACACCGGGCCGTTCAACCTTCACGATCTCGGCACCGAAGTCACCCAGGACCTGTGTGGCGCAAGGACCGAGCTGAACCTGGGTCAGATCTACGACCCGGATGCCTTCGAGGGGTAGACCGGTTGCCACGTTAGAGGTTCTTGAACTTGCCATCGCGCACGGTCACGAAGATCAGGGTCTCTGGGCCCCAACTGTCATGGTCGGTCGGCGAGTACTTGATCGGTCCGGCCGCATAGCCCTTGATACTGCCGATCTTTTCCATTGCGTCTCGCACCTGCGCGCCAGTCGTGGCACCACTTTTCAAGGCTGCGACCACGCCTGCTGCTGCATTGGCCCCGAGCACGGCGCCGAAACCGTCGACTCCGCCGTTATCCTTCATCAGCGCGAAAAGCTCCTTAAGCGGCCCCGCTTCGTCGGGGTTGACCAGGGCGGGTGCGATCAGCATCTCGGCCGCGGTGCCGCCACTGGTGATGATTTGCTTTTGAACGATGCCCGCCATGCCGTAAACCGGCACATTCAGCCCAACCTGTTGGAGCTTGCGCAGGAACGCACCACCAGATCCGGTCGAAGCAGTTACGAGGAGCACAGCATCGGGATTGGCGTTGCGGATCTTTGTGGCCTGTGTGGTGAGGTCAGTCGCGGTCTTAGGGGCGGAGATGTTCTCCACGACTTCTACTCCCAGCTTCTTGGCCAATTCGACGGCCATCGCCGCGCCTTGCTGACCGTAGGCATCTTCCTCAGAGAAAATGGCCATCCGCTTCTTGCCATCCTTGACCATGCGGTGCATCGAAGCTGGAAGGTCAGTCGAGAGCGGCACCGACATACGGAACACCCACTTTGAATACGGCTTCTCGGGGTCAGTCACTGATGGTGTGCCCACCATGGGAAAAAGCGGCACCTGCGCGCGCATCGCAACATCGGCGAAAGCGAGAGTTTCTGATCCTGTGGTCGCACCGATGATCGCGATTACCTTGTCGTCGGCAATTACCTGGTTGGCTAGGCGAGCGGCCTCTGTAGGGTTAGTCTTGGTGTCGCGCACCACCACCTCGATCTTGCGCCCACCAATGCCCCCTTGAGCATTGACCTGGTTGAACACGGCCTCGATCGCTCGGCGCTCCTCCGCGCCGTAGGCCGCGGCGGGCCCCGACAGAGCGATCAGCGCGCCGACCTTAATTGGCCCACTGCTTTGTGCCGAAGCCAACGTAAAGGCGCTCAAGGCATACAGGCCAGCAACTGATGCAAGGGCCGTTCGTCTTTTGATATTCATTAGAGTCTCCTTAGGTTTTAGTGAAGTGTGGTTTTTCGGCGCTCGAGGAAGAGACGCCCGATCCTGTCGCGGTCGGCAAGGTCAGACTTGCCTCCCGTCATAACAATGCGCCCACCGACCATCACCGCGAACCGGTCGGCGGTGCGCTCGACAAGTCCGTAGTTTTGTTCGACCAACAGAACCGGTAGCCGCTGCGCCTTGAGTTCTCCGATCACCTTGACGATCTCATCGAGGATGATCGGCGCCAAGCCTTGAGACGGCTCATCGAGCAGCAGCACCCGGGGGTCGCCGGCGAGGCACTTGGCGATGCCCAGCATTTGCTGCTGTCCGCCCGAGAGAGAACCGGCGAGCGTGCTTCCACGGTCCTTCAGAAACGGGAAGTAGGACATCGCCCGATCGACCACTTCGTCGCGCCGCTGACGTACTACAAACATCGAGCCAAGGCGCATATTCTCAGCAACAGTGAGCGGCGCGAACAGGCCCCGGTTGTCAGGTACGGTGGCCAATCCCAATCGCGTGCGCATATGAGTCGGCAGGCCGTCGAGCCTCGAAGTTCCCAGCGTAACCTGTCCTTTGGCAGACACCGTTCCGCAGAGTGCGCCGATGAAGCTCGTCTTGCCGGCGCCATTCGGCCCGATCAACGCAACCACTTCGCCCGGCTTCACCGAGAGCGTGATGTCGCGGCAGACAACAAGTGAGCCGTAACTCGCACTCAGGTTGAGCACAGAGAGTGTGTTGTCTTCAGGCCGCGACATGGTGCACTCCCAAATAGGCGGCAACCACCTGTGGATCGGCGACCACATAAGCCGGCTTGCCTTCGGCTACTACTTCGCCGCTTACAAGAGCGACCATGCGGTGACTGAGTTCGGCAACGAAGCCGACGTTATGCTCCACCAGAAGCACGCCCAGCCCGCGGGCGGCGGCATTGCGGATCGCGTCGGCGAGCAAGTCTCGGTCGACGTCGTCAATGCCGGCGGCCGGCTCGTCGAGCAAGAGATATCGAGGCTCACTCGCAAGCGCCCGGGCGACTTCCAGAAGGCGCAGGTGACCGAGAGACAGCTCACCGGCCGACGAGTCAGGGTCAGCGGTCAGTTGGAACTCGGCGATAAGCTGGCGCGCACGAGACGAAAGGTCATCCTCCGTCCGGCGAGCCTTTGAGAACGGCAGGCAAGCGCTGACAATGCTCTGCCTGAGACGCGGATTGAACCCGAGCATGACAGCGTCGGCAACGCTGGAGCCGAGATCGAGCCGGGGCGTCTGGAAGGTACGGCCGATGCCTAGTCGAACCCGATCGGCGAGGCTTAGGCGCGAGATGTCTCGGCCCTCGAGCTGCACCTTTCCCGCTTGTGGTTTAGAGACGCCGGTAAGACAGTTGAACAGTGTCGTTTTGCCCGCGCCATTCGGTCCGACGAGGCCGAGGATCTCGCCAGGTGACACCGAGACGGCGACGTTGTTCAGAGCAACGAGCCCGCCGAAGCGGATCGACACGCCAGTGGCTGACAGCGTCATCGCGAGGCCTCCGTTACTTCTGCGGTGCCGGGCAGCCTGGCGCGACTGACGCGATCACGGCGTGAGAAAAGTCTCCGCAAGACGCGCATGGCCTGGGGCGAAAGGATGCCGTCGGGCGAGAGCAATAGGATCAGCACGAGAATAGTTCCAAAGAACAACCCGTGCGTTTCCGCTCCGGGGAGAAAGTCATTGGCGAAGGTGAAGAAGGTGGCACCGAGGACCGGTCCGAGGACGGCGCGCCGCCCGCCGAGCACCACCATGAAGAGGATGTTGGCGGAGGTATGTGCGCCGAGAGAATCGGGGGCAATGTAGCCGAGGGTGTGAACGTAAAACCAGCCGGCAAGACCAGCGATACCCGCGGCGATGGCGAACATGATGGACAGATCGAATGGTACGTTGACTCCCATCGACTCAGCAAGCAGGCGATCGACCCTGATGGCGTTGAGTGACCGACCGCGGGCGCTGTGCACGAAGTGGCTGTACATGATGACCACGATCAGCACTACGGCCCAAAGTGTGGTCGCGACCCATACTGGATGGTTGCCGACCAACGGCAGCGGGGGGGCGCCCGAGAGGCCGACGAAGCTGCCAGTGAAGTCGCCGCCTCGCTGCAGCCCGACGGCGACCACCGTGCCCAGCGAGAGCGTGACCAGCGCAAGCGAGAGCTCCGGCAGGCGAAGGATGGGCCGCGCTATCAAGAACGCTACACATGCCGGCATCACGACCGCAGGGATGACAGAAAGCGTCGGTGAAAAACCGAATCTTGTGCAGAGGATTGCCGATGTGTACGCGCCCAGCGCCGCGAACGAGCCCTGAGCCATTGAGATCGTGCCGCCCTGCCCGTAGATCAGGCCAAGCGGTAGTGCAATTAGAGCGTAAAGGCCGATGGTAAACATTGTGGTGTGCAGGGACGGCTGCGCAATGCCCAGCAGCATGACAATACAGAAGCCCACCACGATTACGGCAGGTGCTGTCCAGAGCTTGGCTTCATTGCTCATGGCCGCGCCCCGGTGAAGGCCGTGGCCGGCAAGCGCCCGCTCGCGAGCACCAGGATGATCAGCAGAGACGGTACACCAGCTGCCCAACCGTTCGGCAAGTAGGCATCGCTCACCGCGGTGACGACGCCCAGCAGCATCGACCCCCAGAAGGCGGGCAGTGGCCCAGCTTTGCCAAGCAGCACGGTACCGCTGAAGGCGACAGTTGTGAAGATGAAGGTGCTCGCGTAGGTTATACCTATCGCCAATGCCGCCAGCACGCCGGCGATGCCTGTGATGCCTGCGCAAAATACAAAGGTCAGAAACTGGGTCCGACGAACCGCTACCCCGACGAGCATCGCAGCCCGATCGGAGATGGCGCTGGCACGCATCTGCAGGCCAAGCTTAGAGAACTTGAGCAATGCGGCGAGGATCAACATCACGACAATGCTGACACCCAGGTTGAAGATTGCTTGGTAAGTTACTACTGCACCGGACAGCATGAACGTACCCGGAAGTGGCTCAAGAAAGCGGTTGTCAGTGCCAAGAGTGGAAAGTACCCCCGATTCGATCGCTAACATGAGCGCAAATGTGGCCAATACGATGAGCATTGTGTCGCGCTGTCTGCGCAGCTTGTGAAAGCAAAGGAAGATGCCTCCCGCGACGGCACCAAGCGCCAACGCCCCAAGGATGCCGGCGATCGGGCCAAAAGGCATGCCCACTGTGACCGCAATCATGCCCGCTACGACGGCATAGCCGCCGGTGGAGACGTCGATCACGTCCGTTGTCACCCAAACCACGCTCATTGGAACTGCCAGCAACGCGTAAATCGCGCCCAAGGCAATGCCGTTGGCGAGAAACTCTAGCAGTTGAATCATTAGTTGAATCGTCATGGATTTCCGACTGAATGGGCAGGCTTTACGCCTGTATTGCTGTCTCCTGGGGCCAATTAATTCGTAAAATACCTACCAGTAGGTATGTGTTTTATAAATTATAGATGTGACAATATATAAACTCGAGCTAGTATTAACCCTTGGTGGTTAAAATGAAGCCACGAAACCATAGGCCCTTGTGATGTCCTACTCCCTGCCTCCCTCCAAACTCGATGCGATACGCCCAGTGCCTGCACGTCTACAACGGGCAAATGCACGCGCTGCCAGCGTCGGGAAAACGTTTACGAAGTCGGAACTATCGACTGCCGACAAGATCATCAAGGCCGCAGCCGAGTTCTTCGCCAGCCACGGTTACGTGAACAGCACGCTCGACGATGTGGCCGCTCTCGCGGGTTTCACGAAAGGAGCTGTCTATTACCATTTCAAGGACAAGGAAAGCCTCCTGCTCGAAGTACTCAAGTGCATTGAAGTTCGCTCAATCGACACGACCGCTGCTGCGGTTCGCGAGCGAAGTGGTTCTGCGACGGATCATTTAGAACTGTTCGTAAGGTACCAAACGCGCTGGGCAGCGCAGCACCCGCGGGACCTCGCCGTTCTAATGCTGGTCTCAGCCGAAACTCCGCATACGTCAGAAGCTGTACGTGCCCAAGTCCGTGAAATCTATCGCAAGCTTGGCTTGCTTCTAGAAGAAATCATTGAAGCGGGCAAGCGTTCAGGCGAGTTCAGCAAGCGTCAGATCACCGGCGACATAGTGTTGTACCTGCAAGCGGTCCATGACGGCAACATGATGCTCTGGTACAGAAGTGGTACAGATCCGGAAATCGGACGCCGCTTAGGGAAGGCCACAATATCTGGCTTCTTGAAAACGGTGAAGGATTAAAAACCGCACCACGCGAACTGTTTGCGCCAACAAGCAAGCCGATCAAAAATGAGCAAATGAGCCTGTTGTAGTGGTAAAAAAATAGGGCGACTTATTTGAATCAACAACTTGCGTCATTTGATGTCGAACTCGGGAGCGGTGGTTAGAAATGAATTTTGCAGGGACGATTAGCAATCAATAAAAATCAATACGCAACATTTCTTTCTGGCCCCGCACTTATGGTGGCCATCATGGCATCCATGTGATATTTCAATCGATCCAATTTAAGCGATTGTGCATCGGCCACATCCCACAGATTATTAAATTCCTCAGGGTCATTTTTTAAGTCATACAACTCACCAATTCGGTGCCCGTGATAAACCACGCTTTTATATTGACCATCAAATACCATTGAACCATGCGAATGATCACTGTGTTGAGGCCCTCCAATGGAGTCTTTAAACTCACTGATCACGTGTTTTTTATGTGCGTGTTGGGGTGCTT
>CANJXQ010000092.1 GCA_947478805.1 Betaproteobacteria bacterium | reverse complement strand
CCAAGAAGATATCGGAGTACGGCGCGCACAACCAGCGCTCGCACGTCACCATCGCCGCGCGCACCAACGACTTCGTGTGGATCGAGGAATTGATCGACTACGCCGAGAAGCACGCTTCGTCGGAACTCTACGGCCTCCTGAAGCGACCGGACGAGAAATTCGTCACCGAGCGCGCCTACGACAATCCCAAGTTCGTCGAGGACCTGGTGCGCGACGTGGCCGCTGACCTCAACCGCGACAAGCGCATCGACTGGTACGTGGTGGAGTCGGAGAACTTCGAGTCCATCCACAACCATTCGGCCTACGCGCTGATCGAAAAGCCGCTGCCGAAGCGCTGATAGGCTGCGCGGTCCTGCCTTAAGCAGCGCGGCCGAGCCTGCGGAGCAGGCCGCGCGGTCCTGCCTTAAGCAGCGCGGCCGAGCCTGCGGAGCAGGCCGCGCGGTCCTCCTAGTATCTTCTTGTGAGGGTCATGATCTGGCCCTCGCGGCGCATGTCCATGCGGTTGAGAAAGCTCATGCCCAGGAGCGTCGGCATGTTCATGTTGTCCACCACCACCGCTTCGACGTTGCTGACGCTGATCGATCCGACCCGCACTGATGCGAGCACGAGTTTTCGCGCGTTGACCGCGCCGTTGGCGGTGTTGAGCGTGACCGTCTCGCCGCGCTGGAAGTCGATGCCCAGCCGCCGCGCTTCGGTTTGCGACAGCGAGACCAGCGTGGCACCGGTATCCACCACGAAGCGCACCGAGGCGCCGTTGATCTGGCCTTCGGTCACGAAGTGGCCGCGCGCATCGGCCGAGAGCGTAACCGTGGATGCCGAGGAACCTGCAGGGCTGTGATTGCCCTGGCCCATGGCCAGGGTCTGCCGCCGGCCATCGACCTGCAGCGTGGCGCTGTCCTTGGTCACCGAGACGAGCGATACACCATCAACGGGCGCCTGGCCGGGCGACAACAGGCGCGGTGCGCCGCCGTTGATCTGCACCAGCGCCCGGGTTGGAAAGAGGCCGACCAGCACCACGTCGGTGGCCCGGGCCGCGGAAATCGTCGCGAGCATGGCTGCAAAAAGACACAGCCACCTCGCGGCCCGCCGGGGAAACGATGCAATACAATCATGGCGTCTCATTGACTCGCTCCCTTGTGCCCTGGACGACATTCGCATGAAACCCGTCGCCATCTTTCGCCACAGCCCGACCGAAGGTCCCGGCTATTTTGCCACGTACCTCGATGCGCACGGCTTGCCCTGGCAGCTGGTCAAGCTGGACGAGGGCGAGGCGGTGCCGGCCGCGCCGGATGCGTATGCGGGCCTGTGCTTCATGGGCGGGCCCATGAGCGTGAACGACGAGCTGCCGTGGATCGCGCCCGTGCTGTCGCTGATCCGCGCAGCGGTGGCCAAGGACATTCCCGTGATCGGCCATTGCCTGGGCGGGCAGTTGATGTCGAAGGCGCTGGGCGGGGTGGTGTCGCGCAATCCGGTCAAGGAGATTGGTTGGGGGACGGTGCGCATGGATGCAGCGCCTGAAGCAGCGCACTGGTTCGGCGATGCCTTGGAATTCCTGTCGTTTCACTGGCATGGCGAGACGTTTACGATCCCGCAGGGGGCGGTGCGGCTGGCGTCCAGCACCTGGTGCCCCAACCAGGCCTTCGCGCTGGGGCCGCACATTGGCATGCAGTGCCATGTGGAAATGACGCCGGAGCTGATCCGCAGCTGGTGCCGCGACTGGGAAAAGGAACTGGTCAGCCGTGCCGGGGCGTCTGTGCAGACGCCGGACCAGATGCTCTACGCGATGGAAGAGAAGGTGCGCGAACTGCACGCGGTGGCAGATCGGTTGTACGACCGGTGGGTGAGGGGACTAAGGTTCTAGGAAAACTGCACAGACCTTGGGCAAAATCAATGGGCGGAAAACAATTGATTTCTTGATGCTTCAGCGATGGCGACGACGCAGGGGTGAGATACCCGGCGCTCGACCGAAATCGCGAAGAATTCCTCAACAATCTCTTTCGTTCGGCCGATTGCTTTCGCGCCATACTGCGTTTCGATTTCCGATTCGATAACAGTAGGTCCGATGAACACACCCATTTCGCGCTTTCCGAACGCCTTCATCAAAGCGCTATCGTCGAACTCTCCGACCACGCTAGGCCGAAGTTTGTTCTTCTCGAACCATCGATCCAAGGGGGATCTTACTGCTACGTCGACGGTCGGAACCAGCATCGGCGCACCGTTCAGGCAGGCTGGAAACTTCCCCTTGAGGCTCTTAAGGAGTCGTCCGGCCGCAAAAAAACTCGTTTCGGATTCGCCGAGCCGGTGGTTATACGCGCGCACGCTTACCGAGGGCGGGATCGGAGCGCCGGCGATCACAAGGTCCAGCCGATGGGCGGCAAGTTCTACAAGAAGGCTGTCGAGTTTCCATTCACGGCAAACGATGCGCACCGATTCTGGCAGCCGCGTTGCCGGTTCGATCAGGCGACAGGCGATCGTCTTCGGAACCGCGTCGGCCACGCCAACACGGAACTCAATAGGACGGCCGCCGGCCTCGTAGTTCCGTACCGATTCCTCCAGTTCGGATCCGAGCGCGAAGATGTCCTGCGCGTAGCCGAAGGCGAGCTTCCCCGCGTCGGTCAATTCAATGTTGCGGCCACGCTTGGCGTATAGCGGAGTTCCAAGGTCATCCTCGAGGAGCCCGATTTGCCCGCTGATGGTGTGTGGTGTTATGTGCAGTTGCTCGCCTGCCTTGACTACACCACCCAACTTGGCGACCCACCAAAAATAGTAAAGATGTTTGTAATTCATCGCGGCAATCCTTCGTTTTATGCGATCAATTTGGATCGATAAATCGATTTTACACGATGCTGCGGCAACTCTAGAGTGCGCACTTATCCGCCAACCGACTCTTGAAGAACGATGATGATCCTGATGTTGCTCTTTGGATGCGCCCTCTTGTACGGCACGTCACGCCTTTTTACGCATAACGCTCTCGTGCCGGCCAAGGCACGCTCGCCACAGTCGCACGTGGCACGATCGAGGCGCCGGCGATCGTTCGACACCTGAGTTGGGAGTACCAGACCATGGCTCGTCGCTTCTTGCGTCGCTGGCTCCCTGACCCAGCGTCGTTGCGTGCCCATCGTGGTTTGCGCTGGATGGGTCCGCTGCTCGACCGCCCGTGGTTGTGGCACGTGAACCGCAGTTCCATCTCAAAGGGGCTGGCGATCGGCATGTTCTTCGGGGTATTGGTGCCGCTTGGACAGGGCTTTGTGGCCGGTGTGGTGGCGATCGGGCTGCGGGCCAATCTTCCGGCCGCGGTGCTCGCAACGTTTATCTCGAACCCGCTGACGACGCCGGCCATTCTCCTGGCGGCCTATCACGCTGGGTTGGCCGTGCTCGGCGAACCAACGGTGCTGCCTGATCTCGCGGTGGACACTGGTTGGATCGAGAAGATCGTTGCAATGGGTGAGCCCCTGCTCGTCGGCCTCGTGATCTTCGCCGTCGCAGGTGCGGTCCTCACCTACTTCGGCGTACAACTCGCCTGGCGCATCGGCGTGCACTGGAAAATGGCAGCCCGGCGCGCGCCGGCGGGCAGTTGATGGGGGGCGGTAAGCAAAGACAGCATCGCGCTCCCGGCCCCTTTTTGACCCGTGCAAAGCCTGCTTCCCTACGAGTAACCATTGATGACTGAAGTTACACATACAGGCTCGCCGATCCTCTACCTCGGCTTCAGCCTGCTCGTCGTCGTATTTCTAGTGCTCGATTTTGTGCTTCTCAAGGCGAAGGGACGGCACAAGGTGCCCGTCAGTGAGGCGCTTGCCTGGGCCGTCGTGTGGTTCGTGGCAGCCATGGTATTTGCCGGCTGGTATTGGTGGTTCGTCGACGGCGTTCATGGCCGCGAAGTTGCCAACGCGAAGACCATCGAGTACGTCACCGGCTACCTTATCGAAAAGGCGCTCGCCACTGAAAACGTATTCATCTGGGTAACCCTGTTTACTTACTTCGCCGTTCCGCCGGAGTTACAGAAGCGAGTGCTTCTCTACGGCGTGATCGGCGCAATCGTGATGCGGGCGATCCTCATCTACCTCGGCGTGTTGCTGATCGAGAAGTTTGACTGGATGTTCTACGTCTTCGGCCTGTTCCTGCTCGCCACCGGCGTAAAGATGTTTCTGTTCGGCGATCAAAAGCCGGATCTCGAGAAGAATCCGGTAATCCGCTGGATTCGCAACCACTTGCGTGTTACCGAGGCCTACCACGGTGAGCGCTTCTTCGTCATGAAGGACGGTCTGCGCTACGCGACACCGCTTTTTCTCGTGCTGGTGCTCGTCGAGGTCACCGACCTGATTTTCGCCGTCGACAGCATACCGGCGATTTTTGCCGTCACCACCGACCCTTTCGTCGTCTTCACTTCGAACATCTTCGCGATCCTCGGCCTGCGGGCGATGTATTTCCTGCTCGCCGACATGGCCGAGCGCTTTCACCTGCTCAACTACGGTCTGGCGCTGATCGTCACGTTCATCGGCGTGAAGATGCTGATCATGGATTTCTACAAAATCCCGATTCCCTGGATGCTCGGCACGGTTTTCGCGATCCTCGCGGTGTCCATCGCGGCTAGCCTTCTGCGTCCGCCCGGAAACGCCGGCAAGGGTGGTGACGCCTGATGAAGATCGCCGTCGACACGCTTCCAGGCTGGCGGCGACCTCTTGCGCGCCATATTGAATCACCGCTTACGCAGGGTGTACTGATCGCGCTCATCCTCGCGAACGCCGTGATTCTCGGCCTTGAGACGAGCCAGGAAATCATGGCTCGGTGGGGCGCGCTGCTTACCGCTGCCGACCGCACGAAGCTTGCCGTGTTCGTCGTGGAGTCGTCGCATGACTGTTGAAGAACTGCTGGCCTGGATCTCGCAATACGACGTGTGGGTATACGGCTTGCTGATGGCCTACGCGATCGCCAAGACCGGGCCATTGCCCATGGTGGCGGGGTTCGTCAGTACCGCGGGCGCCTTGCAGGCGCCGATCGCGGTGGCAGTGGTGCTGGCCGGAACCTTGATCGGTAGCCAGGTCCGGTTCGCGATCGGTCGCCGTGGCTCCTCCTGGCTTTTTGAGCGGTTTCCAGGTTTTGCGCCCTGGCTGGCGCTGGGGGCGGCCGGGGTCGACCGGTACCAGCGCCTGTTATTGCCGCTGTACCGGTTTTCCAAGGGAACGTACAGCCTGATCGGCCTGGGCGCCGGCGCTTCCCTCTTGCCGTGGCGAAGGTTTGTGTTGCTCGATTCCGCCGGTGCACTGCTGTGGGCCACCGCGTCCGTGGCACTGGGTGCAGCAATCGGCCAACTCGGGCACGCGTTCGACCCGCGCTGGGCCGCGTATTTCGGGCTGGGCCTGCTGGTGCTCGGCATGTTGACCGCAGCCGCGTTCGGCGCTCGGCTCAAGCGCGTCTTGTTGCCACTCGCCGATGAGGCATTGCTGGCGGCCAAGTCGCGTCGCGCACGGCCAATGCCCGCTTGAGCAGGCGTCCAGAGATGCATGCCGCCACGCCAAGTCTGGATGGAAACCGCGCTTCGTGGAACTGCGGCAGAGTCGTACCATGTAACTGCGGTTGGCGATCTACTGCATCGGCATTGGGCTCCCAGACCTTGGCACAGGCGCAGCGTGAAGGCACGTCCATCACTGCGCCGTCACGCCAATTCGCGAGACCCGCCGGTTAGACGCCGAGGGTCGAGTTGAGCAGCGCCACAACGCGCTGTGCGGCCATCGCGTCGTCAGCCTTGCGCTGCTCGATCAAAGCGGAGCACCTCCGCAGTCAAGCGCGTGATATATCGATTTATTCGACTGATTGTGAGTTATAAATCGACTTTAACTAGACATGAGAATCGGACACACTGACTCATATTCATTGATGGGAGCCAGGCGGGACGTGCAGAACGCGATTGTCATTTCGACGATCGTCGGCCGTTGTCGTGCCTGCGAGCCACATGATGTGCACTAATGGCCAAAGAAGGATGCTGCAATTGTTTGCTGATTCAGCGCGGAAAACGGGTTCGGTGCGAAGCGTGAGAATCGATTCGATCCCCGCTGAGGAGAGAAAATGAAACGATTGACTACACCAATAAACTCGATCGACTGGATCCCCTGGCATCAGCCTGGCGTCGGCCTGGAACTGCGGGCGGAGTCATTGACTACGCTTGACGAACTGCGGCGCCAAATTGCTGTGCTCGCCTGCGTGGATGAGACGGAAGCGCCCTTCGTGAGCTGTTATCTCAACCTGGAACAAGGCGAGGCCGGCTACCGCAAGGCACTCGAAAACCGTGCGCTGGCCATGCGCAGCACGCTTGAGGGCAATGCGAAGGCAGACTTCGACGCCGCCATAGGCCAGATTACTCATTACCTGTCCGGGATGTTGCGGCCCGGCGCGAAGGGGGTGGCTTTGTTCAGCCGCCACTACCGCGGCGGCGCTTTCTTTCTTCCGATGCAGTTCGCCGCGCCGCTGCCAAACTGGATCGCGGTCTACCCATCCCCCAACCTCTTTCATCTCATGGCGCTGAAAGACACCTATCACCGCTACGTAGTGTTGCTTGCCACTCAGGCGTGGGTACGAATCCTCGAGGTGAACCTCGGCGCAGCCACCATCAAGGCCTGGACTGAACAGCCTGAACTGCGCGAGCGTGTCGGACGCGAGTGGACCAAAGCACATTACGAGAGCCACCGCCGTGAGCGTACCTCTCGCTTTCTCGGGGAACAGACCGATTTGCTCGAAAGCCTCATGGTCGCCGGCGGGCACACTCACCTGATCCTGGCGGGCGACCCCGCCCTCACCGGAGAGATACGACGCGCGCTGCCCAAGTCCGTCGCGGCCAAACTGGTCGACACCATTCGGGCGGCAAGCCGGGCTAGGCAGGACGATGTCGTTGCCGCCACGCTCTCGGCGTTTGTCGAATGGGAGGAGCATGAATCGCAAGAGGTCGCCGCGCGTTTCGTACAGGGTATTCGTACACAGGGTCGGGCGGTGGCGGGCGCAGCAGCCTGCCTGGACGCATTACGACAACGGCGGGCGGACATACTTCTGCTGGCCCGGGATCTTCCGCCCGAGCCGGGTTGGCGCTGTGGCGCTTGCGGAGTGATCCGTATCGCGCATCCGGCGCCTGCGGCATGCACCGAATGCGGAAGGAAGTCGGTACAGCCCGTCGACGCGACGGTCGAGTTGGTCAGGCTGGCCGGACAACAGGATTGCCCAATCGAAGTCGTGGATCAGTTCGACCCGCTGATGGCTTTGGGCGGCATGGGCTGCCTGCTGCGTTATTAGCGCGGAACAGTCCGTCGACGGTGTGGATTGCAAAGATGGTCGCGGAGACCATAACCGAATTTTGTAAATGGGCTGAGAAATGGAAACGATTGCTACTCCTTGGATGTGGGCTGGATTCTTCGCCTTTGTCATCGTGGCGACCGCCGTCGACCTGAAGGTCCTTTCGGCGCGCGGCGAGACGCGCGTCAGCGTCAAGGAGGCGCTGGGCTGGACTGCGGTCTGGGTCGCACTATCGTTCGTTTTCGCCGGCTGGCTCTGGTGGCATCTTGCGGGAGCCGCCGGTCCGGAGATCGCCCGCGAGAAGACGCTCGAGTTTCTTACCGGCTACCTGATCGAGAAATCGCTCTCGGTGGACAATATCTTCGTCTTCCTGATGCTGTTCACGTACTTCGCCGTGCCTCCGGAACTGCAGCGGCGCACGCTGGTTTACGGCGTGTTCGGCGCAATCGCGTTGCGTATCGTCATGATCCTGATCGGGGCATGGCTGATCGCCAAATTTCACTGGATCATTTACGTGTTCGGCCTGTTCCTGCTGGTCACCGGGGCGAAAATGTTGTTCTTCGCCGGCGATAAGCCGGACCTGGAGAAGAACCCGGCGCTGCACTGGATGCGCGGCCATCTCCCGGTGACGCAAGGCTTCGATGGCGAGCGTTTCTGGGTATTGCGCGACGGGATCCGCACGTATACGCCGCTATTCATGGTGCTGGTCATGATTGCCATCACCGACATCGTTTTTGCGGTGGACAGCATTCCGGCGATCTTCGCCATTACCGACGATCCATTCATCGTACTGACCTCCAACATCTTTGCCGTCCTCGGCCTGCGCGCCCTGTATTTCGTGCTCGCCGACATGGCCGACCGCTTCCATCTGCTTTCCTACGGTTTGGCGCTTGTCCTGATGTTCATTGGCGTGAAGATGCTGCTGATCGACTTCTTCAAGATCCCGGTTTTCCTCGCCTTGGGGGTCGTCGTGGCGCTTATAGCGGCGAGCATCGCCGCGAGCCTGATCTTGCGTCCGAAGCCTGCAGGCTGAGCGATCGTCGTGCTTGCGCCCCTTCGGTCGGCGGCAGTTGTGATTTCGCCGGGGCACGCAACAACGAGAAGTTCCGCTTCATCAAGGTCGTGGCTGCCGCAGCGGCCGGTACCGGCATGGCGATGTGAGCGGTGATCGTCGCCGTCGAAGCGGCGCGCCTGTAGCCGAGGGTCGACAGCTGGGGAAGGCAGCCCGTGATCTGGAGCGCATACACCCGGACGCCGCCGCACTAAACAGGTCTTCTGGCTTCTCAATCACGGCGTAACCCGAGAACCTGTGCGCTTTCGCCCCTGGCTTGTCGACCATCCAGGTTCGTGCGCAGGGCATTACTCTGGGCAAAACAACTGATCGTTTTATACGATCAATTGCTTTCGATAAATCGAATTTACTCAAGATCAAGGCAGCCCTAGAGTTCTCTCGCGATGGATGGATCAACGAAGAGAACGAGTATGCGCATAGATATCAAGGGATCAGGTTTTCCGATTACCGCGGCGCTCATGGATCACACCGAGCGCCGGCTGCGCTTCGCCCTTACCCGAAGCAGCGATCGGATCGAGCGGGTGGCGGTAATGATGGGCGACAGCAACGGTCCGCGCGGTGGCGAGGACAAGTTTTGCCGGATACAAATCCATTTGAGGCGCGCACCACATGTCTTGATCGAAGACATCGGCGCCGAGTTGTACGTCGTCATTGACCGGGCGGCGGAACGCGCCGGACGCAATGTCGCCAAGCGTGTCGATCGACAAAAGGAGATTGTTCGCGATGCAAAGCGAAAATCGCTCCGCTCGCCTCCGGGCGATGTGTCCGACGTGCCCAACGACTGAAGGAACCTGACCATGAAACGCATCGCGCTCTTTCTAGCCACCAACCTTGCCATCGTGCTGGTGCTGTCGGTCACCATGCGCATGCTTGGCGTGGAGCCTTACCTCAATGCCAACGGTCTCAATCTCACTTCGTTGCTGGTTTTTGCCGCGGTGATGGGCTTCGGCGGCTCGTTCATCTCGCTGGCCATTTCGAAGTGGACCGTTAAGAAATCGATGGGCGTGCATGTGATCGATGTGCCGTCGAACTCGACCGAACTCTGGCTGGTGGAAACCGTCCGCAAATACTCGACCGAAGCGGGCATCAAGATGCCCGAGGTCGGCATCTTCGACTCGCCCGAGGTCAACGCCTTCGCCACCGGCATGAGCAAGAACAGTTCGCTCATCGCCGTTTCCACCGGTTTGCTGCAACAGATGACGCGCAAGGAAGCCGAGGCGGTGCTCGGGCATGAAGTGGCGCACGCCGCCAATGGCGACATGGTGACACTGGCGCTGATACAGGGCGTCGTAAACACCTTCGTCATGTTCCTTTCCCGCGTCATCGGCCATCTGGTGGACAGGGTCGTGTTCAAGACCGAGCGCGGTCAGGGGCCGGCCTTTTTCGTCACCATGATCGTCGCCGAACTGGTTCTGGGCGTCCTTGCATCGATCATCGTCATGTGGTTCTCGCGCCAGCGCGAGTTCCGTGCCGACCGCGGCGGCGCCAGTCTGTCCGGGCGGCAAAACATGATTGCCGCGCTGGAACGCCTGAACGCCATGCATCCGCAGCCGCTGCCCGACAAGATGGCCGCCTTCGGCATCGCTGGCGGCGGGGGTGGCGGCATCAAGCGGCTGTTCATGACCCATCCGCCGCTCGAGGAGCGCATCGCCGCGCTCAAGGCAGCGCAATGAGTTGCATGTCACGGTGTAGTGCGCCAACGCAAGCCAGGTAGACCTTTTATAGGAGATGTAATCCATGAATACGACGATGTTCGTTTCGCGCTTACCCAGCCTGAACAAGGTGTTGGGTGTCGGACTCACCGCCGTGACGCTGGGCATCGGTGCTGCATCACTGGCCCACGCGCAGTCGGATCTTGATGCGCTGATCAAGGCCGCCAAAGCTGAGCCAGGCACCATGACCGCCTATTCCGCGGCGACAGAGAACGTGGCCAAGCGTACCGCCGACGCGTTCCAGGCGAAGTACGGAATCCGCACCCAGTACAGCCGCTTCAACAGCGCACAACTGATGCAGCGATACGCGTCCGAGGGGCAGGCAGGTACTTTCGCGGCAGACATCCTGTTCCTGGCGGGTGGGGCGCAGGTATTTGCGGAGGATGGCATCAAGAAGGGCTGGGTCGAGTCGGTTTCCGATGCGGGAATTCCGGCGATGCGCAGCGGCGAGTACCCGCAGGCGTTCAATCGCGGTGCTTCGGCGATAGTGCAGGTCGCTCCCTGGATGATTGCCTACAACACCGAGAAGCTGAAGGGCGCGGATGTGCCCAAGGATTGGCCGGACCTGCTCAAACCGCACTTGAAAGGGCAGATCCTGTTGGCCAATCCAGGCGCCTCTTCCGCGTACCTGGATTTCTGGGCCCCTGCGATTGACAAGTACGGCGTGGATTTCTTCAAGAAGTTCCTGGAACAGAACCCGCGCCAGTATCCTGGAGGCGTGCCGGCGGTGCAGGCGCTGGGTGCCGGGGAAGGGATGCTGACGCTGCCCGTGGTGCCGGCCCAGGTTGAAGCAACCCGGGGCAAGGGCGCACCGCTTGCGACGCAGGTGCTGGACCTTACTTCGGGCGTTGAAATGCAGGTCATCCTCACCGCGCGCGCCAAATCGAAGAACCCCGCCACGGCACGCCTGATGGCGCATTACGTCATGACACGGGAGGGGAATGCGGTCTACAACGACGATCCCGGTGGATTGACGATTTTTGACACCAGCAAGCTGCCGAAGCTGTACCAGCCCCCGAAACCGGCAACTGCTGCACGTGCGGCGGAAGTTGCAAAGCTCCTGGGTTTCTAGGGCCTGTTGACATTCAAGATTTCTTGCTTGGGGTCGTCAATTTTGGCTGAAATCTGCTTGCGTCCCGCTATTCTCCCCCCTGCCCCTGAAATCGCTTCAGCGGGGCATGGAGATTGACGGTCAATGGAACTCACATGAAACCAATCAAGCGAATCCTTGCAGCGACAGATTTCTCGCCCCTGGGCAATGCGGCTGTTGAGCGTGCAATCATGCTTGCTGAGCGTGAGAAAGCCAAACTCCATGCCGTGCACGCCTTTCCGAAGCTAGGCGCTCTGAATGCCATACTGGCCACGGGAGAAGGCTTGCGCGCACAACTGCGTGCGGTCGCGCAGGAGAACCTTGATGAACTGACCCGGCAGGCGGCAGCAGGTGCAGCGAAGATCAGTGCGGAAGTACTGGAAGGATCTGCCGCGGAAGTGATCTCAAGGGCTGCAGGTGACTTTGCCCCCGATATCATTGTCATTGGTGCGCATGCAAAGGGCGCCGTCCAGCAGTTCTTCCTGGGCGGCACGGCATCGCGCATTCTGGAGCGTGCGACTTGCCCGGTACTGGTCGTACGCCAGCCAACCCAGGCTGACTATGCGCGGGTACTGGCAGCCGTGGACCTGGAGTCAGACTCCACACGGGTAATCGATAATGCACTGGCGACGGCACGCCACGGCCAGATCACCGTCGCTCATGCATATCAGTCGCCCTTTGACTCAAGGCTGCACTACCGCGCCATTTCCGCGGAGCAACTTGAACACCTGGCGGAAAATGAAGCCACCAAGGCACAAAGCCGGATGGTGGAGTTGATCGCGGCATATGAACAGACCGGAGCGAGCCTGCAGGTCAGGGTCATCAGGGGCCACCCCAACCCGGTTCTCTTTGACCTTGCGGCCGAAATGAACGCAGACCTCATTGTGGCGCTGCGCCACAAGGGTTCGCGATTTGAAGAAACGATCATGGGCAGCATTGCCCGACTGCTGGCCTACTACGCCCCTTGTGATGTCCTGCTGGCTTGAAGTGCAAAAAGGACGTTTATGAAGATCTTTATCTGGGCGGCTTTTGGCGTGCTGGCGGTGTTGTGGACACTGGGTGCCCTGATTGTTGTGGAACTGGTGCAATGGGGCACGCAGGTCATCGCGTCGGGCGCTGCCGTGGAGTTGGGCCGTTCTGCCGCACAGTGGCCGGCTCCGGCGTGGCTCGCGTTATGGCTGGATCCGGCGGCGATCAAAGCCGCACAGGAAGCCCTGCTGACAGGATTCGAAGCATTCCGCAGCGCCTTGCCATGGGTCGGATCCGCCGTAGGTTGGCTGGTGCCGCTGGTGTGGATATCGTGGGGCATCGGCGTGGCGCTGCTGCTGTTAATGGCCGGTGGTGCGCATTGGCTTGCCTCCCGAGATACGCGAGCCCTGCACAACAGCTGAAGCCCACCGCTAACAGCAGGAGAGATAGCAACCATGCAATCAGAACAGAAACGCGCCGTACTCGTCATTGGCCTGCAAGCCGCCCTTTCCGATGGCGTCAAGGATGATCGTGAACGCGATGAACTGCGCCGCATTGCCGAGTCACTGGCGGAAGAATCCGGTACGCCAGACCTTGCGCGGATCTATCAGGACGTGCTGCTCAAGCGGGTGAGCATAGAGGCCGCAACAGCGAAACTCACCGAACCCGGGCAGCGCCAGCTCGCTTACGAAATGGCAGTCTGCATTTGCGATGCCGACGGCCGCCAGAGCGATCCCGAGCGTCGCTTTCTGGCAGAGCTGAGAAAACTATTGCAACTCGATCCAGACCAGGCAGCCGCATTCGAAAACGAAGCGGACGCCATCGTTGTTCTGTCGGAAGCTGCCGCGCCCGCCGCAGCGACGGGAGGTCTCCCGGTCGCTCCCGGCCCGGCGATGGCAGCAGAGTCGAAAGTGTCTGAGGACGAGCTTGACAAGTCCATCCTCAACTATGCTTTGGTCAACGGCGCGTTGGAACTGTTGCCGCAGTCGTGGGCGTCCATGGCCATCATTCCGCTGCAGATCAAAATGGTGTACGGCATCGGCAAGGCGCATGGCGTCGACCTCGACCAAGGGCACATCAAGGAATTCATCGCTGCGGCCGGCGTAGGACTCACCTCCCAGTATCTTGAACAGTTCGGCCGCAAATTGCTGGGCGGGCTGCTCGGCAAGGCGGCTGGCAAGTCCTTCGGCAAGTTCGGCGGCGCCGCCACTGGCATGGCGTTCTCCTTTGCCACCACCTACGCGCTGGGACAGCTTTCCAAACGCTATTACGCTGGCGGGCGGTTGATGAACGCCACCGTGTTGCGCGAAACATTCCAGACCCTGCTGGGACCGGCCAGGCAAATGCAGACGCAGTACCTGCCGCAAATCAGGCAGCAGGCCGACACTCTCGACATGGGACGGGTAGTGGCCATGGTGCGAGGCGCCTGACCACTATGCGCGTTGCAATCTTGCACATCGCCGATTTCCTGCAGCAGGGTCGTTTCGAGCGCGGTGCGGTCCCGCAGTAAGCAGCGCCGGCGAGGGTGCGTAGCAGCCGGTGCGGTCCCGCAGTAAGCAGCGCGGCCGAGCCTGCGTAGCAGGCGGCGCGGTCCTGAAGTTAGCAGCGCGGCCGAGCCTGCGTAGCAGGCCGCGCGGTCCCGCAGTAAGCAGCACCGCCGAGCCTGCGTAGCAGCCGGCGCGGTCCCGCCTTAAGCAGCGCCGCCGAGCCTGCGGAGCAGGCGGCGCGGTCCCGCCTTAAGCAGCGCCGCCGAGCCTGCGGAGCAGGCGGCGCGGTCCCGCCTAGTCCCGGAAGTTATTGAACTGCAGCGGCAGTTCCGTGACCGTCTTGCGCGACAGGACAATGGCCGCCTGCAGGTCGTCCTTCTTCGCACCCGAGACCCGCACTGCGTTGCCCTGGATGCTTGCCGTGACCTTTATCTTGGCGTCCTTGATGGCGCGCACGATGGTCTTGCCGATCTCCTGCGACACGCCGTCCTTGATCGCCACCAGTTGCTTCATCTTGTCGCCGCCGATCTTTTCGGGGTCCTTCAGGTCCAGCGAGCGCACGTCCACGCCGCGCTTGCCGAGCTTGGTCTGGAACACTTCCATGACCTGCTTCAGCTTGAAATTATCGTCGGCGTAGATGGTCAGTTCCTTGTCGGACTGCTCGATGCGCGCGTCCGACCCCTTGAAGTCGAAGCGGTTCGTGACTTCCTTGTTGGTCTGCTCGATGGCGTTCTTGAGCTCGACCATGTTGACTTCCGAGACGATGTCGAATGACGGCATGATGATTCTCCTGTGACCGCGATTATACGCAGCGCAGGCGCGGAGGCGCGGGTGCATTGCGCGACCCTCCTGTGCGACACTTGGCGCCTTGCGCGGCGGTACCTGCAACACGGAGATCGGTTCGGATGCGGCATGTCCGCGCCCACGCACTGCATCCACGTTGCGGGACGAGAGCGATACCCACAAGTCAGCCCGAAGGAGGCGGCAATGGACAGGCCTGAACATACCCTGGTGCTGGATGACGTTTCGCACGGCGGCGGGCTCGACGACGGGCGCAATGTGTACTTCGATGCGAGCCTGGAAGACGGCAGCAAGGTGCGCATGATCCTGCCGCACACGCATGTGTCGGCGTTTCTCGCCCGCGTCATGGCCTTCGCCGGCGTCGCCCAGGGCGAGCGCGATGCCGCCGAATCGGCGCGCAAGGACCAGGCAGGGGATGCAGGCGTGGCGTTCGACGAGGAGGGCGCGGCCGTCAGGAAGTTGCTCGAGCAGACACAGATGCTGGTGTACCAGCAGATCAGCATTTCGCCCCTGGCGGACCTGTCGGGCGTGGCGATCCAGTTCCAGATCCAGCCGGGGGTGGCCATGACATTCCCGCTGCAGACGCGTTTCCTGCCGCAGGTGTCGGCGTCGCTGATGAAGTGGCACAGCGGCCTGCAGGAAGTGTCCTCGGAGCCGAACTGACGCGCGGGCTATTCGACTTCCACCACCAGGTCGGGAATGAAGCCGGTCCCCTCGTCGGGGTAGCCGCGCGGATTGCACACGATGCGCGTCCCGTCCACCCTGTAATCGAAGCTGCTGTGGGTGTGGCCGTGGACCCACAACGCAGCGCGCCCCATGAGGTCATCCAGCGGGACGACGAACACCGGGTTGGCGAAATTGCCCTCGAAGCGCGGCGCAATCGACCCGCGATGCGGCACGAAGTGGGTGATGACAACGGTGGAGCCGGCGAAGGGCTCGGCAAGCTTTTCCGCGAGCCAGGCGCGATGGCGCGTGCACAGGGCCGCCGAGTCCTCGGGCTGCAGGATGCGCTGTTCGAAGCCGATGATGCGGTAGTCCGGAATGTAGCGTCGCATGCGGTCCATGGAGGCCGCGCGTTCATGCTCGGGCAGCAGCGAATAGTCGGCCCACAGGGTGCAGCCCAGGAAGCGCACGCCGCCGTACAGCCATTCCGAGCAGTCGAGCAGGCGCACGTTGCTGCCGCTGGACGGGCCTGCGGCGGCCTCGAATTCGGCGCGCACGGTCTGGTAGTGGCCGTCGTAGTACTCGTGGTTGCCGGGGACGAACAGCACGGGCTGGGCGAAGCTTCGGCGCGCCCAGTCGATTGCGGCAGCACCGTTGGCGATGTCGCCCGCGAGGATGACGACATCGGCCGCGGCGGGCGGCGGCGCAAACGGCCGCAGCTCCAGGTGCAGGTCGGACAGAACGCGGATGCGCATCCGATTCGGGTGGGCGTGGCGAGAAAAAGAGGTGCCGTCGTCCCGGCTACTGGCGTCTCGCTTTCTTCAGGTTCGCCGCGATGCGCATGCGCAGCGCATTGAGCTTGATGAAGCCCCCGGCATCGGCCTGGTTGTAGGCGCCGCCGTCGTCGTCGAAGGTGGCGATTTTGGTGTCGAACAGCGAATCCGTCTTCGATTCGCGCCCGGTGACCAGCACCGTCCCCTTGTAGAGCTTGAGGCGAACCTTGCCGTTGGCGGTCTTTTGCGACTCGTCGATCAGCTTTTGCAGCAGCTCGCGCTCCGGGCTGAACCAGTAGCCGTTGTAGATCAGTCGCGCATAACGCGGCATCAGATCGTCCTTCAATGCCAGCACTTCGCGGTCGAGCGTGATGGATTCGATGGCGCGGTGCGCGCGCAGCATGATGGTGCCGCCGGGGGTCTCGTAGCAGCCGCGCGATTTCATGCCGACGTAGCGGTTCTCGACCAGATCCAGCCTGCCGATGCCGTGCTTGCCGCCCAGGCGGTTGAGTTCGGTGAGCACCTTGGCCGCCGACATGCGTCGCCCGTTGATCGCGACGATGTCGCCGCGCTCGT
>CANJXQ010000091.1 GCA_947478805.1 Betaproteobacteria bacterium | reverse complement strand
GCGCTGTGGTGCGCCGCCGCTCGCGTTCTGGTCTTGTGGATTCTCGGGCACGTTCATGGACCGGGCTGGTTTCGGGTGCTGGAATTATCGGGACGCCCGACCTGATCAAAAGGCAATGACATCAAGGCGCTACTTTAGCAAAAAAGGCCCTCAAACCCGCGATCATTTCAGCGTCGCCTGGTCCGGCGACGTGCACATCGCTCGCGCCCAGCAGGCGCGCGTGCTCGGCAATGCGCGGATGCGATGCGAAAAGCGGCGTGGCGAGCACGGCGGGCCGCACCGCGAGAGGTAGCAATGCGAGCAGGTTGTCCAGCGCGCCACGCGAATGCACGGTAACCGCGGCAATGCCGCCCGCCATCCAGCGCGCCGCAAGCGGCCGTATCGTCGACTCGGCATCGAGCTTGGGCAGCGCGCGCCGGTAGCACTCGGCCACGCCCACCCGGGCACCCCGCGAGCGCAAGGTATCGACCAGCCATTCGCGCCCGCCCTCCCCGCGCACGATGAGGATCGAACGCCCTGCGACGGCGGCCGGCTGGAACTCGGGCAGCGCCGCCAGCGCTTCGCTGTCAGCGCCGTGCGTGGGGACGATCACCTTGGAGATGCCCCGGCGTGCCAGCGATGCCGCCGTGCCGCGGCCCACCGCCGCCACGGCGATCGCTTCCGGCCAGCGCTCCACCGTCACGCCGTTCGCCGACAACGCGGCCAACCCCTCGCTGACCGCCGAGGGGCTGATGAAGACGATGACGTCCGTTTTGATCACATTCTTCGCTTCTATATCCGTACAGCCTAGGCCCACATTCCAAGTTGATATTATTTCCAGCATCGGGAATGGCACCGCCTCGCCGCCCGCCGCGGCGATGAGCGTGCACAGCGCGCCGGCCTGCGCTGCCGGGCGCGTGACCAAAATGGCGCGCCCGCCGAGCGCTGCGGCGCCGGAGACTGCGGTGCTTGGCGGGGAGGAACTCAAACCAGGGCGTCGATGATGGCGCCGGCACCGCGCTCGCGCAGCAGGCCGGCCAACGCCTGGCCCAGCTGCTCCGGCCAGTCGTCGGAAGAACCGTCCGCCCCTGCCGAACCTCGACTCGCATCGGCGCGAATCTCTGCTTCGATCACCCGGGTACCGTCGGGACTGGCAACCAGGCCGCGCAGCCACAGCTCGCCGCTGTCCACCTCGGCGTAGGCGGCCAGCGGCAACTGGCAACTGCCCGAGAGCGCGCGGCTCACGGCGCGCTCGGCGCGCACGCACAACGCCGTCGGGGCGTGGTGCAGCGGCGCAAGCAGCGAGACCAGGTCGGCACGCCCGGCACGGCACTCGATGGCGAGCGCGCCCTGCCCGGGCGCGGGCAGGCTCGTGCCCACATCGATGGTGGAACGAATGCGATCGGCCAGCCCCAGGCGCCGCAGGCCCGCCGCGGCCAATACGATGGCGTCGTACTCACCGCGGTCGAGCTTGGCCAGGCGCGTAATGACGTTGCCGCGCAGCGGGGTCACCGTCAGCGCCGGCAGGCGGCTCCTCACCTGGGCTTCCCGCCGCAGGCTCGAGGTGCCGAGCACGGCGCCGTCCGGCAAAGCCTCGAGCGAGGCGTAGCGGTTGGAGACGAAGCAGTCGCGAGGGTCCTCGCGCTCGCCGATGGCCGCCAGCACGAAACCCTCCGGCAGTTCCATGGGCACGTCCTTGGCCGAGTGCACGGCGATATCGGCGCGCCCCTCGGCCAGCGCCGCTTCCAGCTCCTTCACGAACAGGCCCTTGCCGCCGACCTTGGACAGCGTGCGATCGAGGATCTGGTCGCCGCGCGTGGTCATGCCGAGGATTTCCACCTCGAGGCCCGGGTGATGGCGAATGAGCGCGTCGCGCACATGTTCCGACTGCCACAAGGCGAGGCGGCTTTCGCGCGAGGCGATGACGAGTTTGCGTTGCTTCAGCATGAAAGACAGTCCATCCGATCGTTGGTTCAGCTTTTGACCAATGCCTTCACCTGCGCCCACTGCCTGCGACTGACAGGCAACGGGTCCTTCCACCCCTCCAGCAGCACGCCCCAGCCTTCGGCGTTGCCCGCAGCGGCGCCCTCCGCGTCGGCCGCGCCCTCGGCGCCGGCCTCGGCATGGCCTGCCGCCAATCTTTCGAAGCCGCGCACATAACGCCGCGCTACCAGCGTACTGCGATGGATACGCAGGAACAGGCTCGCGAACTCCTCCTCCAGGCTGGCGAGCGAATCCTCGACCAGGTATTCGCGCTCCTTCGTGACCAGCGCAACGTATTTCTGCCCCGCCTTCATGAACAGCACATCCTCGACCGGCACGAGCAGTATGCGGCCGCGCTCGGCAACGCTCAGATGGCGCCGCGGCTGCGCATCGAGTTTTGCGAACACGCCGGGCGCCGGCAGCGGGCCCGACTGGATTTTCTTCAATGCCGTGGCCAGGCGCGTGGCACGCACCGGCTTCAACAGGTAGTCCACGGCATTCAATTCGAACGCGGCCACGGCGTACTGGTCGTGCGCGGTGACGAACACCACGGCCGGTGGAACGTCCAGGCGCTGCAGATGGCGCGCCAGTTCGATCCCCGTCATGCCCGGCATGTGGATGTCGGCCAGCAACAGCGTCGGCGCCGCATCCGGGTCGCACCCGGCAATGAACTCCAGCGCCTCGAAGCCGTTGCCCGCCTCGCCCACCACAAGGTGCGGCACCTCGGCACGGCAATCGCCGAGCAGCTCGCGCATGCGCGAACGCGCCGGCTGCTCGTCATCGACAATGAGAATGCGCAGGGGGCCCCTGGGGGATGAACTCATTCGGCCTTCCCGCTTTCCGCCGCGCGCATCTTGCGGGTCTCTTTCCTGTACGGCATCACGATCGAAATCACGAACCGATCGCCCGCCACATGCGTGTCCAGTCGCGCATCCACGTCGAAGTGCAATTGCAGGCGCTCGCGAATGTTGTCGAGCGCCATGCGATTGCCCTGGCGGTGCTGGTGGTCCGGCTTGTACGGGTTGGTCAGCACCACGTGCAGCGAATCGCCGCTCACGTCGGTCACGATTTCAACGGTGCCGGGCCCCACGCCCGGCTCGACCCCGTGGTACACCGCGTTCTCCACCAGCGGCTGCAGGAAGAGGGGCGGCACCATCGCCATTTCAGCGCGCGGGTCGATCTTCCAGTTCACCAGCAGGCGCTCGCCCAGGCGCAGCTGCTCCAGCGACAGGTATTGGCGGGTGAGCGAGATTTCCTCGGCAAGAGGGGTGAGCGCGCGGTTCTCCGCCATTAGGCTGCGAAACAGCTCGGACAGGTCCTCCAGCGCGCCCTCGGCTCGTCGCGGGTCGCTGCGCAACAACGACAGCACGGCGTTGAGGCTGTTGAACAGGAAGTGCGGCCGGATGCGTGCCTGCAACGCCTGCAGGCGCGCCTCGGCGATGGCCGGCGAGAAAGCGCGGTCGCGCAGGCGAAAGTAGGCGGCGACGACGCCCCCCGCGGCAACGGCATAGGCCGCGTGCCAGAGCATGTCGCTTCCCGGCACTTCGCGCCCGAACTCGCGCTGCACGGCGCACAGCGCCACCGCGATGAGCGCCGCAATGACCAGCGCTGCCGCGAGGCCGCTCCAGTAGCGCATGCGCAGCAGGAACGGCGCGGCCACGTTGAGCACGAGCAGGCTGGCGATGAGCGGCGCCTCCAGCCAGGAACTCACCACGGTGATATTGGGCAGCAGGTCGACGAGTCGGGATGAGCGCACGGCCGCGGCAAACAAGGCGGCCGCATTCACCAGCAACAACACGCGCAGCATCACGCCAAGGTTGCGGAAATCCGGCAGGCGCGGGATGTGCGCCGGACGCAAGGCCGATGGCGCCGGTGCTTGCTGTTTGCCTGTCATGTGCCCATCCTGGACTGGACTGCGATCATGTAACGAGGATGCTTCTTCACTGCATTGTCGAAGCAAACACCATGCGACAAATCCAGCGCATGAAAGCCGCGAAAAAGGCCTGGAAGATGTGCGTTTTCCCGTTTGCCAAAAAGGGGAAATTCCCTTTTTATCCAATAACCTTTTATACTTTGCTCCGACGTTTGCGAGGTTTTACGCCGCTGGCTTGTGACGCGTTCGCAGCGCGCACTTGCTGACGTCCCGGGGCCATTGCGACGGGTCCGATTCCGCCTTTCCTGGCCCCCGACGGCGCGCCCTGCACATTGCCGGGCGCGGCTTTTCTCCCACCACTGATCGGCACTGGCATTCTACATGGCAGCAAAGTCCAAAAAATCGACCGCGGGCGCCGCCTGGTCCGGTCGCTTCGCAGAACCGGTGGCAGCGCGCGTTCAGCGCTACACCGCCTCGGTCGGGTTCGACCAGCGCCTTGCGCAGCACGACATCCGCGGTTCGCGCGCCCACGCGCGCATGCTGCGCTCGGTCGGCATCCTGTCGCAGGCGGACCTGACCAAGATCGAACGCGGCCTGTCCACGATTTCGCGTGAAATAGCCGCTGGCAAATTCAAGTGGTCGCTGGAAGCCGAGGACGTGCATCTGAACATCGAGCGGCGGCTCACCGCGCTGGTGGGTGACGCCGGCAAGCGCCTGCACACGGCGCGCTCCAGGAACGACCAGGTGGCGACCGACATCCGCCTGTGGCTGCGCGACGAGATCGACGAGATCGCGGCCTTGCTTTCGGCGCTGCAAAAGAGTCTCATCGGCCAGGCCGAGAAGCACGCCGGGACCATCATGCCGGGCTTCACCCACCTGCAGGTGGCGCAGCCGGTGACCTTCGGCCACCACCTGCTCGCCTACGTGGAAATGTTCGAGCGAGACCGCGAGCGGCTCACAGACTGCAGGAAGCGCGTGGATACGCTGCCCCTGGGCGCGGCGGCACTCGCCGGCACCTCGTTCCCCATCCGCCGCGAGCGGGTGGCCAGGGAGCTGGGGTTCGCGCGCGTGGCGCAGAACTCGCTCGACGCCGTGTCCGACCGCGACTTCGCCATCGAATTCAGCGCCGCAGCCTCGCTCGTCATGCTGCACATCTCGCGCCTGTCCGAGGAGCTGGTGTTGTGGGTGAATCCGCGCTTTGCGTTCATCAGCCTGCCCGATCGCTTCTGTACCGGCTCATCCATCATGCCGCAGAAGAAGAACCCGGATGTGCCTGAGCTCGCGCGCGGCAAGAGCGGGCGCGTGTTCGGCCACCTGGTGGGCCTGCTCACCCTGATGAAGGGCCAGCCGCTGGCCTACAACAAGGACAACCAGGAAGACAAGGAACCGCTGTTCGACACCGTGGACACGGTGAAGGACACGCTCGCCATCTTTGCCGAGATGATGGCGGGCGTGAAGGTCAATGCCAAGGCCATGCGCGCCGCGGCGCTGGAAGGCTTCTCCACCGCCACCGACCTCGCCGATTACCTGGTCAAGAAAGGCCTGCCGTTTCGCGATGCCCACGAGGCCGTGGCACGCGCGGTGCGATTTGCCGAGGGCGACGGTGCCACGAAAAAACGCGACCTCGCCGAACTCACGCTCGCCGAGTTGCGGCAGTTCTCGGACAAGATCGGCCGCGACATCTATCGCGTGCTGACGCCGGAAGGTTCCGTGGCCGCGCGCAAGCACACCGGCGGCACCGCGCCAGCCCAGGTGATCGCATCGGCCAAGGCAGCACGGGCACGCCTGCCCAAGTGATCCGTCAGCGATAGAACGCGCCCAAGCGCCATGAGCGAACCCGCCCCCAGCGTCGAAACCTCCGCCTCCACGGGCGACACGCCGTCCGTGGAAGATATCGGCGAGGGAACGCACCCGGCGACCCACCAGGCGGGCGGGCGGGCGGGCCCGCTCACGCACATCGGCAAGTACGAGGTGCTGAGGAAACTGGGCGAAGGCGCGACCGCCGACGTGTTCCTGTGCAACGATCCCTTCAACACGCGCGAAGTCGCCGTGAAAGTGGTGTTCGCCGACCGCCTCAGCGACACCGAAGGCGGCAAGCTGTCGAAGAAGCTCTTCATCACCGAGGCGTCGCTCGCGGGCAAACTGCAGCACCCGCACATCGTGCAGATCTTCGACGCCATGGTCGGCGAGGACATGAGCTATATCGTCATGGAGTACGTCGATGGCGGCACGCTGGAGCGCTTCTGCAACCCCGACGCCCTGCTGCCCATCGACAAGGCGGTGGAGATCATATTCAAGTGCACGCGCGCGCTCGACTTCGCCAACCGGCTGGGGGTCACGCACCGCGACATCAAGCCGGCCAACATCCTGCTCACCGGCGAGACCGACATCAAGATCTCCGATTTCGGCGCCGCGCTCATGGCCAGCGCCGAGGAGACCCAGGTGGCCGGGATCGGCTCGCCTGCCTACATGTCGCCGCAGCAGATCAAGGAGCACCCGCTCAACCACCAGACCGACATTTATTCGCTGGGCGTGGTGATGTACCAGCTGCTCACCGGCCAGCTGCCCTTCCAGGCCTCCAACAATTTCTCGATGATGTACCAGATCACCAATGTCGAGCCGGCGCTGCCCTCCTCCTACCGGAAGGAGATCCCGCTGGCGCTGGACAAGATCGTCAAGAAAGCGATGCAAAAGGACCTGGAGCGCCGCTACCAGACCTGGGGCGAGTTCTCCTTCGACCTCGCCGAGGCCTTCCGCACCGAGCACCTCGCCGACAAGAGCCAGGAGGTGGCCGACAGCGAGAAGTTCAACACCTTGCGCGAAATGCCCTTCTTCAACGAGTTCAGCGACCCGGAACTGTGGGAAGTGATGCGCATCTCCACCTGGGAGACTTTGCCCGCCGGCACCACCATCATGCAGGACGGCGACCCCGGCGATTTCTTCTGCGTCCTCGCCTCGGGCGAGGTCAAGGTCACCAAGCGCAAGAAGCTGCTCAACGTGCTCTCGGCGGGCGAGTGCTTCGGCGAGATGGCCTATCTCTCGCGCACCGGCAACGAGCGCATGGCCGACGTCGCCACCATGAGCGACTCGCGCATCATCCGGATCAGGACCGCCGACCTGGATGGCGCCTCGGATGCATGCCGCCACCGCTTCGACCGCGCCTTCATGGGCATCCTGGTGGAGCGCCTGTCGCTCGCCAATACGCGCCTGACTGCGGTATAGCAGGTTCGCTTCTCCCGCCCATTCTGATCATTTTCACTAATCAGTCTAGGTTGCTATTGACTGTAGAAACTATTTATTATCAACCAATTGACACGGAATCCGCATGCAAGCACTTCGCCTCGGTGTCAATTTCTACCCGTTCTCGCGCTTCCCCGAGCCCGAGCGTGCCATCGAGCAGCTCACACAGTGGCAGGCGGCCGGCTACAACCACGTGACCATCCGCTTTCCGGACCGCGACCCGCGTGTCTTTGCCGACAGCCTGCGGCGCTTTCACGACACGGTGATGAAGCCGTTGGGCCTTGCCATCGGTAATTCGTGACCCGAGGCGCCGGAAGCGTTCAGCTCACCCGACGTCATGCCTGCAATTCGCGTCAACATCTGCTTCCGCAAGGGCCGAATGCCCGGAATCGACCCGTTGCGGTCTCTGACGCTCACGATGCGCGAGTGGCGGCTTACGCCAGCAGCAGACAAGCGTGCATCCGCTCTACGCTGGAATCGCGTAGCCCTTCTCCCGGAACAGCTTGATGCAGGCATCGGCGACGACCGGATCGTAAGCCGTTTCTCGTCCTCGCTTGATTTCAGCCAACGCAGCTTCTATCCCTAAACCCGGCCGATACGGTCGATGCGACGACATCGCTTCGACCACGTCGGCCACCGCCATGATCCGCGCCTCAAGCAGAATCGCTTCGCCCTTGAGCCCCTGCGGATAGCCGCTGCCGTCCATGCGCTCGTGGTGCTGCAGCGCAACCTCGGCCACCGGCCAGGGAAACTCCACGCTCTTGAGCACATCGTATCCCGCCTGGGCATGGCCCTGAATCAACTGAAACTCGACCGCGCTGATTTTGCCCGGCTTGGACAGTATTTCCGACGGGATGGTGATCTTGCCGACGTCGTGCAGATGGCCGGCGACGCGCAATCCTTCCTGCCGGCGCGCGTCGAAGCCGAGTTCGGCGCCAATCGCGACGGCGATCTCCGCGACCCGCCGTTCGTGGCCGGCGGTGTACGGGTCGCGCATTTCGCTCAATGTCGTAGCCACCTGGACCGTGCTCATGACTGCAATCTGGAGTTGCTCGACATAATGTGCGATTTCCAGTTGCGCCATTTTCATGTCATGAATGTCGGTGCAGGTGCCGAACCACTTGAGAATTTCGCCGTTGGCGCCCCTCAGCGGCACGCCACGGACCAGCCACCAGCGGTAAACGCCGTCCGCCCGCCGCAAGCGGCTTTCAATCGAGTACGTGCCGATGGTTGCCGTCGCCCGCTGCCAGGCGTCCCATGCCCGCTGCTGGTCGTCCGGATGGAACGGCTTGTTCCACCCGTGGCCCTCACTTTCCTCAAGGGTGAGTCCCGTGTAGTCCACCCACTGCTGGTTGAAATAGATGTTCCAGCCGTCCGCTCGCGTGATCCACACGATTTGCGGCATGGCTTCGGCCAGGACACGGAATTCCGCCTCGCTGTTTCGCAGCGCCGTCTCCAATAGCTTGCGCTCGGTAATGTCCTGGCACGTGCCGATAGCGCGAATCGGCACTCCTTGCGTGTCAAAAAAGACTTGCCAACGCTCGTCCACGACCTTGATCCGCTTGTCCGGCATGAGCAAGCGGTGCTCAATCGCACTTGCAGCGCCTCCGGCCAGCGACCTGGCAAAGGCCTCATCTACTCGCGCGCGATCATCAGGATGAACGAAATCAAGGAAGCTTTGGTGAGTGGGGTGGAAAGTGGCCGGGTCGGTTTCATGGATGCGGTGCGTCTCCTCCGACCAGTGCACCGACATCGTGGACAGCGTCGTCTCCCAACTCCCGACCTTGGCGATCCGTTGCGCGGCAACCAGTCGGGACCGCTCGATTTCCAATTCTTCCGCCAATTGCCGTTGCTGCTGCTCACCTATTCGCAACGCTTCCGATGCCCGCTTGCGCTCGGTGATGTCACGAACCACGCTGACTACACCGGTTCGATGTCCTGCGTCGTCGCGGATTTGCGTTACCGTGTTCTCGGCGAAGAAGGTCTCCCCATTCTTGCGCCGCATCTGAAGCTCTGTGTGAAACGAGCCAGCCGCGTCCAACGCAGAGAATAGTCTTCGACCGAATTCCTCGAACATCGCCTGATCGACGTGTAGCAACTCGGTAGTTCGGCCAATCAACTCGTCGCGCTGGTATCCAAAGACGTCCGTTGCGGCAGCGTTACTAGTGACGATCGTGCGGTTGGCCGGGTTGACGACAAGGACAGCCTGATCCAGTGCGTCGTAGGTCCGCTTCAACAATTGCTGCGACTCGTGCAGCGCCTTTTCCGCCCGCGCCTTGGCCTCAATCACGCGCAGCAGCTCATCGCGTGATTGGTTGGCGGCGGCCAGCAACTCCCGCGCCACTCTTTCGGAGGCTGCGATGGCCTCAATGTGTTTGCGCTCGGTCAGGTCGAACGCCACCAGGCAGTAAGCATCAGACTTCCCTTCGATGGGCAGGTTGCTCACCGATAAATAGACCGGCACCCTCGTTCCGTCGCTAGCGGCAAGCACGAGTTCCCCGCGGCGTTCTTCAACTGCGCCTTTTTCGAGCAAGGACTGAAGAATTGGCTGGCTGCTTGGCGAAATCCAGGTGCGGACCGCGGAACCAATCACTTTTTCGAGCGGCGTCTTGAGCATCCCCGCCAAGCGCCGGTTGGCGTACACAATCACGCCCTCCGCCGTCATGGTCAGCGCGCCTTCGCTCATCTCCCCGACCAGTATGCGGAAGGACTGGTCGGCGTTCGCAGGCGCAAACAGCTGCGCGCCACCCGCATCGGACACGACCAGCGCGTCCACCTCGCCGCTGCGCATCTCGCGCAGGGTCGCTTCGGCTTGCGCGAGCCGTACGCGCAGGCCTTCGTTTTCAGCGAGGAGCTGCTGTTGGGTTGCGGGCTTGGATGGCATCGTGCCTTACGCCCTCCTGCGCAATTCCAGCCCCACCAGCACGCGCTCGGTGTCCGACATATCGCCGATGATGCGGCGCAGCGGGGGCGGCAATTTCTTGATGAGCGTGGGCACGGCGACGATCTGATCGCCCTGCGCCAGTTGCGGCTGCTGGTACAGATCGATCACCTCCAGCTCGTATTGCCCGTGCAGGTGCTCCTCGCAGATCTTCTTGATGTTGGAGATGGCGAGCGTGGATTTCGGCATCAGGCCGGCGACGTACAACCGCAGGATATAGCGGCCTGATGCCGCTTTGGGCGGTTTGGCTCCAGGCGGAGCGGGCCGGGTTGGGGTCGGTTTCATTTTGCGGCCGTTTTTCGTCTATCCGGTTTCGCATCCGCTTTGCGGCTCAGCCCCATGTCCACACGTTCCTGGGCCAATTGCATTTTCTGCGCTTTTTCCTGCCCGATGATTTTCAGCGAGGCGATCTCCTGCACCGAAAACTCGGCCTGCAATACAGCGATCTGCGCTTCCAACGTGGTGCGCTTGCGCTCCAGTTCGATCCGCCGCAGCTCAACTTCCTGATAGTGGATCGTCTGCGCGGATTGATCCTGCGCGACTTGCGTCAGCCGCGCCGAGCCGGTCAGCACCCCGCCCGCACCGACGTACACATCGCGCAATTCCACGCCGTGATCGGTGAGCAAAAACTCCCGGATCTGGTTCGAGTGCGCCATGCCGCGCGATTTAAGGACGAACAGACCGCGATTGCGCTCACCGCCGGTTTCGATGACCCGCAGCAACAGCCAGGTGTCAATCAGCGACGAAACGGAAACTTCGGACTGCTCCAGATCATGCCCGCCCGCAGTCAAACTCGTATACAGGCAGGTAATCTGATTCGATTTCAGGAAATCGATCACGCGCACCAGCATTGCCTTGGCGCCACTTCGAGTGCCTTCGTCGTCGAAGCTGTTTACTGGATCCATAATCACGACTTGCGGCTTGAAATCAGTGACCGCTTTGCGCACCGTCGTCAAGTGGCGCTCCAGCCCAAAAATCGTTGGGCGTGCCGCATGGAATTGCAGCAGGCCTCTGTCTACCCATGTCTTCAGGTTGATCCCGATGGAACGCATGTTGCGGATGATCTCGGTGGGAGATTCCTCGAAGGCGAAATACAGGGCGCGTTCGCCGCGACGGCAGGCGGCATCAGCAAAGTGCGCGGCGACACTGCTTTTGCCGGTGCCGGCCGTACCCGTGACGAGTATGCTGCTGCCACGGTAGTAGCCCGCGCCGCCCAACATCGCGTCCAGGCGCGCAATGCCCGTGGGAACGCGCTCGCTGGAGGCAATATGCGCCAAGTTGAGCGAGGTGATGGGAAGCACCGAAATGCCGTTTTCGTCAATCAGAAACGGATACTCGTTGGTGCCGTGAAACGAGCCGCGATACTTCGTGATGCGCAGCAGCCGTGAGGAAATCAGATCGCTTACGCGCTGGCCGAGCACGATCACGCAGTCCGAGACGTATTCTTCCAGCCCCTGGCGCGTCAGCGTCGCATCACCGCTTTCGCCTGTGATGATGGCGGTCACGCCCTTGTCCTTCAGCCAGCGGAACAAGCGGCGCAGTTCCGCGCGCAGGACGAGCGGGTTGGGCAGGCCGGCGAACAGCGTTTCGATTGTATCGAGCACCACGCGCTTGGCGCCGATGGAGTCGATGGCATGGCCCAGGCGGATGAACAGGCCTTCCAGATCATATTCGCCCGTCGCTTCGACTTCGCTGCGCTCGACGTACACAAAATCCAGAACGATCTTTCTGCGTGCGACCAGGTCTTTCAGGTCGAAACCGAGTGAGGCGACGTTCTGGGTCAGGTCTTTGGCTGTCTCTTCAAAAGCCATGAAGACGCCCGGCTCGTTGAATTGTGTCGCGCCGCGCACCAGGAACTCCATGGCGAGCAGCGTTTTGCCGCAGCCCGCACCGCCGCAGACCAGTGTCGGCCTGCCTTTGGGTAATCCACCTCGGGTGATTTCGTCCAGCCCCTGAATGCCGGTCGGCGCCTTGGGGAGTTGCGGCCGGGATTTTGGTGCTGGCTTGAGTTTGGTTGCCGGATTGCGTTTAGCCATGATCTATTTCTCCGTACAATCTTGCGATTCTGTGCGGCAGTCTCGCGGCATTCGTCCAGTCTGGCCAGGCAGTACGTTAACTTCATAAATGTCGATACCCCTCCTCGCGTTCGCGAGTGTGTACGCATTTGTCGTCGGGGTATGTGGGCCAACACACATAAACTGACGTCGCGCTCCATCGCATTCTCGGACGGGAGATAAACTTCGGTGAAATGCGTACGCACACCCGATGTTTTGGAATCGGAACAATCGAATGATCAGACGCTGGCGGCCGGCGCCGCGGAGGACGACCTCACGCTGAGCACGGAGTCCGCGCGCGCCATCGAGCAGCTCACGCAGTGGCAGGCAGCCGGCTACAACCACGTGACCATCCGCTTTCCGGATCGCGACCCCGGGAAGTTCGCCGACAGCCTGCGGCGCTTTCACGACACGGTGATGAAGCCGCTGGGAGCGGTGCAGGCGTGAGGTGTTTAGAACTTGAGGCTGGCGACGAGCGAGAGTTGGTGCGACGAAAAGCTCGACTGATTCCACTTGTAATCGTAGAGCCCCTTGACCGTCGTGGTCCTGCCGTTGCAATCGCAGGAGAGAAACGTGATGCCGGCGCCGACGTTGTACAGATTGCGGTTCTGCGCAATGCCCTGGGTTGTGAACGAAGCGCCGCCCCCGGTGAAGACTGCGTTCTGCTTCATGGTCGTGGAGCTGAAGTCGTACAGCCATTTGACGTGCACCTCGGGGGCATAGGTACCGTTCGCGTATTGGATGAGGCGTTCCGCCTTCAGCCCCACGCTCGACTGGGCGAAATTGTAGTTTTGGCTGTCGACGCGCAGGTTCACGTCGCCGGCGCCGGTTTCCGTATAGGAGCCGACGTGCAGCCGGGACAACTGCAAGGACGCGAAGGGCGTGATGGTGTTCTGGTTGAAATAGAAGTGCTGGCCGGCCGAAACAACGCCGGTGTATTGCTGCCCGGTGTAGTCAGCCTTCGCCGTTCGGCTCACCCCTGCAAAATTGATCGGCCGCGAACCATCGTATTGATCCACCCCGGCCGTCAATGCGCCCTGGACGTACACCGGCCCCGACACATGGCTGACATAACCGGTCAGCTGGTAGGAGTCGATCTTTGCGTTGCCACTGGAATTGTTGCCATCGATGCTGGTGTTCGCGAACGCACCGCCGACCCCGACGCGGGTCTGGCTGTTCAGTGGCCTGTCGTAGGCCAGCATCAGGCCCGCGGCTCGCGACGAATATCCGTTGACGCTGTTCCTGTCGCGCTGGCTGACATCGTTGCCAAACGCCTTTCCCCACCAGTTGCTGCGCTCGGAACCATCGCACTTGTGTGCACTGCCCGGCACCGCCGGCTTGCTCGGCTCGCAACTGTCGCAACACATGTTCTGGATCTCTTCCGAGCGAGCCATCCACAGGTCTTCGAACAATCGCGTCGCCTGCCCCGCGACCCAGGGCGCCGCGAGGTTGGCCGCGCCAGGCGCCAGTTGCGACAGCGCACCATTGAGCGCCGCCGCATTGGGCAAGGCGGCGATGGCGTTCTGTACAGTGAGCAAATCGGAACCGGGCGCGGCAGCCACGTCCAATATCGGAGCCACTGCTGCTGCGGCTGGCGTGGTCACCAGCGTTGCCAAGGGTGCGACACTGGCCAGGAGTATGTTGACGTCGCCGGTGGTCGTTGCCACGCCGGTGAACGTGTAGCGCGGGTTGTTGTTGATGACCACCACGGGAGCACCGAGCGGACCCGCGAGCCCGTTGACGATCCTGAAGTTGGTGCCGGTCGTCAGCACGCCGGTGACGGTCGGAACCACCGTGATTCCGCCGGGATTGATGTTGGATGGACCGGTCGGCACGATGTTGCCGAAGACCGCGTTGCTCGCCAGCGTAGTGGCGATCGTTCCGCCGGCGTTCGTCGTCAGTGCGCCGGCTATGTTCAGGGTATTGGCACCGAGATTGAAGCCCAGCGCCTGGACGGCGCCGGTCACCGAGGCATTGCCGCCCACCACATTGATGAGTTTCAGACCGCTGGCACCGCCGATGGCGCCGATCACGCTGCTGCCGCCGTTGAGCGTCAGGGTTCCGGTATTCGCGGTTGCGGTGATGAGAGCGCCGGTCAGCGTCCGGCCCGTGGCGAGATTGATGAAACCATCGCCCGCATAGTTGCCGGCGCCGATGGTATTGCCGTTGAAATTGATGGTGCCGGTCCCGCTGACGTTGTATGTGGCGGTATTCACCAGCCCGTTGATGTTCACCGTCGCCCCGGTCGCGCCGGCGTTGAAGTTGAGGAGCGAGGACGGGATGCCGATGTTGCCGGTGACCGTCGAGCTGCCTGTGAAGTTGATATCGGCCTGGGCCGCTGCAGCCGGCGTGATGGCGTTCACGTTGACCGCATTGGTATTGAGGTTCTGGTTGTTCCCCACGGTCAGTATCCCGGCGCCGGTGGTGGCAACGCCTTCCAGCACGCCGACAGGCCCGACCACGCCGGGCAGTGCCACGGCTTCCGGGGGCGCGGCACGCAGGGATGGCCCCCAAACCGCAAGCGCGGCAGCTACGGATATGACAATCAGTCTGGTTTTCATGGGGCCCCTGTCTAAATAAATCCGCGTCAACAGTCTGCGCTGCAGCACCGTGTGACCGCGGTTGAATGAGTGATCGGGGCAGTATCTACAGCACGCGGGGAACGTTCCGTGCGCTGGCGAACATAGGGTTGAACGTCAATGCGCGGTAACGCGCGACACCGCACGGAAGAAACCGCATGGCACCTTCAATATGCACGGTGCCTCGTCAGGCAACCATCCGGCGCTTGCCGCTGCCCAACATGAAGGACTGCCCCCCATGAATATCCACTTGGGCCTTACTCCCCTGATATCGCTGATTGCAGGGATCGTTATTCTTTTTCTGCCCCGGTTGCTGAACTACATCGTCGCGCTTTACCTGATCATCATCGGGCTCATTGGACTTTTCGGCGCCGGCCAGCTTCGCCTCTGATGACAAAAGAAGCTCTCACGCAATCTGCAGTCAAGCCGACCCCGGAAAACAAGATTTTCGGAACCTACAGGCAGCGCGACACGGGCATCGAGTACAGCTATGAAGCCACGTGGCAGGAAACCGGGCAGGGGGGCTCCTGGACGGGGAGGCTGTTGCGCGCCAACGCCGACCTGGCCGGGCAACCTGGCAGCAGGATCATGAGCACCCACGGCCTGGATTTCCCTGCCTACGTGCGCTTGCTCGTCGAGCAGTCGATCAACGACCTTGCCGCAGGCGCCTGACTGCCGGCAATGCTCGAGCGGCCAGATACGCGGTCGCTACAGCGTCGGTGCCAGCTGCGTAATGGCGCGACTGGCGGCACAGAGTGCAGCTGCAAGGCGCGCGCCCTGCGCGTCGTCGTAGCGATCGACCAGCAGCGTGGCGGCCGCCGCCAACACCATCTGCCCGTCCTGGTCGAACACCGGCACGGCCACGGCCGCGGTTCCGGTGATGAAATTGCCCTTGTCCACGGCCCAGCCCTTCTTCTTCGCCTCGGCCGCCTGCGCCGTGAATTTTTCGAAGGTGAGCGGGCGCGCCCAGTTCACCTGACGGAACAAGGCGCGCAATTCCTTTGGCGTGAACCCCATATGGGCCGCCATCAGCCGGCCGGCTGCAGCCGTCAGCATGGGCACGCGCTGGCCAACGCTCATGTGGATGCGAACGGCGCCGCGCCCGAATGCCGACATCACCAGCATCAGCTGCTCGCGCGTGATGGGACGCCACAGGGTGACGGTCACATCGTGGTCTTCGGCCACGCGCTCGAGGATGGGGCGCACCAGGTGGATGTCGCGGCCGAGCACCGCCGCCCCCTTGGCGAGATCCATCACGCCATAGCCGATGGCGTAGTCCTTGCGCACCGGGTCGAAGGCGACGAAATTCTCGCGCGCCAGCGTCTGCAGGATATGAAAGCAGGTGCTGGGGATGAGGCTCATGGCACGGGCGACCTGCGTGAGGCTGGCCGGCTGCGGCTGCTCGGAGAGGTAGCGCAGGATGCGCATGGTGCTCAGCGCCGCCGGCACCACCTTGCCCTTGAAGACGGCCTGCGCCGCCGCATCCGGGCTCACCGCGACGCCCCGTGTCGCGCCGCGAAGAAATTTATTGTCCATACACAATAGTATTGCATAGAAACAAAAGCATTGACGGGCAAAATTTGCCCCTCCTATACTCCGGGGTCGCCCTGCCATTCCTCCGGAGGACCCATGAATGCTCCCGCCAGCCCCTTCCCGAGCACGCCCGCCAGCGATTCGCTGGCCGGTACCGCCAACGCGCTGCCCTACGAGTACTACGAACGCATGCGCGAGAAGGGCGAAGTGGTCTGGGACGAGGGCATGAAGGCGTGGGTGGTCACGTCGATCGACGCGGCGCGCCATGTGCTGCGAAACGACAAGGTGCTGTTCAACCACGGCCTGCAGGAACTCGACCGCGACATGGTCAGCGTCATCGCCGGCGG
>CANJXQ010000090.1 GCA_947478805.1 Betaproteobacteria bacterium | reverse complement strand
GGTCAACGATTTCTTCTACGACAGCGACTGGACCGACGGCCTGCCGATCGTGCCGCCCACGCGCGCCAAGGTGGAGTCCTTCCTGCGCTGGACCGATCGCAAGCCCGACGACGTCATCGGCATCATGCTGCCCGACCGGCGCGCCGCAACCGTGTGGAGCATCGCGATCAACGGCGTCATGGCCGGCTGCCGCCCCGAGCACATGCCCGTGCTGGTGGCGCTGGTCGAGGCCATGGTCGATCCGGTGTACGGCGTCGAGCACAGCGGCAACACGCCGGGCTCGGAGACGCTGATCATCATCAACGGCCCGATCACGAAGCAACTGAAGTTCAACTACACGCAGGGCGTGATGCGCGACGGTTTTCGCGCCAACACGGCCGTCGGCCGCTTCTGGCGGCTGTACCTGAAGAACGTCGCCGGCTTCATCCTGCACAAGACCGACAAGGCCACCTACGGCAATACCTTCCGCGTGGTGGTGGGCGAGAACGAGGATGTGCTGCGCGAACTCAACTGGCCGCCCCTGTCCGCCGACATGGGCCGGCGCGCCGGCGACAACACCATCACCATTTCGCGCTATTCCGGCGGCAATGTGATCGCCGGCGTGGCGGGCAGCACCGCCAAGGCCATCATGGCCAATATTGCCGACGCGGTGATCCGGCAGTATTCGTGGCAGTTGTGCTTCATGATGGGCAGCGGCTACGGCTCGCTGCGGCCGCTGGTGCTGCTGTCGCCGATCCTGGCGCAAACCATCGCCCGTGACGGCTGGACGAAGGACGACGTCCGCGCCTACCTCTTCGAGCATGCGCGCATGCCGGCATGGAAGTTCGAGCGCTACCTGCGCGACTGGATGAACAAGCCGATCTGGAACCTTGGCGATGAGGTGAAAGCAGGCCGCATCCCGCCGCTGTTCCATGTCTCCGACGACCCGGAGCGCCTGGTGCCGCCGGTGTTCAAGGCCGAGGACTTCATGGTGGTCGTAACCGGCGACCAGTTGCGCACCAACGCCTATGTGTTCGCGCACAACGGCCGGCTGGGATTCCCCGTGTGCAAACCGATCGCGCTGCCGGTGAACTGGGACTACCTGATGGCGTCCGACCTTCCCAAGTCAGGTTGACGGGATGCATAGCACCCGCCTCGCCTGATGCATGACCACTCCTGACACCCCCGACGAGCAGCGCCAGTCGTTGAGCGCGCGCCCCGAAGCGCGGTTCGCCCTGGTGGCGGGCATCGGCGGCGCGTTGCTGGCGGCCGCCATCTCGGTCAAGGCGATCTTCGCATCGGCGAGTTCCACCGCCGCCATCGGCTTCGTGTTCGTTCCCTTCATCATAATGGCCGCCATGGTGCTGATGGGCGCATGGGGGCTGGCCGTGGGTTGCGTTTGGCATGCGCTGCGCGGCGAGCGGCGCTACTACGGCGTGGTGCTGGTCATGACCTGGGCATTCGCCGCCGCCGTCCCCGCCTACGCGGGCTGGCAGGTCTGGTACGGGCTGTCGCTCGAGCGCGCCGTGGCCGAGACCGCCCGCATGGACGCCACGGCGCTGGAACAGGCCATGGCGCAGTCACCCTGGCGCAACGATCGCTTCTTCATCGGCGCGGTGGCACAGAACAAGGCGGCCAGCGAAACCTTGCTTGATCGGCTGGCGCAACTGCCCGAGGTGCTGCCCGAAGCGGAACTGCATGAGCCGCTGGGCTCCTTGTGGGGCGTGAAGCTGGAGAATCGCAAGGGGCTCTCGGCCATGCGACTCATCGCCCTGAACCCGAATGCCGGCCCGCAGACGCTGGAGCGCCTGCCCCCCGCGGCGAGTCAGGTCGGGCGTCCAGCATGCTGCTCGGCGACGTCCTGCGCAACCCGAAAACGCCCATGCGGGTGCTGGAGCCGCACTTCAACTCCACTGAGTACCTGATCGAATGGGGCCTGGCGCTCAACCCGAACCTTCCGGTGGCCGTGATGCAGCGCCTGGCCGCGAGCCCGAACCTCTACACACGCTTCAACCTCACCTATAACCCGGCCACGCCGCGCGTGATCCTGGAGGCCTTGGCGAAGGATCCGGATGCGACGCTGGCCAATCATGCAAGGCAGGCGATGGAGCGCCTGGACAAGCGCACCCAGAATGCCGTGACAAAGAGCACCGCGGCCGGGATGACGCAATCGCGGTAATCAGCACTTCGGCTCACATCGTCACGAAATCAGCGCGGCGCCACATCCAACCGACCGAGCACTGTCGTCCTACTGAATCACCTCATCCGCCCGCGCCAGCACCGACTGCGGCAGTTTGATGCCGAGCACCTTGGCGGTCTTCAGGTTGATCACCATCTCGAACTTGGTGGGTTGCTCCACGGGAAGATCGGCGGGCCTGGCGCCCTTGAAAATGCGGTCCACGTAGCGCGCAGCATTGCGCCACAATTCGTTCAGGCTCGGTCCATAGGAAATCAGGCCTCCCACTTCCACAAAATTTCGTACGTTGAACAACGCCGGCAGCCGGTGCTGCACCGCGAGTTCGACAATGCGCGTGCGGTGCTCCACAGTAAACGGCGTCACCTGCACGAACACCGCCTGGGCCCTCTCCTGCCGCATGGCCGAAAATGCGCCCACGAGCTCCCCGGCTTCCTTCGCCCGTTGCACGACCAGGGTGATACCCATCTGCTGAGCTGCCGCCCGGATCTCTTCGATAAAAGGCGCTGTGGCATAGCTCTCCCCGGCAAAGGCCAGCAACCCGATTCGCGTCACCTTGGGAATCAACTCGCGCACCAATTGCAGTCGCTTGCCCGCGAGCTCGGTCGAGAGCATTGTATTGCCGGTGACATTGCCGCCCGGGCGCGCCAGGCTGGCCACAAGCCCCGTGCTTACGGGATCGGACGCGGTGGCCATGACAATGGGGATGGTGCTGGTGGCGCGCTTGGCCGCCACAGCGGGTTCCGTCGATGCGGCCAGAATGACATCGACCTTGAGTTGCGCAAGTTCTGCAGCCAATTCCGGCAACCGATGTTCTTTGCCCGGCGCCCAACGATACACGAACACCAGGTTGCGCCCTTCAACGTATCCCAGAACGCGCAGTTGCTCATGGAAGGCTTCAAGAAAGGTGTCCGGACCCGATCGGGTGGACAGGAATCCAATGCGCCACACCTTGCCGGGTTGCTGGGAAAACACGTCGAAAGACGCTGCCAGCGACCCCACGCCAATCAACGCCAGCATATCGCGACGCCTCACGCCTGCACCCCGTGGTTAGCCCTGTGCACCAGCGGCAACGGCAGATTTAGCAAACTGCGCTCACCTATCGTTGCCTGCATAGCCCGCTTCCTTTTGCGCGCGGATGGCGAGCACGAAAACCGTGTCGAGTTCCGCAACATACCGATACAAGGCGACATAACCGCGCGCCCGGCGCCCGATCACCAGCTCTCTCAGGTCCGAGCGCACCATTCTGCCGATCAGCGGGTTGCGTTCCAGCACATCGATCGCCTTGATGATGTCGTCAATGCGTGCCGCTGCCTGCGCCGACTGGTGCAATGACAGGTGCTCCATGATGCGGTCAAAATCCTCCCCGACCTGCGGCGCAAGCTCCACACGCGCCATGGCTAGCGCGCAAGGGCTCGCGGCTTCGGTCGCGTCGGCTTGTCGCCCTTCACCCGGCGCTCCAGGTAACGCCGCATGTCCTTCCACGGCACAGTTTTGCCGGTGGCGACAATGCCGGCGTAGCGCTCCTCGGCAGTGCCCAGGAACTCCGCCTGTAGCTCCGCCTGCCCCGCCTTCTCGGCGATGGCCTCCAGGATGAAACCGTGCGCGGTGGTGCCGGCGCGCGCCGCTGCTCGCGCAACGCGCGCCTTGAGCTCAGGCGGCAGGCGAATCGTAGTGGTGGTCATGGCCAGGCTCCGGTGCATCGTGATGCAGCCATCGTAGCACAACCGTGCTACATGCATGGCGGCTCGGCTGCGCCCACCCATCACTCACTGGATCACCTCATCCGCCCGCGCCAGCACCACCTGCGGCACCTTGATGCCGAGCGCCTTGGCCGTCTTCAGGTTGATCACCATCTCGAACTTGCTCGGCTGCTCCACCGGCAGGTCGGCGGGATTGGCGCCCTTGAAGATGCGGTCCACGTAGTAGGCCGTGCGTCGAAACATCTCGACGATGTTGGGGCCATAGGAAATCAACCCGCCAACATCCACCGACTCCCGCCCGTCGAACATCGTCGGCAGGCGGTGCTGCTGTGCCAGCGCCAAGATGCGATCGCGGTTCTGTACATGAAAAGGGCTGTTCTGCACCATCAGGGCCTGGGCGCGCGCACCTTGCATGGCCGCGAATGCGGCGGCCAGCGCGCCGGCCTCGTTCTCCTCGCGGATGACGAGAGTGATGCCCGACTGCAGCGCAGCCGCGCGCAGTTGCGGCAGCAGCACCGGCGTGGCGGGCGTGCCCTTCATCACCAGTACGGCGATGCGCGTGGCCCCGGGCAGGATTTCGCGCAGCAACTGCAGGCGCTTGCCGGCGAGGTCGGTCGACTGCATGCTGAGACCCGTGAGATTGCCGCCCGGGCGTGCCAGACTGGCCACCAGGCCTTGCCCGACCGGATCGGCGGTCGCCGCCGTGACGATGGGGATGGTACTGGTAGCTCGCTTGGCCGCTGCTGGCGGCAACCCGGCATGTGTCACGATGACATCCACTTTCAGCCGCACCAGGTCCGCGGCCAGTTCCGGCAGCAGGTCATCTTTTCCCGAAGACCAGCGGAACTCGAAGGCGAGGTTCCGGCCCTCGACGTAACCGAAGCTGCGCAGCCCGTCGCGAAGCGCATCGACCCCGGAGGGCAGGCTGGAAGCCGAGGACAGGAAGCCGATGCGCCATACCTTGCCCGTGGCTTGCGCGCGCGCGAGCGCAGGGAACGCGATGAGCGGCACCGCCGCAAAGCGGCAGATGAATCCGCGACGGCTCAGCGGCGACATTGCAACGATCTATACTGACACATTCGTTGCAATGTCCTTACCATCCATAGTTATCAAGAATGAATGCTGCCAAGTACACGGGGCGGACTTCTCCCCCGCATCGCGGCAGACCCTGCGCTGTAAAACCTATCCCCGCGCCACCTCCAGCGCCGCCACCAGCCTGCTGGGCGACAGCGGCAGTTCGTTGCACTTCACCTTGAACGGCGACAGCGCATCGGAGATCGCATTGATCAGGGTCGAGGGGCCGACAATCGCCCCGCCTTCGCCCACGCCCTTGAAGCCGCCCAGCGATACCGACGGCGTGTGGACGGGATGGAATTCGATCACGGGCACATCCGTCGCCAACGGCACGAGATAGTCCTTCAGCGTGGCTGCCAGCGGATTGCCGCGATCGTCGTAGATGGCGTGCTCGAGCAGCACACCGCCGATGGCCTGCACCACGCCACCGGAGATCTGCCCCTGCACCACGGCCGGGTTGATCATCACGCCGCAGTCCTCGCTCACGATCCAGCGATTCACCTTCACGAGGCCGGTGTCGATGTCGACTTCCACCACGCAGGCATGCGCGGCATTGGCCCAGGTGGTGTTGGTGTTGGTATAGCGCGCCTGCTCCTCCAGCCCAGGCTCCATGCCGGGTGGCAGCGACGCGGCGGCGAAGTAGGCCGTCTGGGCAATCTTCTCGACCGTAATCGATAGGTTCGGCACGCCGGCCACAGACACCACGCCGTCCTTGATGGTGAGGTCACCCTCGGCCGCCTCCAGCAGGTGTGCCGCGATTTTCAGGATCTTGGCACGCATGCGCTGGGCCGCAACGATGGCAGCCCCGCCGCCCAGCACGCCCTGGCGGCTGCCGCCCGAGCCCATGCCGAAGCCGCCCTGGGCCGAATCGCCCTGCAACACCCGCACCTTGTCATAGGGCACGCCCAGCTCGTCAGCCACGATCTGCGCGAAGGTGGTCTCGGTGCCCTGCCCCTGCGAATGCGCATGCGAAATCACCGTCACGTCACCCGAGGGTTCTACCCGCACCTGGCAATAGTTGTGGCTCATGAAGATCATCGGCGCCGCCGTGGGCTCCATGTACAGGCTCAACCCGAGCCCGAGGTAGCGCCCCTGTTTCCGGGCGGCCTCCTGCTCGGCGCGAAAGGCCTTGATGTCCACGGCGCGCGCGGCTTCCTCGAGCGTGAGGTCCGGCGACACGTTTTCGTATTTCAGTCCGGTGACGGTCTTGTACGGCTGGTCTTCGGCATGGATGACATTGCGACGGCGCAGTTCCACCGGGTCCACGCCCAGGCGCTTAGCCGCCACGTCCATGAACGACTCGCGCGACACCGTCTCGAACATCCACGGGCCGCGATAGGCGCCGCGGCCGCAGGTGTTGGTGTAGTAGGCGGCGTGCTTGAAGCCGTACCGGGGGATCTTGTAGGGGCCGGGGAAGGTCTCGCACACCTTGGGGCCGGAAGTGGCGGTCCAGGCGAAGGCGCCGGTGTTGCTCTTGTAGTCGAGGTTCGCGGCAAGGATCTTGAAGTCCTTGTCGAAGGCCATCTTCACCGTGGCCGACTCGGTGCGTGCGTGGTTGCAGGAGATCATGTGCTCCATGCGATCCTCGATCCACTTCACCGGCCGACGCAGCAGCTTAGCTGCGGCAATCACCGCGATCTCCTCGCGATTGGGATGGATCTTCAGGCCGAAGCCGCCGCCCACGTCATAGGCAATCACGCGCACGCGGTTGCGCGGCAAGCCGAAGGCGTCCGAGAAGCGCCACACCGCCATGTTGGGGGCCTGCGTGGTGTAGTGGCAGGTGAGCTCTTCGTCGGAAAAGGCTGCAATCAGCCCGCGCGTCTCCATCGGCAATGCCAGCTGCGTCTGCTGGAAGAAGCTCTCCTCCACCACGTGCGCGGCGCCCTTGAATATGGCGTCCAGCTCGGCGTCCGCGGGCGAGCCGCCGGCGACAACCACATTGGTGCCGACTTCCGGATGCACGATCGGGCCCTTGTCGGCTTGGAGGTAATCGAGCAGCGGCTCCTCGGCGTCGATCTCGACTTCCACCAGCTCGGCGGCGTCCTCTGCGATGTAGCGGTCCTCGGCCACCACCAGCGCCACGCAATCGCCGGTATAGCGCACGTCCTGGTCGGCCAGCGCCATGAGGCGCGGATACTTGACGGGCTCCGCCGGCCACAGGCACGGCCGCATCGACTTCACCAGGCCATTGATATCGGCGCCGGTGTACACCGCCACTACGCCCGGAACGGCGCGCGCCGCCTCAGTGCCGATGCGCACGATCTTCCCCTTGGCGACCTGGCTGCGCACGAAGGTGCAATGCAGCTGGCCCTGCACGCTGATGTCCTCGGTAAATCGCCCGCGCCCAGTCAGGAGGCGGCGGTCTTCCTTGCGGGCGATGACCTGGCCGACATAGCGGGCGGCAGATTCATTCATGTCGTTGGGTTTGTTCATGGGGGCTCCGGTCGAAGAGATGAGGCAGTCCCGGACAGTTTAACCCAGCGCCGTGACATGGCCAGGGGCGTGCCGGATATCCCGCGACCACAGACTCCCCGCGATCCCCGAGTGCGAGGTACTACATCGCTGCCGAAGCCGCATGCATCGTCATTCCAGTCGTGCCAGCTACACGACAATCCCGTTGGCGAACGCGGGTGCTGCGCCCAAAGGATTGACGATCACGAGCTATGCAAGAAAGATCCTGGCGTATTCAGTGCAATCGAGCATCGACCAGGCTTGCATCTGAAGGGCGCAGATCAACCCCACTCAACTACGCACGAACAGCAGCAATCCGTAGTGGATTGTCACGAAAAGCGCCGCTGCCGCGATGGTCAGTCCCATTGCTCGTGGATGGCTTTCCACCCACCCGTCCAATGCCATATGCATGGTGTCACCGCCTCGACTATGCCGACGAAACGAGTACCAGCGATTCGCATAGGTTTCGATTGCAGCCAATTGTTTCGGGAAATAGATCAGCATGACACCAGCCGCGATTGCAAAGATGCCGCCGACGATGAGAAACCAGCGCGCGCACACCAGCGCGTAGCCCACGATCAGGGCAACCGCGGTGCGTGGGGCCCCGTGACCGGGATCGAAAACCAATCCGCTGAATTCGGTCTGGGACACCAGCATGACTGCCGAAAAAGCTCCGCCAGATGCGAAGACAGTGCCGTACAGGCGTGGATATCTTTGCACGCCAAGCCCGATATCGCGCGGAACTGCAAGCCATTTCGCACGGTGTCGCAAGGATACGAATCGGTTCATGACTCCAAACACCTGACGCATGCGCGCGTGGTTGACCACAATCCCGATACCGACAGCAAAGCCGATGACGCCGAATACAAAAAAGATCCGGATGAAGATCGGGACCAGCCACTGAGCGACGATTGGATGTTCAAATAAAGGCATGGGAGTGCTTCTCGATCTCAGCAGGGTTGGTTTGCACGACGGAGCTCGCTTTGACTTAAGAGGTTATTTCACAATTGAGGGGATACTCCCCTCAAGCTCCCCTACTTCAGGGGCCATTTCGGTAATTGTGAAATGGCCTCTAAGGAATCCCAGCGATTCTCCGTTTTCACTCGGTCCGGTCGGTGCAACACCGCACATAAGATGGATGAAATGTCATTCCGGCATTGGTGCCCCGAGAAAAAGGCGCGCCACATTGGCATCCTCGACAGCAAGACGACGGAAAAGATTCCCAATAAACCCGACGCGGATGAATTACATTGTGCGGATGCGACCTATCCCACTTCGCCACAGGCATTCCGGAAGAAGGCTCTGCCCGATCGTCAACCTGCCATGCCTGCCCCGGGCAGGCGTCGTCCCCGCATTCGGGTCAGCGCAATGATGACCCCCAGCGAAATCGTCAGGCAGCTGGATCTGGATGTGGTCGGACAGGCGGATGCCAAGAAGACGCTGGCAGTCGCCGTGTATTCACACTTCAGGAAGTCGGCGAGGGCCGCCGCCGATGCGACCGACATCGTCAAGAGCAACATCCTGCTGATTGGCTCCACGGGGACCGGCAAGACACTGCTGTGCCAGACGCTGTCGCGAATTCTCGGCGCGCCTTTCGCCACCGCAGACGCTACCACCCTGGCCCAGTCGGAATTCGTGAACACTGAAATCGAAGCCATTCTGCAGCGCCTGCTCGACAAGGCGGGCGGCGACATCTCCCGCGCGCAGCGCGGGATCATCTTCATCGATGAGGTGGACAAGCTCAAGGCAGTCAGCGATCGATCGCGCGTGGCATCCGGGGAGAGCGTGCAGCACGCGCTGCTGAAGATCATGGAAGGGTCGCAGGTGCGCCTTCGCAGCGGCGATTACATTGATACGACGAACATCCTTTTCATTTGCGGTGGCGCGTTTGACGGCCTGTCTGAAATCATCCAGAACTCGCAGTCCTACGGATACCTGTCGTTCTCGGAGGGAGACAATCAGGAAATCCTCAATCGCCTCAGTGCGCGCATCAAGCCCACGGATCTCCTGTCCTATGGATTGATTCCGGAGTTTGCCGGTCGGCTACCGATCATTGCGAGGCTGCAGGACCTGTCCAAGGACATGATGGTGCGCATCATGGTCGAGCCCAAGGACGCCGTCTATCGGCAATATCGTGCCATGCTGAAAGCCGACGGGGTCGAGCTGGTGGTCAAGCCGGTTGTCTTCGAGCAGATTGCGGAAATCGCCATGAGCTACAAGGTGGGCGCGCGCAGCCTTCGCGGAATCTTCGAGGAACTGATGACCGACGTGCTCTATAAGACTCCGGACAACCCAAGCATACGCAAGGTCATCATCAATTCACTCTTTGAGCTGCCCCTCTTCTTTTCGACAGCTCTTCCACCAGACCAAGCGATCCGCGGATAGTCGAATATTTTCGTCTTGCGGGGTTTGTTGGTGAGAGCGCCGGGGCAGTGTTAGGCGATACAGGTGACGGAGTGCAGTTCAGTCTGCCTGCAGCAGCAGGCCCAAGACCCAGCGCAGGTATTTCAACCGCGCCGTCCCCCGCCGCTGCCTATACCGTGACCTTGAAAACGCGCGCGATGGATGCCCGATATTCCCCGTGCGTCTGGAACCTCCCCCTGCAGAACTTGGCCCGTGCAGGCAAAATCGGCATCTGCCGACTTGCCCACGAAGGGACTCCTGGAATGCTTCGGGCCATCGGCGCCGCGTCGACACCCTATTCAGACGCTCAACAAGACAGGAAACCACCATGGGAAAAGTGATCGCAAAGCGCAACGCCGACGTTGAATGGTTCTCCAACCGCCACAAGGAGGAGAACGGAATAAAAAAGCAGATCATGCGCAGCAAGCTGTACTTCAATCCGGCAATCGAACCCGCCATGCTGAGGTATGTCGAATACCTGCCCGGTTGCGTTGAACCCAAGCACAGCCACACCGTCGATGAAGTGGTCTACATCGTCGCCGGCGAAATGGATATCGGCGGGACGCTCTACACGGCGGGAGACGCCCTGTGGATCGAGGCGAAAACCGAGTACGGCCCGCTGACAGCCGGGCCGGAGGGGGCGACGTTTCTCCTGTTCAGAAGCGCGGCGTCCGCCTACGTCGAGAGCGGAAAGACACCCTGACCCGGAGGAGGACGTCGAGTCGCGGGGCCGGCCAACTTCTTGTCAGCCAGGGATTTCAATCTCGCCACGCAGGTACTCGACGGCCTTGCCGCCGATCGATACGCGGTCACCGCGCAATTCGCAATCGAGTTCGCCGACGCGCGGCGACACCTGCCGGGCCTTGAGCCTAGGCTTGCCCAGGCGCCCTGCCCAATAGGGCACGAGCGTGCAATGCGCCGAGCCCGTGACCGGGTCCTCCGGCACACCCGCCTTCGGCGCAAAGAAACGCGACACGAAATCGACGTCGCTGCCCGGCGCGGAGACGATGACGGCGAAAGCATCGAGCGCTGCGACGCGCTCTAGATCAGGACGCAGCGCACGCACCTCGGCCTCGGTGTCGAACACGGCCAGGAGGTCGCGCGCCAGGAACGCTTCGCGCGGTCTCGCGCCCAGCGCGGCGACCAATGCATCGGACACCCGGATCGGCTTGCCGGGACGCACTGGGAAATCGAGGCTCAGCAAGTCGCCTTGCCGGCTCACGGAGAGCTCCCCGCTCCTCGTGCTAAAGCTCACCCGCTGCAACAAAGGATAGATGTACTTGATCAACACGTGCCCTGCCGCGAGCGTCGCATGCCCACACAGGTCCACTTCGAGCGTGGGCGTGAACCAGCGCAGTTGTGACTGGCCTTCTCTCGGAATGACGAACGCGGTCTCGGCAAGGTTGTTTTCTGCGGCGATGTTCTGCAGCACCTCGTCCGTCAGCCAATGCTCGAGGATAACGACTGCAGCCGGGTTGCCGCCGAAGAGTCGGCTGGTGAATGCGTCGATCTGATAAATGGGGAACTTCATTCCGCCGTTGCCTTTCCCCTGTCGGTGCCAAACCTCGTCATTGCTGGTAGCCGGCGCCTTACTTGGGCGGCGACTCCCGCGAGCGCTGCACCAGCATGTACACACCCACCACGATCAAGATGACCGGCCACCATTGCGCGAACAAGGGCCACAGGCGCGGCAGCATGTCGAAATTCGACAGCAGGAAGATGACGCCGAGGGCAATCAGGACGATGGGGCCGAACAGCGACTTGGATCTCATTGGAATCACTCCCGTAACACCGCTGGCGAACGCTCGTGTGCACGGCACGCGATGTTCGATCTATCCCGGTTCAAAAATTCCCTCCGACTCGGCGTCTCGCGGATCGCCTCATCAACACGGGTCTCGCCCTAACCAGCAAACACCACTACGCCGCGGCCCCGGCCATCCTCGGATGCTCTTCCCGTATCGGCAGGTTGACCAACGCAGCCGCGGCCGACAAGGCGATGTCGGCGATGAACATCCAGTCGTAGTTGCCGCTGTTCGCCATGGCCACGCCGCCAAGCCACGCCCCGAAGAAGCCGCCGATCTGGTGCGTCAAGAGCGTCATGCCGAAGAGTGTCGCGAGGTAGCGCACGCCGAAGAGCTTGCCGACGAGGCCCGCCGTGGGCGGCACGGTGGCAAGCCAGGTGATGCCCAGCACCGCGGCCAGCACGTAGAACGTCGTCGGCGTCTTGGGTGCCAGCATGAAGCCGAAGATGGCGATGGCGCGCACCGCATACAGCCAGAACAGCAGCCACTTCATGCGGTTTCTTTGTGCGGCCCAGCCGATCCAGATGCTGCCCGCGATGTTGAACGCGCCGATCACCGACAGCGCGGTGGCCGAGACGGAAGCCGGCAGGCCGCACAGGTCCACCTCCCCCGGCAGGTGCGTGACGAGGAAGGCAATGTGGAAGCCGCAGGTGAAGAACCCGAGATGCAGGCAGATGTAGCTGCGGTCGCGAAAGGCGACCTTGAGCTGCTCGCCAAGCGAAATGCCATCCGCCTGTGCCGCTGCGCGCGCTTCGGCCACGCCCTTCTTTTCCCGCATGGGCAAGGCCAGGGGAATGGTGGCCAGTGCCGCGACGGCCATGGTCCACATGGCGGTCATCCAGCCAAAGGACGAAATCAAGGCCTGCGAAAGCGGCGCAAACAGGAACTGTCCGAGCGAGCCGCCGGCATTGATGATGCCGGTACCGAGCGCCCGGCGCTCAGGCGGCAGGCGCTGCGCGGCAGCTGCGAGCAGGATGGAGAAACTGCCTGCCCCCGCGCCCGCTGCAACCAGCACCCCGAGACCAATGGACAGGCCCACGCCGGTTTCCATGAACGGCGTGATGGCAAGACCCAGCGCTAGCATCAGCCCGCCGATGACCAGCACCCGGAAGGCATCGATCTTGTCGGCGAGCATGCCAAAGAGCGGTTGCGACGCGCCCCACACGAACTGCCCGATGGCCAGCGCAAAGCTCACCGTGACGATGCCCAGGCCCGTGGAGGTGTTCACCGGCGACACCCAGAGCCCGAGCGACAATCGGATGCCCATGGTGATGATCATCACCCCCACGGCCGAGAGCACGAGCCCCCAGAAGACGGGAGACGCCCCGCTGCCGGGACTCTGTGCCGGGGTGTTCATCGCCGGTCGACTCGTCGCCCGCCGCGTTTACAACCCCGCCAACGGCAGGATCTTGGGTAGGCTGTAGAGGCGCGCCACCGTGTCGCGAATGACCTTGGCGCGAACGGCTTCGGGCAGGTGCCCGAGGTCGCGCCGGATCACGTCGCGCGAGTTGGGCCAGGTGGAGTTCGGATGCGGGTAGTCGTTCGACCACATCCAGGTGTCCGCGCCCCACTTCTCGATCAGTTCGCCGGCCGCCGGGTCGTTGAAGAAGGTGGTGTAGAGGTTGCGCTTGAAGTACTCGGAGGGCTTGAGTTTCATCTCGTAGTCGCTGCGATACTTCTTGCCGGCGTACTTTTCCATCTGCCAGATGACGAAGGGCTGCCAGCTGACTTCGTTTTCCACCGTGATGACGTTGAGCTTCGGGAAGCGGTCGAAAGTTCCGGACACGATCATGTCGATCAGCGTCTTCACGGCGTGGTGCAGCTTGTCGTTGATGACGAAATTCTGGAACTCCACCGGCGGCTTGGCGAGCGCATCCCAGCCCGGCTTGTACGGGGCTCCGGTGAGGATGTGCAGGCTCACCGGCATGTCCAGCGCCTGGGCGGCCTCGAACAGCGGGTCGTGGTGGCGCGTGTCGAAGCCCATTTCGTCGGGCGGCGCCTGCCAGATCATGATGCCCTTCATGCCCAGCTTCTTGCAGCGCTCCATCTCCTTGATGGCTTCCTTGATGCGGAAGGCCGATATGCAGGCCACGCCGAACAGGCGCTCGGGCGCCACGGCGCAGTATTCCAGCAGCCAGTCGTTGTAGACCTTGAAGCAGGCTTCCTGCAGCTCGACGTCGTCCATGCCGTACTGGTGAAGGGCCCGCGTCGGGTACAACACCTCGCCCGAGACCCCGTCCTTGGCCATTTCGGTGACGCGCAGTGCTGCTTCACGCGCCCCCTCATGACCCTGGAAGGGATTCTCCTTCTTGCTGTCGCCATATACCGGTGCCTTGGAACGCATGCCGGCCGGCAATGCCTTGGCCCAGAAATCCGGCGCCTCCATGACGTGCGAATCCGCCGATATCAGTAAGCCCACATCCAGTTTCTGACCGTCTTCAGCCATGATGCTCTCCTCCTCACAAGTTGAAAAACAATCCCTTCGTCACGTGCCGGCCTTTCCCGACACCCTGACGACTTCATTCAGCACCGGCAAGAAGTTGCGCCGGTATTGCCCCGTGCCAAAACTGTTCATCACCACCCGGCCGTCAATGGCCAACAGGAAGCGCGGCACGCCGCGCGTGGCGCCCACCTGTTTGTACACCCATTGCAGCCCGGCTGGATAGTCCGCCGCGGTGATGGGCTTGGCCAGCGTCTCGTTCTTGATTTCATGGAAGCTGAAGGCCCGCGCCTCGCGCGACTCGAGCAGTTTGACACGGGAGCCGAATTCCCACTGCTGGCAGAAGTGGCAGTCCTCGGAGCCGAGGTAAATCACGTCCAGGCGCGAGGATTTGTCGACAGCGGGGAGGTTGAACTTGCGCATGAGCAGCGAGGAGCCCGGTGCGGCCTCGGCCGAGACGGTTGCCGCCGGCGAAGCTGCCGACGGCGGTTCGGCCAGCACCAATTGGGCCAGCATCGCCATTGCCGGCAGCGCGCACAGCGCCCATGCGAATCGCCTGTTCAATCCTGACAGCATGAGAGATCCTGTCTTGATAGCACTAGGTCAACGCCATAAATACTGACAACATTAGGAACCCGTGGCGGCCCCTGCCGATGGGGCGCCCTAGTCCCCGTAGGAATTCCCGCTGCCGAAGGCCGCCGCCGAGGCATAGTTCTCGAAGCGCGTGAACTCGCCGATGAAGGTGAGGTCCACCTTGCCGATGGGGCCGTTTCGCTGCTTGCTGATGATGATTTCAGCTTTGCCCTTTTCAGCCGTATCGCGGTTGTACACCTCGTCGCGATAGATGAAGAGAATGACGTCGGCGTCCTGCTCGATGGCGCCCGACTCGCGCAGGTCCGACATGATGGGACGCTTGTCGGGGCGCTGCTCAAGACCACGATTGAGCTGCGACAGCGCCACCACGGGCACCTTCAATTCCTTGGCCAGCGCCTTCAGGGAGCGCGAAATTTCGGAAATCTCCGTGGCGCGGTTCTCGCCCTGAGAGGAGGCCTGCATGAGCTGCAGGTAATCCACCACCACGAGTCCCAGCTTGCCGTACTGGCGATGCAGGCGGCGCGCCCGCGCGCGCAGTTCCAGCGCATTCAGCGCCGGTGTCTCGTCGATGTGAACCGGGGCATCGTGCAGCTTGCCGACGGCGCTGGTAAGGCGGTTCCAGTCCTCGTCGGTGAGTCGTCCGGTGCGCAGCTTGTGCTGGTCGAGGCGTCCGATGGAGCCCAGCATTCGCAGCGCGAGCTGCGTGCCGGCCATTTCCATGCTGAATATCGCCACCGGCAGCTTGTTGTCGACGGCCACATGCTCGGCGATATTGAGGGCGAAGGCGGTCTTCCCCATGGAGGGGCGGCCGGCGACAATGATGAGGTCACCCTCCTGGAAACCGGAGGTGCGCTCATCGAGGTCGTGGTAGCCGGTGGGAACGCCCGTCACGTCGGACGGGTTTTCCCGGTGGTAAAGCATGTCGATGCGCTCCATCACCTGCGTGAGCAGCGGCTGGATCTCCTGGAAACCCTGGCGGCCGCGCGAGCCGGCTTCGGCGATCTGCAGCACCTTGGACTCGGCCTCGTCGAGCATCTGCCCGACTTCGCGGCCCATGGGGTTGAGGGCCGAATCGGCGATCTCGGTGCCGACTTCAACGAGCTTGCGCATGACGGCGCGCTCGCGAACGATCTCGGCGTAACGGCGGATGTTGTGCGCCGAGGGCGTGTTCTGGGCCAGCGTCCCGAGGTAGGCCAGGCCGCCCGTCTCGTCGGCATCCTCGCTGCCCTTGATCGACTCGTCCACGGTGATCATGTCGGCCGGCCGGCCGCGCTCGATCAGCTTGACGATGTGCCGGTAGATGCGCCGGTGGTCACTGCGATAGAAATCGGCCTCCATCAGCGTGTCGCCGATGCGCTCGAAGGCGGTGTTGTCCAGCAGCAGCCCGCCCAGCACCGATTGCTCGGCCTCCACCGAGTGCGGCGGCATGCGCGCCGCCGCAAGCTGCGGGTCGGCGCCCGAGATGGGGATGATGGTGGATTGGGGATTGGCCATGGTGTGGTGCGTCTTGAGAATTCTAGCAGCGCGCTGCTCGGCCGGCGCGAAAAGCTGTACGTACAATTCAGCGCAACAGGAAGCCCAGCAAAAACAAAGGCCCGGCAATGCCGGGCCCTTGTTTCAACGCATTCGACTACAGCTAGGCGACCTGCTCGCCCAGCACCGACACCTTGATATGGGTGACCACATCGGTGTGCAGCGCGATCGTGATTTCATGATCGCCAACCGTCTTCAGCGGGCCATCGGGCAGGCGAATCATCGCGCGCTCGACTTCGAAGCCCTGCTTTTGCAGCGCCTCGGCGATGTCCACCGTGGTGACGGAGCCGAACAAGCGCCCGTCCACGCCGGCCTTTTGCGTGACCTGGATCATCAGGCCCTCGAGCTTGGCACCCTTGTCCGTTGCCTCGGCCAGCGTGGCGGCCTGCGCGGCTTCCAGTTCGGCCCGGCGTTTCTCGAACTCCTCGAGCGCAACGGGCGTTGCGCGGCGCGCCTTGCCCTGGGGAATGAGGAAGTTGCGCGCGTAGCCGGTTTTCACCTTGACCACGTCACCCAGGCTGCCCAGATTGACGACTTTTTCCAGAAGAATGATTTGCATGTTGGCCGCCCTTTAGTGGAGGTCTGTATACGGCAGCAGCGCCATGTAGCGCGCGCGCTTGATGGCATCGCTCAGCTGGCGCTGGTAATGCGTCTTGGTGCCGGTGATGCGTGCCGGGATGATCTTGCCGTTCTCGTTGATGAAGTCCTTGAGCACGTCGACATCCTTGTAGTCGATCCACTCGGTCTTCTCCACCGTGAAGCGGCAGAACTTGCGGCGCTTGAACAGCGCGCCCTTGCCCTTTGCATCGCGTTTGCCCTTGCCGCCCTTGGCGTTCTTGCCGCGGGCACCACCACGTCCCATTGTTGCCATGTGTATCTCCTGTCCTGTTCTTTACTTGCCTGCCCCGCCCGCTGTGAAAGTCAGGCAAAGCTCGTTTTCGAAAACTCGATC
>CANJXQ010000089.1 GCA_947478805.1 Betaproteobacteria bacterium | reverse complement strand
TTTAACGAAGCTGCCCGCATATGCGGGCAGCTTCCAGCTAAAACCCCCAACAGGAGCGCCACCTATGCACAATCCATAGTCCTTTATTAAAAGCACTTCGAACCGTTACACTCTCAATTACATTGGTATAGAAAGCTCGGGCTGGTCAGATGGGCAATTACCAGTTTGATAATAATTGAAGCGAGTACATGTACGTTGCGCCAATGCTTCAGGCGGGCAGTGTTGCGTTGGCGCTAGCGCTCAGTACGATGCGCCCTTGCTGATTGACGGTCTTCAAGCTGAAATCCACGGGGGCGACGCCGCCAGCAGACGGATGTACCTTCTCCACCGTGAGGGTTGCCGTGAGGGTGTCGCCGAGGAACACCACGGCGGTCATGCGCGCACTGTAGCGCCGCAGGTTGGCGGTGCCGGCCACGGCGCTCAGCACGCGTCCCGACAGGCCCATGGTCAGCATGCCGTGGCCGAACAGACCCGGGTGTCCCATGGCACGGACGATGCGCTCGTCGTAATGCAGCGCGACGAGGTCGCCCGATGCGCCTGCATAGTTGACGAGATGCGTCACGCGCAGGGTCTCGATGACGCGCGCGCTCCATCGATCGCCGACTTTCAGTTCGCCCGCCCGCAGGGGCCGCGCGGGCAGCGGCGTGGGTGGTGGCGGGGCTTCGGCAGGCTTGGCCGCCGGTGCCGATTTCTGCGCCGCGGCGCCGGAAGTGCCGGTGCGCGGGTGAACGTAGACGCTGGTCCAGCAGGCAGTGGCGATGAGTTCGCCCGTGCTGTCGCGGTATTCCCACAAGGTGTCCTTGAACTCGAGCGTGCCCTCGCTGCCTTCCTTCTTGCGCACGTCACCCGCGCGCACGTCCACCGTCAGCATTTCGCCGATGCGCGGGTGGCGGTGAAAAGTGAAAGTCTCCTCGGCGTGCAGGCCGCGTGGGCGCGTGCTCAAGATCGGCGGGCCATCCAGCGGAATGACGCCCGATCCGGGCGCGGCTTCCCCGGGTGCCGGACGCAGCGGGCACTCGGTGTCGAAATGGTGTGCCGCGATCAGGAAGGTCGGCGGCGGCACGATGCGCCCGCCCTGGGCGAGCGTGGCGTAGCTCGGGTCCCGGAATATCGGATCGGGATCGCCGATGGCGCGCGCGAAATGCAGCACCTGGCCGCACTCGACGGGAAACTGGAAGCGTCGCGGGGATTCGTCCTTGTACATGGCTGTTCTACTTTCGTTCTGGGGTTTGGATTCTTTTGAGAAAACACTGAACAAGGGGGCGGCCCCCTTGTAAATCCCCCGACTTCGGAGGGAAGTGTGTTGTGGATTTCACATCTTTTGGGACTTAATCAGCGCTTCCTTAAGTGAAGGCCAGTGCCGCAGGGCCGTGCCGGCGAACACCTGTTCTGTTTCGTCGGGCGAGAGGAAGGACAGGATGCTGCGTGCAGTTGCGATCTGTTCGGCCAGGCCCGGGGTGTAGATGAAGTTGTAATTGGAACCCCACATCACCCGCGACGGGCCGAACCGCTCGATGAGTTGTTCGAAAAATGCGCGCTGCGTGCCCGCTCCCTTGGCCGCGGCGATGATGTTGTCGGTGGAAAACTTGACGGCCAGGTTCGGGCAGGCGGTAAGGCTGAACAGGGGCGCCGCCTTGGCATAGGGCGGACCGTCGTCGAGGGCGGGGTAGCCCAGGTGATCGAGTGCCACCCGCTGGTCGGGGAATCGCTGCAGCACGCGGGCCAGGGTCGGCGCGAGGTCGCCAAAGATCTGCGCAATGATGGTGATGTCGCGCTTGCGGGCGAGTTCCCACACGCCGAAGGTGCGCTCGTCTCCCAGCCACGGCGAATCCTGGTGCGTGCTGGTGAGCAGGCGCACGCCGGTCGCTCCCCGCTCGGTGATCCAGTAGTCAAGCGTGTCCACCGCGTCGGGAAGCGTCGGGTCGATGGTGCACACGAGCGCCAGCCGGCCCGGGTAGCGGGCCACGCTGTCCGCTGCGTAATTGTTGTCATAGGCGTAGCGCGCGTACATCTGCACCACCACCGTGGCGTCGATGCCGGCCGCATCGTTTTCGGCGATGAATTGCTCGACCGGCAGCACCGGAATCTGCCGCACGTAATCCCCGAGGGTGGGCATTTCCGTATTGCCGCGCAGGGTGTATTGGGTCGGATAGCGGCGAACATCCGGTGATGAGACATGCGCGTGGGTATCGATGATCATGACTGCTTCGACTTTCGCATGGTGCGGACGATGCCTTCCGCTCAGGCCGCCTTTGAGGCGGCGTGCTGCTGGCCGGTTGCCGCGCTGACCACGCCCGGCGAGTAGATAGTGACGCGATGAATCTGGCGCGCCGCATCGCCGTAGTCGTTGACCGCGTAGTGCATGGTGCAGCGGTTGTCCCACAGCACGGCATCACCGGCGTGCCACTTCCAGCGCGTCTGGAACTCCGGCTGCTCGCAGTGGCGAAACAGCAGGGCGAGCAGGCCTTCGCTTTCGATGGCCGTGAGGCCGACAATGCGCGCGGTGAAGCCGCGGCTCACGTAAAGCGCGGGCCGGCCGGTAACCGCGTGGCGCAGCACCACCGGATGGATCGAGCTGCCCGTGGTGCTGCGGCCGTGCTCGGCGTCGAGCCCATCCACGAGCGATCGCATCGCCGGGCTCAGCGCATCGTAGGCGGCGTACTGGTTCGACCAGATGGTGTCGCCGCCCTTGTCCGGGCAAACCTGCATGGACAGCAGGGAACCGATGGGGGGCACCCTGGTGAAGCTCACGTCGCTGTGCCAGACGTCGGCGCGCTTGTCGGCGCTATCGAGCACGAAGATCTCGCCCTTGGGCCCGATCTTCTTCAGGTTGCGGTAATCGTCCTTGGCCGGGCTGACGGCCGATAATTCGCCGAAAACGCTGCCGAAGGCGATGTGCTCCTCCTGGGTCAGGTTGAGCTGCGGGAAAAAGAGCACCTGGTGCCGGTACCAGGCGTCATGGAGCGCCTTCACCGCATCGGGCGAAAGCCCCCCCCGCACGTCCAGGCCGCTCACTGTGGCGCCGAGTGATTGCGGCAGCGGTGTCACCGTCATTGCGTTCGTCACGTTCATGGTGTTCCTTCGTTGCGTTGCGCGGGAATGATATCTGCCATCCCCGGCATGCGCATGCCGGGGGATCGCCTGCCGCGGCATTCAGGGCGGGGTGATGGGCCGGAACGCGGTGTCGAGCAGCGGGCCGAACAGCAGCCGGAACAGGCGCTCGTCGGCGGTGATGCGCTCGCCCGCAACGCCGCGCTCGCCGAACGCGATCACCGCCATGAAGCGGAATTTCTCGATGGTGCCGTCGTCCATGCGAACGTGCATGTAGTGCTCGAGCACGATGCCGTCGTCGCCTTCCCACTCGCCGATGATGTCGCGGCCGACAATGCGCGGCCGCAGCGTCTTGAAGTGGTACTCGTAATACTTGCGGGCGTTGTCGTAGCCCTCCATGCGCAGGCCGAGCGGCCAGATTTCATAGTAGTAAGGGGCCTCCATGGTGGCGAGCGTCTGCTCCAGGTCCATCTTCGCCTCGACCGCGGCATGCAGGCGTCCCGCCTTGATCAGATCCGGTGTGTTCTTCTTCATGGTTGTCTTTCCCTGTTGGGTTATGCGGGGGGGGGGCTGGTGGCGGCGCGCAGCGTTGCGGATGGATCGCCAGCTACCAGCGGAAAATCCTTCTCAAGGTCCCGCCCATGATTTGTGCGCGCTCGGCGTCGGACCAACTCCCGACTTCGCGAATGTACTCGACGCCTTCGCGATATGGCACCGGCACGCGGGTGAAATCGGTGCCCCACATGACGCGCGCAGGCCCGAAGGCGTCGATCACTTGCAGCAGCGCCGGCCAGGTGTCGCGGAAGGGAAACTTCTGGTGCGACAGCGAGGGCAGGCCGGTGGCCTTGACCGTGACGTTGGGATAGGCGGCAAGGCGCAGGAGGCCCTCGAAACCCTTGAACGGCTCGGGCGACAGGTCGCAGATGACCGGCGGTTGCGCCAGCCCGATGTGGTCGACGATGAATTGCAGGTTGGGGAAGTCGCGCGCCAACGCTTCCATTTCAGCCAGTCGCCCCGGCGGATAGACGCACATCGGCACGTCATGGCGCTCGGCCGCCGCCAGCACGCGGCGCATGGGCCCGTGGCGCACCGATTCGACTTCGCGATCGATGTAAAGCGTGGTCCTCAGCGCGAGCATGCCCGGGGTGGCGCGCCAGTTGCGCACGCGCTCCTCCACGTCCGGCAATTCGGGGTCGATGAGTCCCACCACGCCGATACGCCCGGCGCTCTTTGCGGCAGCATGCAGCGCGTAGGCATTGCTGAAGCCGTAGATGGGCAGGGAGACGGCCAGCGCTGCGTCCACGCCGGCCGCATCCATCGCCGCGAGGAGCTGCTCTGCCGTGACGGTATGCGCGCCGAAATGTTCGCGCCGGCGCGCGTCGGTGGCGGCATCGCCGGTATTCAGCTGCCACGGGAAATCCGGACGTTCGAGATCCCAGGTATGCACTTGCGCGTCGATGATTTCCATTTGTTCCCTGCCCGAAGTCCATTGGCTGTCCGGACTATAGAACAATCACCGAAGACTGGCATGAAAATGCAAAATCCCGGAGACGCCGAAGCGTCGCCGGGATTTGTGGCCAACCTGTTCGTTGGTTGACGCAATGCAGAGTGTTCAATCCTGCATTTTCAACACCGATCTTCCGAAATCACCTCATCGCTCACTTCAGATCGTAACGACCAAGGTTCATCACCTTGCTCCAGGCCGCCACGAAGTCCTGCGTGAACTTCTGCTGCGCGTCGCTGCTCGCATAGACTTCAGCAAGGGCCCGCAGCTGCGCGTTCGAACCGAAGACGAGGTCGACGAGCGTACCCGTCCACTTGAGATCGCCCGTCGCGCGGTCGCGCCCCTCCAACACGTATTCAGAAGCGGCGGACTTCTGCCACTTTGTTCTCATGTCGAGGAGATTGACGAAGAAATCATGGGTCAATGTTTCGGGCCACTGGGTGAATACCCCGTGTTCCGACTGCGCGAAGTTTGCATTCAGGGCGCGCAGGCCGCCGATCAGCACCGTCATCTCGGGGGCGGTCAGCGTCAGCAGTTGCGCCTTGTCCACCAGCAGCTCGGCCGCCGATGCCTCGAATCCCTTGCGGACGTAATTGCGGAATCCATCGGCGGCCGGCTCCAGCACGGCGAAAGAGTCCACATCGGTTTCTTTCTGCGATGCATCCATGCGCCCTGGAGAGAAGGGCACCTTCACTTCCTGTCCGGCCTTCTTCGCCGCAGCCTCGACGGCTGCGCAGCCACTGAGGACGATCAGGTCGGCCAGCGAAACCTTTTTTCCACCGGACTGCGCGCCGTTGAACTCCTTTTGGATCGCTTCCAGTTTCTGCAGGACCTTCGCCAGTTCAGCCGGCTGGTTGACCTCCCAGTCCTTTTGCGGCGCGAGACGGATGCGTGCGCCATTCGCCCCGCCGCGCTTGTCCGAGCCGCGGAATGTTGCGGCAGATGCCCAGGCCGTGGTGACCAACTGGGAGATGGAGAGGCCGGATGCAAGCACTTTGGTTTTCAGTGCGGCAATGTCCTGCGCATCGATCAGTTTGTGGTCAACGGCGGGGATCGGGTCCTGCCAGATCTGCACTTCCTTGGGCACCAGCGGGCCGAGGTAGCGGGCGACCGGGCCCATGTCGCGGTGCGTCAGCTTGAACCAGGCGCGGGCAAAGGCATCGGCGAACGCCTTCGGGTCCTGGTGGAAGCGGCGCGAGATCTTCTCGTAGGCCGGATCGAAGCGCAGCGACAGGTCGGCCGTGGTCATCATCGGGGGGGATTTCCTTGACGGGTCGTGCGCGTCCGGAATCATGTGCTCCGGCTTCACGTTCTTGGCCACCCACTGGTGGGCGCCGGCCGGACTCTTGGTCAGCTCCCACTCGTAGCCGAACAGCATGTCGAAGTAGCCGTTGTCCCATTTCGTTGGATTCGGTTTCCAGGCGCCTTCGATGCCGCTTGTGGTGGTGTGCACGCCGCGGCCGCTGCCGAGCTTGTTGATCCAGCCCAGGCCCTGCGCCTCGATCGGAGCGCCTTCAGGTTCCGGGCCGACCAGTTTGGTGTCGCCCGCGCCATGGGCCTTGCCGAAGGTGTGGCCGCCGGCAACCAGCGCCACGGTCTCCTCGTCGTTCATGGCCATGCGTGCGAAGGTTTCGCGCACATCGCGGCCGGAGGCCACCGGGTCCGGGTTGCCGTTCGGGCCTTCCGGGTTCACATAGATCAACCCCATCTGCACCGCGCCGAGCGGATGCTCGAGCTTGCGCTCGCCGGCGTGGCGTTTGTCGCCCAGCCAGGTGTTCTCGGAGCCCCAGTAGATGTCTTCTTCGGGCGCCCAGATGTCCTCGCGGCCGCCGGCGAAACCGAAGGTCTTGAAGCCCATGGATTCCAGCGCAACGTTGCCGGCAAGGATCATCAGGTCGGCCCAGGATATCTTGCGACCATACTTCTGCTTGATCGGCCACAGCAGGCGGCGGGCCTTGTCGAGGTTGCCGTTGTCCGGCCAGCTGTTGAGGGGCGCAAAGCGCTGGTTGCCGGTGCCGGCGCCGCCTCGTCCATCGCTGGTGCGGTAGGTGCCGGCGCTGTGCCAGGCCATGCGGATCATCAGGCCGCCGTAATGGCCCCAGTCAGCCGGCCACCAGTCCTGCGAAGTCGTCATCAGGGCATGCAGGTCCTTGACCACGGCGTTGAGGTCGAGGCGCTTGAATTCCTCGGCGTAGTTGAACGCCTCGCCCATGGGGTCGGACTTCGGGGAGTGCTGGTGCAGGATGCCCAGCTTCAACTGGTTGGGCCACCAGTCTGCATTGGATTGGGCTCCGGCGACGGTGTTGGTGCGGGCGTTACCGGCGAATGGGCACTTTGGTTCGCTTGACATGGTTGTCTCCTGTGTTTGTTTGCAATCTACTACTGGACCGTGCGCGGGGATGTGCGCCTGCGCACTGATCCATCGGTCGAATCCTGTCAATTGGATTCCGATGGACGCAATGTACCGGCCGGGATGTAGTCAATCCAATGAATTGTTACGAATAGTTTAATAGGTAAAGACTATTATGTTCCGGGTTGTTGTCCGCCGTGGCAGCAGGGAACTCCGCCATCAGTCGCCTTGTCAGGGGGGGGCGAGGAGGGTGTTTCCCCTCGCCAGCTCGGAGATTTCAGGAGAACATGCTTCCGATGCCGACCGCGGCAATGCCGACGGGTGCGACATAGCGAAGCAGGAAGTGCAGGGCGCGCGCGCCGGTGCGGGACAGGCCCAGTTCCTCGTCCAGCAGCTTGCGGGGCACGACCCATCCGGCGAACACCGCCAGCCCGAAGCCGCCGGCCGGCAACAGGACATTGGAGGTCAGGTAGTCGAGAAGATCGAACAGCGTCGCCGAATGGATGCCAGGCCTGTCGCTTAAGCCTGCCAGCGGGTGCCACCCAGACCACAGGTTGAAGGAAAGCACCGTGGCAATGCCGGCGACAAAGCACAGCGAGGCCGCGATGGTCGTGGCCTTGGACTGGCTCCAGTCGAAACGCCGCGTGAGCATGGCTACCACCAGTTCGAGCATCGAAATTGCCGAGGCGAGCGCTGCGATGAAAAGCAACAGGAAGAAGCCGCTGGCGGCCACAGTGCCGAAGGGCATCTGCGCGAACGCCAGGGGCAGGGTGACGAATACGAGGCCCGGGCCGGCGGCGGGGTCGAGGCCGTGCGCGAACACCACGGGAAACACCGCGAATCCGGCAAGAAAGGAGATCACCGTGTCGGCAAGAACCGACCAGATGGCAATCTGCCGCAGGTTGACTTCGATGCCGGCATGCGCCGCATAGGTGATCATGAGCCCGAGACCGACACCGATGGAAAAGAATCCCAGGCCGATGGCGTCGAGCGCCGTGCGCGCCGTGAGGTGCGCGAGGTCCGGCACGAACAGGTAACGCAGGGTGGCAGCGAAGTCGCCTTCGACGATGGAATAGGCCGCCAGCGCGAGCATCAGGACGAACAGTATCGGCATCAGCACCTTGGATGCGGCCTCGATGCCGTTGGCGACGCCGCGCGCCACGATGACCGCGGTCGCCGCCATGAAGATGGCGTGGTACAGCGTCATTTGCGCGGGCGACGCGAGGAATGCCTCGTAATGCGCCTTTACCGACTGGGCGGTTGCGCCGGCCAGGCCGTTTGCAGCAGTATCGATGGCATAGCCGAGCATCCAGCCGCCGATCACGGCGTAGAAGCTGAGGATGAGGAAGCCGGTGATCACCCCGCTGATGCCCACCGCGCCCCAATGGCTGGATGGTCCGCCCGGATTCCCGGCAGATGGCCCCCCGTTTTGCAGCACGGCGCGCATGCTTGCCGCCGGATCGCCTCCGCCGCGCCGGCCGATGGCGAACTCGGCAAACATCAGCGGCACGACGATAAGCGCGAGCCCCACGACGTAGCACAACACGAAGGCGCCGCCGCCGTTGGAGCCGACTTCGTAGGGGAATTTCCAGATGCTGCCGATTCCCACTGCCGAGCCGATGGTGGCCAGCAGGAACCCCAGCCGTCCGGACCAGGTATCACGTGGAGTGTTCATGAGCAGCGCACTTGAATGGCAATAGTGCGAGTGTAGTGCCCGTTGCACGCGCCGGCTTTGATGCATCGCAAGGCCATGCGCAGCGCCCGATTGTCCGGACGCCAAGGATGCCGGATGTCAGTTCCTGAACGAGGGGTCCTTGCGATCCATCATGCGGATCATCGCAGGCCACTCGCGCGAGCCGTCCATGCTGCCGTGCGGGCTGTCATTCACCGGCTGCATGACGCTGGCCGCTTTTTCCGCCGCCGCTGTCGCGGGCAGGATGTAAGGCATCCCGCTGGAGAGGGTGTCCACCTGCGCCTGGCAGGCCATTTCAAGAAAATAGATCAGGTTGAAGGCTTCGGCCACGCTGCGGCCCACCACCAGGGTGCCGTGATTGCGCAGCAGCATCGCGTCGGTCTTGCCCAGGTCGGCCACCAGGCGCACGCGTTCATCGAGGTCGACGGCCGGGCCTTCGTAGTCGTGGTAGCTGATGCGTTTGTAGAAGCGCATGGCGATCTGGCTGAGCGGCAGGAGCCCGCACTGCATGGCGGCCACCGCCATGGTGGCCCGCGTGTGCGTGTGGATGACGCACGCGGCGTCCTCGCGCGCCGAATGCACCGCGCTGTGGATCACGTAGCCCGGATAGTTCACATCGCAGTCCGGGTTCTGCGCGAGGAGCACGTTGCCCTCCAGGTCGATCTTGAGCAGGTTCGAGGCCGTGATCTCCTCGTAGTGCAGGCCGTAATCGTTGATCAGCACGTGATGGTCCGCGCCGGGAACGCGCGCCGTGATGTGGTTGTAGATGAGGTCGGTCATCCGGTAGTGCGCCATCAGCCGGTAGCACGCGGCGAGATCCACGCGCGTTTGCCACTCCGCGTCGCTGACCTGCTCGCGAATGCTGCGGCCCGAATTCATCTTGACGACTTTTTCCATGGAGGTTTCCTTTCCAAGTGCAGGTATTCAAGCGTGGGGAATCATAATGCATTCGTGCCGAGGCCACGCCCGGCTCACTGTGCCTGTGCGGGGGCCGCATGCGAATTGCCGCACGGGAGGGGCAAAAGAAAAGGGCGGCATCGCTGCCGCCCTTCGAGTTCCAGGCTAACGGCCCGGCTATTGAAGCAGATCCGACCTACTTCAGCTGCGCTTCGGGAATCACGGCCTTCTCGTAGGTCGCCTTGTCGTAGGTCTTCTTCGTGGAGGCGGCCTGCAGCTTCAGCATGTAGTCCCACGCCGACTTCGGCACGGTCGCGCCGGGGAAGAAGGCGGTCGGGATGTACTTGAAGCCGGCATCCCACGCGCCCTGGTCCATCTGCGGGAAGTACTTGGCCTTCACCGATGCCGAGTACTTGGCAGGGTTGGCGGCCAGTTCCGTCACGGACTCCGCCAAGGCGGCGCGCATCCTGACGATGGTGGGCGTGTTCTTCTCGATGTAGGGGTTCATGGCGATGACCATGGTGTAGGGCATCGGGCTGACGGTGGGGACTTCGCCTGCGGCCATGTTGATCCAGCTCACGCCGGTACCGTCGGCAAGGATGTTGCCCAGCGTGCCTACCGTCCACAGCGAGCCGTCGATCTGGTCGTTGCGAATGCTTTCCTGCATGGCCACTGGGTCGAACAGGGGGCGGAACTTCAGGTCATTGGCGCTCAGGCCTCCAACCTGCATGAGGGCGTCGAGGGCGAGGTAGTGCGGCGTGCCTTGGCCCGAGGAAGTGATGCGCAGGCCCTTCATCGCCTTGACGCGATCGACCAGCGGGCTCTTGGCGGTGACGCCACCCAGACGGGCAATCTGTTTCGCGCCGAGAACGATTTCGCCCAGCGGCTTGGTGACGATGGCCACTGCTCGGAAGTTGCCGCCTTCCTGGATGGCGTCCGAGACCGACGTCGAGCCGACCTGGCAGAAATCGACGGCACCCGACAGTACACCGGCGATGCAGTTGTTGGTGTTGCCGCGGAAATCGGTGATGTCCATCTTGATGCCATGCTTGGCATAGATCTCCGGGTTGGAGCCGGCCATCAGGCTGGTGGTGAAGCTCGTGCTCATGGCGGCGACGCCGAACTTGACCGTGGTCTGGGCGGATGCTGCGCCGGCGGCGAGGGCCGCGGCCGAAGCAACGGCAAGCACCGTCGCCTTCGTGAAAGGGGTTCTGGTTGATGCGGACATCGTGAATTCTCCTGATGTGGTTTCTGGCGCCAGGGTGGCGCCGAGGTGCGGATGATAAATCATAATGTCGCGGGCGGGCACGGGTTGCGGGGGGGGGCTGCAAGCCCATTCGGCCGGGTGTTGCGGGGAGGTGTGGAAGGCGCAAAACGGGGGCGTCTAAGAGCGCCTAACAGAATTGCCGTTAGGCGCCCTGACTTAGGGGAGCGCGAGGGGATGTTTCCCCTCGCATTGTTAGGCACTCTAAGTCCTTGGCGCGTTTGATGGAATTTCAGTCAGGCACCCTCAGAATGCGTCCATGACTTCCCGGAAGCGCTTGATGGCCTCGATGTTTTCCTTTACCGATTTGAGGCCGTCCCAGCGAATGTGGATCTGGTGGGCGCCGAAGTCGCGCGTGCGCTTGACTTCGTCGATGAGCTCGGCCTTGTCCTTTCCGTCCGCGTAGATGCTCATTTCCACCGTGAGGTCGTCCGGATTGCGCCCGGCTTCGCGTGCGGCGGCATGGATTTTTCCGAGGGCAATGCGCGCCGCCGGGTCGCCCGGCAGCCACTGCGGCAAGCAGCCGTCGGCCAGCCGCCCGGCGCGTCGCAATACCTTGTCCGGCGGGATCGGCGTGATGCGCCGGCCGAAGCCGAACCAGAGGGGGATGGGACGCTGCACCGGCAGTGGGGCGAGGCAGGAATCCTGGATATCGTGGAAGCGGCCCTTGTAGGTCACGTCCTCCTTGGTCCACAGCAGGCGCAGCACTTCGACCTGCTCCTCGAATACCTGCCCGCGGTCGGCGAAGTTGCCTCCCATGGCACGGAACTCGATCGGGTTGTAGCCGACGCCCACGCCCAGCGTGAGGCGCCCGCCCGACAAGATGTCCACTTCGGCCGCCTGCTTGGCGACCAGCAGCGTGGGTCGCTGTGGCAGGATCAGCACGCCGGTCACGAAGCGGATTCGCTTGGTCTGCCCGGCGAGATAAGCCATGAAGGTGAACACTTCATGGATGTAGCTCTGCGAGGTGTAGGGCGTCTGCATGATGCCGCCGTGGCGCTCGGCGATGATACCGACCACGTGGTCGAGAAAGCGCACATGGTGGAAACCCAGATCCTCGGCCGTCTTGATGAACTCGACCGTGCCCGCGAGATCCTCGCCGTACTGTGTGAACTTGTAGACGTTGGTGCCGAACTTCATCGCTGCTCCCTGTGCAGGTTTCGATGTCTTGCCGGTGTTTCAGGAAATGTCAGCGCAGCCTCAGGCAAAGGAGTCCATGACCTCGCCGCGGAATCGCTTCATCGACTCGATTTCGCCCTTCGCGGAGGACGCCGGAAAATAGGCGTTGATGTAGGTTGCGCCCAGTTCCCGGAAAGCCTTGACCTCGTCGATGAGCTTCGACTTCGACTTGTCGGCAACCACAAGGCTCACATCCATGCCGAGCTTCGCCGGGTCGCGGCCTGCTGCGCGGGCGGCGGCGTGCACCTTGCGCACGCACTCCCGCCCCTCGGGGCCGGGTTGGATCATCGGCAGCCAACCATCGGCGAGCCTGCCGACGCGCTCGAGGATGGCGTCCGACGGCACGGGCGCGTACATGCGCCCCATGCCGAACCAGATGGGGATGGGGCGCTGTATGGGCAGGGGCGCCAGGCTGGCGTCGCGGATGTTGTGCCACCGACCCTTGTAGTTGACTTCCTCTTGCGTCCAGAAGGCGCGCATCACCGCGACCTGTTCCTCGAAGCGCTTGCCGCGCGTCTTGAAGTCCGCGCCCAGGGTCTCGAATTCGACGGCGTTGTAGCCCACGCCCATGCCCAGGCGCAGGCGCCCGCCGGATAGGATGTCGATCTCGGCCGCCTGCTTGGCCACCAGGCAGGTTTCGCGCTGCGTCGGCACCAGCACGCCGGTGACGAACTGGATGCGTTGGGTTAGCGCGGCAAGGTAGGCAATCAGGGTGAAGATTTCGTGGATGTAGCTCTTGTTGGTGTAGGGCGTCTGCGCGATGCCGCCGTGTTTCTCTGCGACGATGCCGATCACGTGATCGAGAAAGCGCATGTTGTGAAAACCCAGTTCGTCCGCGGTGCGAACGAATTCGATCAGTCCGGGGACGTCGTTGCCATACTGGGTGAAGTTGTAGACGTTGGTGCCGAAGCTCATGCCGATCCAATCATTAGAGGCAAGGCGCAGGCTTGCACTCAGGGCAAGGCAAGACCGGCAGTCGCGTCGGTCTTGATCTTGAGTCCGTTTCAAAATGAAGGGGATACATCCCCTCATACTCCCCTACATTGGACGGTTGCAAAATGAATCTTGCAACCGGTTCTTTGACTATTTCGACTGCGCTGCGGGGATCAGCGCGCGTTCCCAGGCGGCTTTCGAATAGTCCTTCTTGGTGTTTTCCGCCTGCAGCTGGAGGAAATATTCCCAGCTCGCCTTGGGGGCGCGGGCGCCGTCCAGCAGCGATGGCACGCCTTGCTTGTAGCTCTCGTCCCACAGGGCCTGGTCCATTTGCGGGAAGTACTTGTCCTTCAGAAGCTTGGAGTACTTCGCCGGCTCTTTCTTCATTGCCGCCGTGGCATCGGACAGCGCCGCATGGACGCGCGCCACGGTGTCGGGGTTCTTTTCCACCCAGGCCGTCTGCGCGTAGGTGGTGACATAGGGCACGCCGCGGAATTCCGGCACCTCGCCGCCCGCGACGTTGATCCAGCGCACGCCCGATTTGTCGGCCAACACGCCGGCCAGCGTGCCGACGGTCCACATGGCGCCGTCGATCTGGTCGTTGCGGATGCCCTCCATCATGGCGATGGTGTCGCCCAGGGTTCGGAACTTGATGTCGGAGATGCTCATCCCGGCCTTCTTCATCATGGCATCCAACGTCACGTAGTGCGCGGTGCCCGGGCCGGATGAAACCAGGCGCAGGCCCTTGAGCGCGCGCATGCGATCGGCCAGCGGACTGGTGGCGTTGACGCCGCCGAGTTTGGCCACGCTCTTTGCCGAGAGCACGATTTCGCTGATGGGCCCGATGATGACGGCGATGCCCTTGATATTGGCGCCTTCGGCGATGGCATCGGTGCCGGTGGTTGTACCGGTCTGGCAGGTTTCAACCGCGCCCGTGATCATGGCTGTCAGGCAGTTCTGCGAATTGCCGCGAAAATCGGTGAGGTCCATGCGGATGCCGTGCTTGGCGAAAATTTCCGGTGCTGCCACCGCCATCATGGCCGGGGCATGGCTCATCGAGATCGCCGCCACGCCGTACTTGACGACGGTCTGGGCGCCGGCCGGGACAGATGCAAGCAATGTCATCGATGACAGCGCCATCGATGACAGCGCGAAACGCGCGAAGGTAGGGCTCAGGCGCATGGGGATTCTCCTCGTAATTGGATTGACCGGCCACACGATACGCTCAATCCTCACGAGCGCAAAGATGCGCGGTGAAGAGCCGCCATTCCGCCGTCGAGCGCAGCAACACGGCGGGAAGCTGCGGCAGCTCGGTCGTGCCAAGGGACTCGATCGGCCCCAGGGCATCGCGGTGCTTCTCGATGAAGCGCGCAGCGTAACGTAACCAATCGGGTCCGAATCCACCCTTCGAGGCGTGCACCAGCAACAGGTCGTGGCAGACCGTGCCGGCACGCCCGGCGCGCCAGGCGCGAAAACTGAAGTCGAAATCGTAGAGGTGCCAGCCGTCGAACGTCGCCTCGTCAAAGGCGAGATCGAGGGCAAGCTCGCGCCGGCAGGCGAGCAGCACGCCATCGAGGGCCTGCGCGCCGGGGGTAACGGCTCCGCGCATGCGGTAGGGGGTGACGATGATCCCCATGCTGCCATCATCGGGAGGCATGCCCACCTGGCCGTGCATGTGTGGCCAGCGATCGTAGATCCAGCCGCGGCCGGCGAGCTGGGTTGTTCCGGCGACCCCGATCAGCTCATGGTCCTGCAGGCGATTGCGCAGTTTGTCGGCAAAGTCGGGGGAGGCGATTTCGATGTCGTCGTGCGAAAACACCAGCAGGTCGCCAGTGGCCTGTCGCATGCCGCGGTTGTAGCCCTCGCACAGGGAGCGGGCGTCATGGATGCCAACGATCTCGTGCGGCACGCCGTCGAGCAGCCGATGATAGTGGGTGCTCACGCGTTCGAATTTCTGCGGCGTAATCGAGCAGATGATCACCGAGATGCGTTGTGGTCCGCCTCGGTAAGGCGGCTCGCTCGCCGGGGCCATGCCGCGTGCGATGTCCGAACGGGCCAGCGACAGCGCGGCGTGCGCCTCGGCGTTCAGAACCAGCGGGTAAGCGGGGTGGAGCGCGAGGCAGCGTTGCATGGCTGCCGCAGCCTCGTTGTGTCGCTCCAGCGCGAACAGCGCGCAGCCTTGCAGGTAGTGCAGCGCAGGCAGCGTCGGGTCCAGCGCAATGGCATCGGCCGCGCGATCAACCGCGGTGGCGTGCTGATTGCCCTGCCAGGCCGCGGACGCTTCGGCGTACAACGCATCGACGCGAGCCGCAATCTGCGCGTCGGTCGCCGCTGCGGTGCCGGCGAATTTGCCGAACAGTCGTTTCAACAATTCAGGGACGATTCGGGTAAAGGGCAGGTCCGGGAGGCCGGCCGCTTCTTACAGCGTGCCCGGGTAGGCGCCGCCATCGATGAGGATGTTCTGGCCGGTGATGAAACCCGCTTGCGCGCTGCACAGGAACGCGCAGGCTTCGCCGAACTCCCCGGGCTCACCCATGCGGCCGGCAGGAATCGACAGTGCGCGTTCGTTGACGATTTCGTCCACGCCCACGCCGCGTTGCGCGGCGGCCCCCTTGAGCACGCTCCTGATGCGGTCGGTGTTGAAGGTGCCGGGCAGGAGTCCGTTGATGGTGACGTTGTGCTTGGCCACGGTGCGTGCGACACCGGCGACGAAACCGGTAAGCCCGGCGCGCGCGCCGTTGGACAGGCCGAGGAATTCGATGGGCGCCTTCACCGTACTGGAGGTGATGTTGACGATGCGGCCGAATTTTCTTGCGATCATGCCGTCGATGGTGGCCTGGATGAGATCGATGGGCGTGAGCATGTTGGCGTTCAACGCCGCCAGCCACTGCTCGCGCGTCAGGTCGCGGTAATTGCCGGGCGGCGGGCCGCCGGCGTTGTTGATGAGGATGTCCGGGTTGGGGCATGCGGCCAGCGCGGCAGTCCGACCTTCCGGGGTGGTGATGTCTGCTGCGACGGCAATGACCGTGGCGCCGGTTGCTGCGCGGATTTCCCCCGCGGCTTGCTCGATCTGCTGGCGATCGCGTGCCACGATGGTGAGTCGGCAGCCTTCGCGGGCCAGTGAGTCCGCACAGCCGCGTCCAAGCCCCTTGCTCGCGCCGCAGACCAGCGCTGCCTTGCCTTTGATTCCGAGATCCATGTGCTGTTCCTTATTGACGTTGAACGTTGCTAGCGACGCTTGCCGCCGCCGAGGATGGAGCCCAACACCCCCCGGATGATTTCGCGGCCGACCTGCGAGCCGATCGCCCGTGCGGCGCTGCGCGCCACGATTTCCAGTGCGCCCTCGCGATGGCCGCCGCGGGGGCCGGTCGTGCCGCCGAGAATGGTGCCGAGGGCGCCGCTGATATTTCCCATCACGCTGCCCGCCCCCGCCTCGGGCGCCGATGCGGCGCCTGGAGGCTGCGCTGCGGGGCCCTGTTTCTGCGCAGCCCGGCCCTTGAGTTTTTCATACGCTGACTCGCGGTCCACGACCTGTTCGTAGTGGCCGTAAATGACCGAGCCCTTGATGACTGCGTCGCGTTCGGCCGCGTTCAGCGGGCCGAGGCGGGATGCCGGCGGCACGATGAAGCCGCGCTCGACCATGCCGGGGCGGCCCTTGTCGTCGAGGAAAGACAGCAGCGCCTCGCCCACGCCCAGCTCGGTGATGGCGGTCTCGGTGTCGAGCTTGGGGTTGGCGCGCATGGTCTGCGCGGCGGCCTTCACCGCCTTCTGGTCCTTGGGCGTGAAGGCGCGCAGGGCGTGCTGCACGCGATTGCCCAGTTGCCCCAGCACCGACTCAGGGATGTCGAGCGGGTTTTGCGTCACGAAATACACGCCGACACCCTTGGAGCGGATGAGGCGCACCACCTGTTCGATTTTCTCGAGCAGGGACTTCGGCGCTTCGTTGAAGAGGAGGTGCGCCTCATCGAAGAAGAACACCATTTTCGGCTTGTCCGCGTCACCCACTTCCGGCAGGTGTTCGAAGAGCTCCGACAGCAGCCACAGCAGGAAGGTCGAGTACAGCTTGGGCGAATTCATCAGCGTCTCGGCAGCGAGGATGTTCACCATGCCGCGCCCCTTGCCGTCGGTCTGCATCAGGTCGGCGATGTCGAGTGCCGGTTCGCCGAAGAGCTGCTCCGCCCCCTGCTGGTCGAGCTCCAGCAGGCCGCGCTGGATGGTGCCGATGGAGGCTGCCGAGATGTTGCCGTATTCGGTCTGGTAGGTCTTGGCGTTTTCGCCCACG